>NZ_QUAC01000081.1 GCF_003389455.1 Streptomyces inhibens | reverse complement strand
CTGGAGGACTGCAAACGGGTCTGCCCCGGACCCCCAAACGGGGCGGGCCCGGACACCTGTTGAGGTGTCCGGGCCCGCCGTGGCGCAGTTGCGCCGTGCTCACTGCGTGCGGTTCTCGCCGCGGTAGTACTCGAAGACCCAGCCGAAGAGGCCGACGAGGATCACCGGGAGGGAGAAGTACAGCAGCCACCAGCCGAAGACCACGCCCATGAAGGCGAGCGCACCGCCGACGGCCAGGGAGAGCGGCTGCCAGCTGTGCGGGCTGAAGAAGCCCAGCTCACCGGCGTCGTCCGAGACCTCGGCGTTCTCGTTGTCCTGTGCACCCGCGTCGACCCGCCGGGCCGTGAAGGCCAGGTAGTAGCCGACCATGATGCACAGACCGAAGGCCAGGAACAGTGCGGTGGTACCCGCGGGCTCCTTCGACCAGACGCCATAGACGATCGCCATGGCGAGGACGAAGACGGAGAGCCAGATGAACATCTTGCCCTGGATCTTCACTTGCCCGCCTCCTTGCCGCCGGCGAGGGACTTGTCGTCCTCAGTGCCGTGACCGTTGCGCAGCGCGTCAAGGGCCGCGATCTCCGGGTGGTGCAGGTCGAACGCCGGGGATTCGGAGCGAATACGCGGCAAGGTGAGGAAGTTGTGCCGCGGCGGCGGGCAGGACGTCGCCCACTCCAGCGAACGGCCGTAGCCCCAGGGGTCGTCGACCTCGACCTTCTCGCCGTACTTCGCCGTCTTCCACACGTTGTAGAGGAACGGCAGTATCGACAGACCGAGCAGGAACGAGCTGATCGTCGAGATGGTGTTCAGCGTCGTGAAGCCGTCGGCCGAGAGGTAGTCCGCGTAACGCCGCGGCATGCCCTCGGCGCCCAGCCAGTGCTGGACGAGGAAGGTGCCGTGGAAGCCGATGAACAGCGTCCAGAAGGTGATCTTGCCGAGGCGCTCGTCCAGCATCTTGCCGGTGAACTTCGGCCACCAGAAGTGGAAGCCGGCGAACATCGCGAAGACGACCGTGCCGAAGACGACGTAGTGGAAGTGCGCCACCACGAAGTACGAGTCGGAGACGTGGAAGTCCATCGGCGGCGAGGCCAGGATGACACCGGTCAGACCACCGAAGGTGAAGGTGATCAGGAAGCCGATCACCCAGAGCATCGGCGTCTCGAAGGACAGTGAGCCCTTCCACATCGTGCCGATCCAGTTGAAGAACTTCACACCGGTCGGCACCGCGATCAGGAACGTCATGAAGGAGAAGAACGGCAACAGCACGCCGCCCGTCACATACATGTGGTGCGCCCACACCGTGACCGAGAGACCGGCAATCGAAATCGTCGCCGCAATCAGACCGATGTAACCGAACATCGGCTTCCGGGAGAAGACCGGAATGATCTCGGAAACGATGCCGAAGAACGGCAGGGCGATGATGTACACCTCGGGATGGCCGAAGAACCAGAAGAGGTGCTGCCAGAGCAATGCGCCGCCATTGGCCGCGTCGAATACATGCGCACCGAATTTACGGTCCGCCTCCAGCGCGAACAGCGCCGCCGCCAGCACCGGGAAGGCCAGCAGGACCAGCACACCGGTCAGCAGCACGTTCCAGGTGAAGATCGGCATCCGGAACATCGTCATGCCAGGCGCGCGCATGCAGATGATCGTGGTGATGAAGTTGACCGAACCGAGGATCGTGCCGAAACCGGAGAAGGCCAGACCCATGATCCACATGTCGGCACCGACGCCCGGCGAACGCACCGCGTCCGAGAGCGGCGAGTACGCGAACCAGCCGAAGTCCGCCGCACCCTGCGGGGTGAGGAAGCCGGCCACCGCGATCAGCGAGCCGAACAGGTAGAGCCAGTAGGCGAACATGTTCAGCCGCGGGAACGCCACGTCGGGCGCGCCGATCTGCAGCGGCATGATCCAGTTCGCGAAGCCCGCGAACAGCGGCGTCGCGAACATCAGCAGCATGATCGTGCCGTGCATCGTGAACGCCTGGTTGAACTGCTCGTTCGACATGATCTGCGTGCCGGGACGGGCCAGCTCGGCGCGCATGAGCAGCGCCATGAGGCCGCCGATGCAGAAGAACGCGAACGACGTGACCAGATACATCGTGCCGATGGTCTTGTGGTCAGTGGTCGTCAGCCACTTCACGGCAGCGATACCGGGTTGCTTCTTGCGTACAGGCGGTGCTGCCGGAGCCGTATCGGCGGCGGCACCCTGAGGTTCGTTGAGGATGCTCACTGGTTCTTGGTCTCCGCATTCCTGGCGTGATCCGTCTGCTTGATGCCCGACGGCAGGTATCCGGTCTGGCCCTTCTTCGCCAGGTCCTTCAGGTGCTCCCGGTACCGCTCGGGGGAGACGACCTTGACGTTGAAGAGCATCCGAGAGTGGTCGACGCCGCAGAGCTCGGCGCACTTGCCCATGAAGGTGCCCTCCTTGTTGGGGGTCACCTCGAAGACATTGGTGTGGCCCGGGATGACGTCCTGCTTCATCAGGAACGGCACCACCCAGAAGGAGTGGATGACATCGCGCGATGTCAGCACGAACTGGACCGTCTCGCCCTTCGGCAGCCACAGGGTCGGACCCGGGTTACCGGTCTGCGGGTTCCGCGTGCCCGGGATACCGACGTCATAGACACCGTCGGCACCGGCCGGGGCGGTCTTCTTCCACTTGTCCGGGATCGCGGAGAGCGCGCTGGAGTTGATGTTCGTGGTCGACTTGTTGCCGTCCACGTCCTCCAGGTAGTTGAACCCCCAGCTCCACTGGAAGCCCACCACATTGACGACGTGGTCCGGCTTCTTGGAAGTCTTGAGGAGTGCGCTCTCATCGCGCGCGGTGAAGTAGAAAAGCACCGCGATGATGATGAACGGGACGATCGTGTACAAAGCCTCGATCGGCATGTTGTACCGGGTCTGCGCGGGTACCTCCACCTTGGTCCTGCTGCGGCGGTGGAAGATCACGCTCCAAATGATCAGGCCCCACACCAGCACGCCCGTTGCGAGGGCGGCGGCCCAGGAGCCCTGCCAAAGAGAGAGGATCCGCGGCGCCTCGTCGGTGACGGGCGTTGGCATGCCGAGGCGAGGAAAGTCCTTATATGTGCAACCAGTAGCGGTCGCCAGGACCAGGCCCGCAGCAAGCACCTGCGGCAGCTTCCGCCGCATCGGGCGCCGCGACGAGCGGTCGGAGCCGTTGGGACTCACGTAGCGCCTTCCCGAGAGTCTCGCCCGCGCGGTCGGCTGCGGCCTTACTCGCTGGTCGGTCGCCGCCCTGCGTCGGGCAGGGGTTTGGATGTTTATGCGGACCAAACCCTACTGGACGCTATTTGGGGTCGCGCGGGGAGGGTGCCCAACGCGCCGCGACGCACCCCTAAGGGGTGGCCGGCTCCCCCGGGGAGCATCCGCCGGACCCCCGATTACCCGCTCCCACCAGGCATCTGACGGCATGCCCAGCACCGCGACCGCCCTGCCCGCCGGGCCCCGCGGACGGCCGCCCCGCCCGCCGTGGCGCGGGGCCGCGCTCCG
>NZ_QUAC01000085.1 GCF_003389455.1 Streptomyces inhibens | reverse complement strand
CCGCCGGCCGCCGCTCCCCCGGCCCCGCCCGCCGCGCAGCCCGCCGCCCCGGCCCCCGGCTCCGGCAAGATCAACCTCGACAAGGGCCGGGTCAGCCTCCAGAAGAACCAGACGGTCTCGCTGGTCAAGGGCGGCCGCCCGCTGCTCAGCTCGGTCACCATGGGCCTCGGCTGGGAGCCCGCCTTCCGCGGCAAGAGCATCGACCTGGACGCCTCCGTCATCGCCTACGGCCCCGACCGCAAGAAGGTCGACAACTGCTTCTTCGGCAAGCTGATGATCCTGGGCGGCGCCATCCAGCACTCCGGCGACAACCTCACCGGCGAGGGCGCGGGCGACGACGAGGCGATCACCGTCCACCTCGGCGGGATCCCCCCGGAGGTGACCGGTCTGGTCTTCGTCGTGAACTCCTTCTCCGGCCAGAAGTTCTCCGACGTCGCCAAGGCCTACTGCCGTCTGATGGACGCCCAGAGCGGCGAGGAGCTGGTGCGCTTCGACCTCACCCACGCCGAACCGCGCACGGGCGTGATGATGGCCAAGCTCATCCGGCAGTTCTCCGGCGAGTGGGAGATGACCGCGCTGGGCGAGTTCGTCGACGCCCGCACGGTACGCGGCATGGTCAAGCCGGGCGGCCAGGCCCTGTGACCTGACGGCGGCACCGTCCCTGACCGCCTCGCCCGCGGCAGGGACGGTGCCGCGCCGTCCCCGGCGGCTCACTCACGCGCCGTCAGGCCCGCCACCCGCGCCAGCCTCTCGAACGACTCCACCAGCGCCGGGCGGTCGTAGGAGCTGGTGGTGACCAGCACCTCGTCCGCGCCGCTGCGCCCGATCAGCGTGCCGAGCTCCTCGGCGACCTGCTCCTCGGTGCCGTACACATGGCCGCGCTGGGCGTCCTCGTAGAAACCCCGCTCCCGCTGCGACATCGCGGCACCGGCGGCCGGCCCGTCGTCGGCGGGCCGCAGCGGCGGAAACACCCCATGGGTACGGGAGTACGCCAGCGACCGCGCCTCCGGCAGCAGCAGCCGCCGCGCCTGCTCCGTCGTACCGGCCACCGCCACCGTCCCGGAGATCACGACATACGGCCGCTCCCACAGCCCCGAGGGGCGGAAGGCGTCCCGGTAGGCGTCGATGGCGTCCAGCATCTTCTGCCGGCCCCGGAGGTCACCGATGACCAGGGCCAGCCCGGCCGCCGCGGCGACCTGCGCACCGGCGCCGGTGGCCAGGACGAACGCCGGGACCGTCAGCCCCTCGGCGGGCCGGGCGTGCACCTGCGGATGGGCCGTCTGGGTGCCCGCGAAGTACCCCAACAGCTCCGCCAGTCGGTCCCCGAAGTCCTCGGTGGCGTCCTTCTCCGTGCCCAGCGCCCGGCGGATGCCGTCGGTGAAGCCCACCGACCGGCCCAGTCCCATGTCGATCCGGCCGGGGAAGAGCGACTCCAGCACCCCGAACTGCTCGGCGACCACCAGCGGCCGGTGGTTGGGCAGCATCACCCCGCCCGTCCCGACCCGGATCGCGGAGGTCGCCGAGGCCACCGCGGCGGCCAGCACCGTCGGCGCCGATCCGGCGACCCCGGGCACGCTGTGGTGCTCGGAGACCCAGAAGCGGTGGTAGCCCAGCCTCTCGGCGCGCCGCGCCAGGTCCACCGTGTCCCGCAGCGCCGCCGCCTCGGGATGTCCCTCCCTGGTGCGGGAACGGTCCAGGATCGAGAATTGTGTCGTCCGTATCGTCGAGCTCAGCACCTCTCCTTCAACGTCCGCACGCCCCGATGATTCCCCCCACGGCACACACGAGGAGCGTTCGATGACGCAGCAGCCGCCGGCCGGCCCGACCGAGCCCACGGATCACCCGGACGGCCCAGCGCCGCCCGACCTTCCCGAGCGGGTCGCGAAGATCTACGGCGAGTTCGACCTGAGCACCGTGTCCGCCTTCGCCGGCGGCTTCATCAACTTCGGCTACTGGGCCGGGGTGCCGGACCACGCGGACCGGCCACTGAGCGAGGCCGACCGGGTGCGCAGCGAGCAAGATCTCTACCGGCTGGTGCTGGGCACCTTCGACCGGCCGCAGGGCCGCAGCGCCCTGGAGGTCGGCTGCGGGCGCGGCCTGGGCTGCGCGCTGGCGCTGCGGGAATTCGGCCTGGGGCAGGTCATCGGCCTGGATGCCCACCCCGACCAGATCACCCGCGCCCGGGAGGCGAACGCGGCGCTGCTCGGCGCCTTTGCCGGGACCCCGGCCCGGCTGGGCTTCCTCCTGGGCGCCGCCGAGGACATCCCGCTCCCCGACGACGCCGTCGACTGTCTGTACTCCGTCGAGGCCGCGCAGCACTTCCGCGATCCGGCCGGTTTCGCCCGGGAGGCGGCGCGGGTACTGCGCGCGACCGGCCGGCTGGCGCTGACGACGTTCTTCGCCCGCACCCATGAGGCCGCCCGCGCGCTGCCCGGGCTGCTGCCCCCGTACGCCGACGGTCTGGACGTCCCGCATGTCGTCGACGATGTCGCCGCGACGCTGGCCGCGGCGGGTCTGCGGGAGGTCCGCGTCCGGCCGATCGGCGACGGGGTCTGGGAGCCGTACGACCGCTATATGGCCCAGCGTCCCGAGCTGCGCGACGAGTGGCCGCGCCGCTATCTGACGGCTTATCGGGACGGTCTGCTGGACTACTACGTCATCACGGCCATGGCCGGCTGAGCCTCCCCGATGCGCTTGAGGCAGGGGTGAGGCTCAGCCGGGGGGTGCCGCTAGCGCTGCCGGCGCTGCCGCTTCCACGGGCCGGTGATGGCCAGCATGATGCCGGGCTCCTGGATGTTGGCGAACAGCGTCCGGCCGTCCGGGGAGAAGACCGGGCCGGTGAACTCGCTGAACTCCGGCTTGTCCGCGGTGCCGATGTTGAGGTCGTTGCGCGCGATCGGGTAGGTGCGGCCGTCGTCGGTGGCCCCGAAGAGGTGCTGTACGCCCTCGCCGTCCTCGGCGATGATCAGCCCGCCGTAGGGCGAGACGGTGATGTTGTCGGGACCGTCGAACGCGCCGTCCTTCGAAGGGTCCTGATTGACCCCCAGCAGCACCTTCAGGGTCAGGGTCCGCCGCCGCGGGTCGTAGAACCAGACCTGTCCGTCGTGCTGGACCGGGCTCTCCGCGCGGGCGAAGGAGGACACGATGTACGCGCCGCCGTCCGCCCACCACAGGCCCTCCAACTTGCGGGCGCGGGTGATCTCACCGTCCGTGAACTGCTTGCGTACCGAGACCGTACGGGCATCGCGGTCGGGGACCTCGACCCAGTCGACGCCGTAGACGGTGCCGGTCTTGGTGGCGCGCGAGAGGTCGTCGACGAACCGGCCGCCGGAGTCGAAGCACTTGAAGGCCTCCAGCACACCCGCGTCATCGGCCAGCGTGCGCAGCGCTCCGCGGCCGTGCCGGAAACCGTGCGGCGGGGTCCAGCGGTAGAAGAGGCCGTTGGGGGTGGCGGCGTCCTCGGTCAGGAAGAGGTGGCCGCGCTTGGGGTCGACGACCACCGCCTCGTGGGCGTAACGGCCCAGCGCCTTGATGGGCTTGGGGTCGCGGCAGGCCTTGGGGTCGTGCGGGTCGACCTCGAAGACATAGCCGTGGTCCTTGGTCATGCCGTGCTGGCCGGCCTTGTCCTCGTTCTCCTCGCAGGTGAGCCAGGTGCCCCAAGGGGTGGTCCCGCCCGCGCAGTTGGTGGAGGTACCAGCAATGCCGACCCACTCGCCGACGGGCGTGCCGTCCTTGGCGACCTCGACGACGGTGCAGCCGCCGGACGCCGCCGGGTCGTAGACCAGCCCTTCGGCCAGCGGCACCGGGTGCGGCCAGTCGGCGCGCGGGCCCTTCAGCTCGTGGTTGTTGACGAGGAGGGTGGTGCCGCGGTGCCCCTCGAAGGTGCCGGTGCCGTCGTGGTTGGAGGGCGTGGACTCACCGGTGTCGAGCTTGGTCACCCCGGTCCGGGTGATGATCTTGTACGAGAACCCGGCGGGCAGCGCGAGGATGCCGTCCGGGTCCTCGATCAGCGGGCCGTAGCCGATCGTGCGCCCCTGGCCGTCCGCCGCGCCGTCCGGGCCGGCGGCCGGCGCTTCCTCGCCGATGGCTCCCGGCGCGGTGGCCAGCACGCCGACGCTGCCGGCCAGCGCGACCCCCGCGCCGGTGAGGGCGGAACGCTTGGCGAAGTCTCTCCGGGTGAGCGGCATTGTCATCTCCTGGATGGCCGGTTTCTTCCCCTGTGCCTGCGCCGCACACGTTCCCGCGCTCCTTCGAACTCCAGTTGAACGCGGCGCGACATCCAGGAAGCAGTTACGCCACCCCGGCCCTCCCGGGCGCCGTCTCAGCCCGATTGCCGCGAGCGCGCCTTGAACGCGGCCTTACGGGCCTCCTTGGCGGCCTTCTTGTCCGGGTGCAGCCGGCCCATGGCCTCCAGGACGTCGGCGGTGGCCGGGTGGTCCACCCGCCAGGCGGTGTCGAAGAACCCGCTGTGCTGGTCGGTCAGGCCCTGGACGAGTTCGCGCAGCTCGGCCACGGCGTTCTCGTCGGCGCTGTCCAGCTGCGCCGCGATGGTGTCCACGGTCAGCCAGAAGATCATGTCCTGGGACGGCTCGGGGATGCCGGGCAGCGCGCGCTCGGCGAGCCAGACCCGGGCCAGACCGCCGAGCCGGCGGTCGTCGAGGACCTCGCGCAGCGCGGCCTCGGCGTCCGGCGAGACCAGCGAGAGGGTCTGCTGGGCGGCGAGCCGGCGGCGCGGGGCGCGCTCGTCGTCGCCGCGGGCGGCCGCCAGCAGGTCCCGGGCGGCGTCCAGGGGCGTACGGGCGGCGAGCCACCGCTCGGACTCGGCCTGGGCGAGCGTCTCGGGGTAGTCGGGCAGCGCGTCCAGGAGGACGTCGGCGCCCTTGTCGGTGAGGTCGCCGACGGCCGGGGCGTGCGCGCCCGCGTCCAGCAGCCGGGCGCGTACGGCGTAGACGCCGAGCGGGGTGAGGCGGACCAGGCCGTAGCGGGAGACGTCCTCGTCGGTGAGCGGCTCGGCGATGGGGGTCCCCCCTGGACCGGAGCTTGTCGAAGGTCCTTGGGGGAGGACCGTCTCTCCGTCCTCGTCCACTTCCTCGATGAGCGCCTCGTCGACCGGCCTGTAGGCGACCAGACCGATCGGCTCCAGCACCCGGAACTGGTCGTCCAGGCGCATCATCGCCTCGGAGACCTCTTCGAGGATGTCGTCGGTGGGCTCGTCCATGTCGTCCGGGATGATCATGGAGGCGGCCAGCGCGGGCAGCGGCACGTCCTGGTCGGGGTCCTCGCTCAGGGCGGTGAGCAGATAGAGGTTGCCGAGGATGCCGTCCAGCACCTCGGCCTCCTCCTCCGGGTTCCAGTCGATCGCGTCCAGGTCGATTTCGCCGTTCTCGGTGAGCTGGTCGGCGAGGTCGGCGAGGTCGGGGGCGGCCGCGTCGGCGAGCACGGTCTCCATGCCGCCGAGCCAGATGTCGAGGATGTCCTGCGGGCTGCCGGAGGTGAGCAGGTTCAGCTCCTCGCCGGGGGTGGCGGTGCCGACCGCGGCATCGTCGGGAAGCCCGGCGCCGTCCTCGTCCGCCGCGTCCTCGGAGCTCTCCTCGATCTCGACCAGCCCGGTGTCCACCGCGAGCTGCCAGGCCTCGGCGGTCCAGGCGGGGCCGTCCTCGTCGCCGGCCAGACCGAGGTGCTCGGTGGCGGCGCCCAGCGCTTCATGGAGGATCTCGCCGCCGACGCCGACCGGGACGCCGCGCTCGGCCCAGCGGGCGAGCTTGGCGGCCCGGGCCATCAGGGGGGCGCTCAGCGCGTCCCGGGCCAGTTCCGCTTCGGAGTGCAGCCGCACCGGCGGCAGGGTGGGGCGGTCTGCGGACATCTGGGGCTCAGCTCCTCGTACGGACTTCGGCTCGTGCGCCGACCAAGCGTAGACGGAATTCTCCGTATCTCGGGCGGTTCACCCCCGCGCCCCTTGCCGGTCACCTGGAGAACCTTGACAACTCCCTTGCGCGCACAAGAGATTGACGCGCGTAGCGTGCGCCGGTCCGGCGCCGCGCGCACGGTGCCGCTAACCCCCCATAACCCTATATATCCCCTCGGAGGCATGCATGCCGTCCCGTCGTTCGCTCCGCAGACCGGCCGCCCTCAGCGCGGTGGCCTGCGCCGCCCTCGCCGGTGGACTGCTGACCGTTACGCAGTCCTCCGCCTCCGCGGCCGGCGCCCGGATCCACGACATCCAGGGCAACACCCGAATATCCCCGCTGGCCGGGAAGCAGGTCAGCGAGGTGCCCGGCACGGTCACCGCGGTCCGGTCGTTCGGCTCGGCGCGCGGCTTCTGGGTGCAGGACCCGCATCCGGACAACGACCCGGCCACCAGCGAGGCGGTCTTCGTCTTCACCGGCAAGGAGACGCCGAAGGTCGCGGTCGGCGACGCCATCACCTTCTCCGGCACGGTCAGCGAGTACTACCCGGGCGGCAAGGACGCGGGCCTGCAGTCCGTCACCGAAATCACCGACGCGACCTGGCAGACCGTCTCCGCCGACGCCCCGCTGCCGGCCGCCTTCAGGCTCAACCCGGCCTCGGTGCCGAACCGATACGCCCCCGACGCGGGCGGCAAGAGCATCGAGTCGCTGACGCTGCGCCCCTCCTCGTACGCGCTGGACCGCTATGAGTCGCTGGAGGGCATGCGGGTCTCGGTCTCCGGCGCCCCGGTCGTCGGCCCGACCAGCACCCACAACGAGCTGTGGGTGACCGCCGAGCCGGGCCGCAACCGTACGGCCCGCGGCGGCACGCTCTACCGCTCGTACGCGGACCCCAACGGCGGCCGGGTCAAGGTGGCGTCCCTGATCCCCTTCTCGCAGCGGCCGTTCCCGGTGGCCGATGTCGGTGACGAGCTGACCGGCACCACCGCCGGGCCGCTGGACTACGACAGCTTCGGCGGCTACACGCTCCAGGCCACCGAGCTGGGCACGGTCACCGACCACGGCCCGGCGCAGGAGACCACCCGCAGGCAGAAGTCCGACGAGCTGGCGGTGGCCACCTACAACGTCGAGAACCTCTCCCCCACCACCCCGCAGGCCAAGTTCGACCGGCTCGCGAAGGCGCTGGTGCACAATCTGTCCGCCCCCGATGTCGTCGCCCTGGAGGAGGTCCAGGACGACAACGGCGCCACCGACAACGGCGTGGTCACCGCCGGCGTCACCCTCAAGAAGCTCACCGACGCCATCAAGGCGGCCGGCGGCCCGGCGTACGAGTGGCGGCAGATCGACCCGGTCAACGACCAGGACGGCGGTCAGCCCGGCGGCAACATCCGTGTGGCGTTCCTGTTCAACCCCGACCGGGTGTCCTTCACGGACATCAAGGGCGGTGACGCCACCACCCCGGTGAAGGTGGTCGCCGACCACGGCAGGGCCACGCTGTCCGCGTCCCCGGGCCGGATCGCGCCCGCCGACCCGGCGTGGAAGACCAGCCGCAAGCCCCTGGTCGGCCAGTTCTCGCTCAAGAGCCGCCCGGACAGCCGGGTGTTCGTGATCGCCAACCACTTCAACTCCAAGGGCGGCGACCAGGGCCTGGACAGCCGTTTCCAGGCCCCGGCCAGGACGTCGGAGACCCAGCGCACCGCGCAGGCCGGGCTGGTCAACGCGTTCGTCAAGGATCTGCTGGCCAAGGACCCGAAGGCCGATGTGGTGGTGGCCGGCGACCTCAACGACTACCAGTTCTCGCCGGCCCTCAAGACCCTGACCGGCGGGGGTGTGCTCACCGACCTGGTGGGCCGGCTGCCGCGCTCGGAGCGTTACGGCTATGTCTACAACGGCAACTCGCAGGTGCTGGACCACATGCTCACCAGCCGCCATCTGACCCGGGCCGACTACGACATCGTGCACATCAACGCCGAGTACGCCGACCAGGCCAGCGACCACGATCCGCAGGTGCTGCGGATCCGGCCGTAGTACCGGCGGCACGTCACCCCGCGTGAAACTCCCCTCACTCGCCTGGCCCACGTCAGGGGGCCAACTGCCGCTGAGGGTGCGGTACTGGAGTTCGTAAGCAACATTCGGCGAGACATAGGGAGTCATCATGCCGAAGTCCCAGAACCGTAAGTCGGGCAACAAGGACCGTGCCGCCGAGCGGCGCACCGACCAGCGGAAGCCGAAGTCGTCGGAGGAGTCCGCAGCTGAGCGGACCCAGGACCTGAAGCGTTCGCGGAATGGCCTGACTGACGCGTGATGGGCCTGTGATGCCCGGGCGGCCGTCGCACCGAACGGTGCGGCGGCCGCTTCGCGTTCGCCGGCCGACGGTCCCCGCTCATCGTAGCGATGCTTAAGGAATCACCCAGCACAACTAAGTGGACGTGAAACATGAGACGCCCTCACACTTCCGCCATGAACACCGTCACCCCACCCCTCGCACCGCCCCCGGCCGCGGCCTCCTTCGGCCGTACCGCGGCCGCCATGATCACCCCGTTCACCGCGGACGGGGAGCTCGACACGGACGGCGCGCAGCGGCTCGCCACCCACCTCGTCGACGAGGGCGGATGCGACGCACTCGTACTGAGCGGCACCACGGGCGAGTCCCCGACCACCTCGGACGCCGAGAAGGAAGCCCTGCTGCGGGCCGTCGTCGAGGCGGTCGGCGACCGGGCGCGGATCACCGCCGGGGTCGGCACCAGCGACACCCGGCACACCGTCACCCTGGCCCGCGACGCCGAACGGGCCGGTGCGCACGGCCTGTTGGTGGTCACGCCGTACTACTCACGGCCCACCCAGGAGGCCGTCACCCACCATCTGCGGACGGTCGCGGACGCCACCGGGCTGCCGGTGATGCTCTACGACATCCCGGGCCGCACCGCCACCGCGCTGAGCGCCGCGACGCTGCTGCGACTGGCCGCCCATCCGCGGATCACGGCCGTCAAGGACTGCGGCAACGACCTGCTGAAGTCGGCGAAGGTACTGGCGTCGACGGAGCTGGCCTACTACGCGGGCTGCGATGAACAGATCCTGCCGCTACGGGCCCTCGGCGGCACCGGCTGCATCAGCACCGCCGCCAACGCCGCACCGCGGGCCGTGCGCGCCGTCATGGACGCCTATGACACCGGCGACACGGCGGAGGCCGCCCGCCGCCAGCTCGCCCTGGTCCCGCTCATCGAAGCGGTGACCGGCGGCGACACCCCCGGCACGGTCGCCGCGAAGGCGCTGCTGAACCACCTCGGCCTGCCCGCGGGGCCGGTCCGAGGGCCACTGCTGGCGGCGGACGCCCAGCTCACCAGCCGGCTGGTGGCCGCCCTGCGGACGGCTCTGGACCGGACTGCGGATACGGGGACCGCGGTGCGCCCGGCTGCTGTCCCGGGTTAGCGGGGAACTGCGCGGGCGCCGGACCGAAGCCGCCCGGCGCACCCGGCTGCCCGTAGGGCTGCCCGTACGGCGCGCCGGCCCGGTCCTGCCCGGCGTCGCCCTCGCCCCGGTCCGGCGCCGGCGGCTGCTCCTCGTCCGGCACCAGCTCCCGCACCAGCAGCGTCGCCCCGGCCACCGCACCCGGCATCAGCACCACCGCGATGAACGGGATCAGGAAGAGCAGCACGATCGGGGTGCCGAAGCCGACCGCGAGCGCCTTGCGGCCGCGCAGCAGCCGCAGCCGCTCGCGCACCGGGATGTCGCGGCGCTGCATCGCCACCGAGGTCAGCTCCACGGCGAGGAAGAAGCCGGAGACACAGAAGCCGATGGCGGGGATCACGGTCTGCCCGAGGAACGGCACGAACCCGAGGACGAACAGCAGGATCCCGAAACCGGCGGCCCGCAGCAGCACATGGACGCTGTCCCTCAGCGCGATCCAGATCTCCTGCCACAACGGCCGGCCCGGCCCCGGCGGGCAGTACCCCTCGCTCTCCTCGACCTTCTGTGACAGCGACTCGTAGAAGGGGTCGCCGATCAGCAGCGTGACGGCGGTGAAGGTCAGCACGGACAGCGTCAGCCCGCCGGCGAACAGCAGCGCCACGAACAGCCCGCGCAGCAGCCCCTGCCAGGGCGAGCCCCAGCCGTCGGCGAACGGCGTCGCCCAGGCGGCGATATCGCCGGACCACAGGGCGAGCACGGTGAGCACCGCGGCATACAGCACCAGGGCGATCAGTGCCGGGATCAGCCCGAACCCCCACCACCGGCCGTTTTGGGCGACCCAGCGTTGCCCCTTGCCCAGATACCGCATCCCCGCTACAAGATCACGCATGCCCCAAGCCTATCGGCGCCCGGCCGGACGGGGGACGGCGGCAGCACACCAACGGCCCGGCGGAGCTCCCGCCGGGCCGTGGCGCCACCGTGAACGGTCAACCGTGCACGCGCAGTTGTGGCTGTCTGCTGCGGCTGTCAGTTGTGGCTGTGCAGGATCTCGTTGAGGCCGCCCCAGACCGCCTTGTTCGGCCGGGCCTCGACGGTGCCGGTGGTGGAGTTGCGGCGGAAGAGGATGTTGTCCGCGCCGGAGAGCTCCAGGGCCTTGACGATCTGGCCGTCGGGCAGCGTGACACGGGTGCCCGCGGTCACGTACAGGCCGGCCTCGACCACGCACTCGTCGCCCAGCGCGATACCGATGCCCGATTCGGCGCCGAGCAGGCAGCGCTCGCCGATCGAGATGATCTGCTTGCCGCCGCCGGAGAGGGTGCCCATGGTGGAGGCGCCGCCGCCGATGTCGGAGCCGTCGCCGATGAGCACGCCCGCGCTGATCCGGCCCTCGATCATGGAGGTGCCCAGCGTCCCGGCGTTGAAGTTGACGAAGCCCTCGTGCATGACGGTCGTGCCGGCCGCGAGGTGCGCACCCAGGCGCACCCGGTCCGCGTCCGCGATCCGCACACCGGCGGGCGCGACATAGTCGGTCATCCGCGGGAACTTGTCGACGCTGGTGACCTGGAGATGCAGCCCCTCGGCGCGGGCGTTGAGCCGTACCGTCTCCAGCTGGTCGACGGCCACCGGGCCCAGCGAGGTCCAGGCGACGTTGGACAGCAGACCGAACATGCCGTCCAGGTTCTGCCCGTGCGGCTTGACCAGCCGGTGGCTGAGCAGGTGGAGGCGCAGATAGACGTCGTGCGCGTCCAGCGGCTTGTCGTCGAGGGAGGAGATGACCGTCCGGACGGCGACGACCTCGACATCACGGACCGGGTCGGGACCGATCGCCTTGAGCACGGCGGCGCCCAGCAGTTCGGTGGCGCGCTCGTCGTCCAGCTGCTCGGTGCCGGCCGGGCCGGGGCCCTCGGCAGTCACAGCGACCAGCTCGGGCGCCGGGAACCAGGTGTCGAGAACGGTGCCGTCGGAGGTGACGGTGGCGAGCCCGGCGGCGACGGCGCCGGTCGTACGGGAAGCGGAAGTAGCAGCATCGGTCATGTTCGAAACCTAACCGGAGGGCGCCCGTCGAGGCGAACCGGTCTCAGCGATCGGGCCGGGTCGTACGGTCGCACGACGCCACTCGTACGGCCGCACGAGTCGGCCGTCCACCGCCCCGGGCGGCCGGGTTCAGCCCAGCACTCCGGCCAATCCGTCCCGCACCACGGCGGGTTCGAAGGGCTGCCCGGTCAGCAGATGCTGCAACACCAGCCCGTCGGTGAACGCCACCACGGCGCGTGCGGTCCGCTCGTCGCCGATCCGCCGTCCGAGCAGCCGCACCATCTCGTCCAGGCACTCAGCGGCGATCGGCCGTACCGCCTCGTGCCGCAGCGCCGCCAGATACAGCTCGTACTCCAGCTCCACCCGCGAGCGGTCACCGGCCAGGGTCCCCTCGACGAGCGCGGCGACCTCGTCGGCGAGCGGCGCCGCCAGGTCGATGCCGTCCACCCAGCGCGCGAAATCGGCCATCCACTCGCCGTTGACCTGCCGCAGCGCGGCGCTCAGCAGCTCGTCCAGGGTCGCGAAGTGGTACGTGGTCGAGCCGAGCGGGACATCCGCCGCGGCGGCCACCGAGCGATGGCTGAGCCCGGCGATCCCGCGCTCACCGACCACGGCGATCGCCGCGTCGATGATCCGCTGCCGCCGGTCGGGGTCGTAGCGCCGGGCCATCAGTGCGCACCGTCCAGATTCAGCACCACGACCCCGGCAATGACCAGCAGCACCCCGAGGACCTTCAGCGCACCGGCGCTCTCGCCCAGGAACACGATCCCGATCGCGGCGATCACCGCCGTCCCGGCGCCGGACCAGATGGCGTACGCGGTGCCGACGCTCATCGATTTGAGCGTCTGGGCGAGCAGCGCAAAGGCGAGCAGATAGCCCAGCGCGGTCCCGACCGACGGCCACAGTCTGCTGAAGCCGTCGCTGTACTTCATCGAGGTGGTCGCGAGGATCTCGGAGAGGATCGCGCCGGCGAGCGTCACATAGACCATGCGTACGAGCGTACACAACGATGCGTACGGTCGTACACAAGCGGCCGGCGGTCAGCTTCCCTTCGGTGCCAGCCGGGCCAGGGCGGCGCTCAGCGCCTCGGTGCGGGGGCGGTGGCGGGTGTTCTGGAAGGCCCGGATCAGCCAGCCGTCGGCGCCTTCTGCGGGCTGCCGGGTCATGACATACGTCTGGACGGACATCGCCCGGCGCGAGGGCCGGGTCCGCTTCCCCTTCAGGACGGCGCCCCGGGCGTGGAGCAGGGCGACGTCCGGCGCGAGGAACTCCAGATCGGTGATCTCGGCCCACAGCCGGGAGCCCTTCAGTGCGCCGCCGAAGAGGCCCCGGTGCCCCTCGACGACGCCTTCGCGGCCGGTCAGCCTGCCGCCGAAGAAGGTGACGTAGTCGGCGTCCTCGGTGAACGAGCGCCCATAGGCGTCGGCGTCGCCCCATGCCCGCCGGTGTGCCTCGAAGCGCTCGCGCACCTCCGCCGTCTCGCGAAGTTCCGCCGCATTCATGGCTCCCCCTGATGTGCTCATGACTCCCCCTGACGGGAATCGACCGCTGTTTTTATATGCATGCACGCATGCAATATATGCAGCTGTGCAAGTATGTGGCAAGGGGTCCGCCCCGGAAACAGCCCACGGGTCCACCCCGGGAAGGTGAGCGACATGTCCGANCCGGAAACAGCCCACGGGTCCACCCCGGGAAGGTGAGCGACATGTCCGAACAGCAGCACAACGCCCTGCTGCGCCAGCACGCCGACAGCTATCGCGCCTACGTCACGGCCACCGTGCTGCACGGTCAGGCCGCCGCCGAGGCACTCGGCCAGCACCCCACCGACCTGTACGCGCTGCACGCCCTCGACCTCGCCGGCCCGCTCACCACCGGCGCCCTGGCCGAACGCATCGGGCTCTCGCAGAGCGCCACCACCCGCCTCGTCGACCGCCTGGTGCGGGCCGGCCGGGCCCGCCGGGCCCCCGACCCCGACGACCGCCGGCGGGTCCTGGTCGAGCCGCTGCCGATCCCGCACGACGAGGACGAGGCCGCCTTCGGCCCCGCGCGCCGCCGGATGGCCGAGGTCTTCCGAAGCTTCACCGCGGACGAACTGCGCGTCCTCTTCCGCTACTTCGCCGCCGCGGCGCCCGCGCTGCGCGATGCCACCGCCGAGACCAAGGGACTGCCGGTGGCCGGCGGGCCCGGAAGCTGACGCCGCGGCGCCCCGGAACAGCGATACGGCCGTGCCCGCCAGTGGTGACTGGCGGGCACGGC
>NZ_QUAC01000078.1 GCF_003389455.1 Streptomyces inhibens | reverse complement strand
GGGCGGCCCGGCCGGGGGCGTCGCCCCGACCACGGGCCCCAGCCCGGCCGCAGGCCTAGCCCCGGCCTCCGGCATCGCTCCGGCCGACGGCATCGGCTCGGCCACAGGAAGAGCCCCCGGGACCCCCTGCACATCCATCGCACTCACCGCATCCACACCCCCTCCCACTCCGACCGCTTTCGCTTCTTCCGCCTCTTCCGCACGGGCTCCCCCATGGACTCCCCCATGGCTTTCCGCACGGGCCTCCGACGATGACATGCCCCCTCCACCACCCCTCCGGGTCAGGCTGCGCCGAACAGCAGGCTGTAGAGCCCGAAGGCCCCTAGGGCCACCGGAATCAGGACGACCACGCTCACCGACTCGACCAGGTCCAGCCCCCGTCGCAGCCGGGCCCGCAGCGGGTCCGGTACCCGCACCGCGAGCACCGCGACCGGCAGCCCCGCCAGCACACCCAGCGCGACCAGCGCGAGCACCGGTGCCCCGCCGTCGGTCGCCCAGAGCAGCACCACCCGTACGCACACCGCCAGGCCGGCCGCCAGCAGCGCGACGACCTCAACGGCCAGCGGATACGCCCGTGCCCGCGAGCACAGGACGACACACAGCAGCAGCGCGGCGAGCACCGTCCAGAGGCCGGGCGTGTGCACCGCGAGCACCCCCGCCGCGCCGGCCGAGGCCGCCATCACCACCGTGGCCGGGGCCAGCTCCCGGTGGGTGGCGCCCAGCGCGGCCGCCACCTGGTGCCGGCTGACCGGCGTACCGCCGGAGCGCTGGTCGTCGAGCCGGGTCAGCCCGGCCGCCATCAACGCGATCCGGGGCAGAGCGCCGAGGACGAGGAGGGAGACGAAGCCGAGCGCAACTCCCGTACGTGCAGGGGTGGTCAGCGCCAGCCCCAGTTCCCACGCGCCCACCGCGAGCGCGACCGACGCCGCGCCGATCAGGCCGCCGCGCCCCAGCCCCGTACAGAGTCCGAGGAGCGCGAGCACGGCCGCGGCGGTGAGTCCGACGGCGGCGAGCCTGGCGCTGCCGCCCTGGACCGCCTCCCAAGCGGCGGCCACGCCGAGGATGCCGCCGAGCAGCAACAGGGCGGCTCCTGGGGCGCGCTGCCCGCTGCGTGCGGCGAGCGTGCCGCCCGCTCCGGCGCCGGTGAGGACGACGGCGGCGATTCCGAGCCAGAGAGCGGCGGCCTCGCCCGCGTACCAGTTGTGTGCGCAGAACCCGGCGACCGCCGCGAGCAGCACACTCGCCGTCACCGCCGTCCAGGTCCGGCTGCGCTCGCCCCATCCCCAGCCACGGACGTCGAGGGGGCCGGCCAATGCGTCGATGAGGTCCCGCGCGGCGGAGTCCGGCTGTCGCGCGGCGAAATCCGGCTTCAGCAACTGGCCGTCGTAACCCCGCGCCATCGCCCCTCGCCTCTCCCGTTGTGCATCGCCACACAATACGGTCCCGCCTGCGCGCCGTGTCCACCACGCCGATAACGAGACAGCCACCAACCTGCACCAATGCCCCGTCCCGGGCCGGGGTCTTGACCTGCGACGGGACGTACGCCGGGCGGAGGGGGTAGGGCAAACCCCACCTCCACCACCCCAGCTACCCCATGGCACGCACGGCCGCGGCCGTGCAGGCTGGGCGCATGACGGAAAGTTCCCGACCCAGTGCCGCTGATGACGCCCTTGACGTCGTCTCACCACCGCCGCCCAGAGCGCCTTTCACCGCCGCGACGTGGCGGGAGATCGCTTATCTGCTGGCCAACTTGCCGTTGGGCCTAGTGGCGTTCTCGGTGCTGGTGGTGTGGCTGACGATGGGGCTCGGGCTGTCCGTCACCGTGATCGGACTACCGTTGCTGGCGGCGGGGCTGACGGTGTGCCGCCGGTACGGGAAGCTGGAGCGGGCCCGGGCGCGGGCGTGGCTGGGGGTGCAGGTCGAGGAGCCGAGCCCGTTGCGGCCGCGGGACAGGGGGTTCTTCCCGTGGTTGTGGACGGGTCTGAAGGATCCGGTCGCCTGGCGGCACGCACTCTTCACCTTCATCCGGCTGCCGTGGGCCCTGTTCACCTTCACGGTCACCTTTGCCTCGCTCTTCGTGGGGTGGCCGGTGCTGCCGTGGGTGGCGCGTTGGCTGTCGAACGTGGACCGGGCGATGGTGCGGGGCCTGCTCTCGCCGTCCGACGAGCTGGAGCGGCGGATCGCCGAGCTGGAGTCGGACCGGGTGACGGTCACCGACACGGCCGCCGCCGACCTGCGGCGTATCGAGCGGGATCTGCACGACGGCGCGCAGGCCCGGCTCGTGGCGCTCGCCATGGGGCTCGGCCTGGCGAAGGAGAAGCTGCTGGAGGGCCAGTCCGACGAAAGCGTGGCGGCGATGGTGGACGAGGCGCACGGCGAGGTGAAGCTGGCGCTTCAGGAGCTGCGTGATCTGGCCCGGGGCATCCATCCGGCGATCCTCACGGACCGCGGGCTGGGGCCCGCCCTGGGCTCGCTGGCCGGGCGCTGCACGGTGCCGACGACGACCGCGGTGGACCTGACCGAGCGCCCCGCCCCGGCCATCGAGGGCATCGCCTATTTCACGGTCTCCGAGCTGCTGCAGAACGTCTCCAAACACAGTGCGGCGCGGCAGGCGTCCGTCGAGGTGTGGCGGACCGAGGACCGGCTGCTGATCCAGGTGGAGGACGACGGGAAGGGCGGGGCGCGGCTGGACGGCGGCAGCGGGATGGCCGGGCTCGCCGAGCGGCTGGGGTCGGTGGACGGGCTGTTCGTGCTGGATTCGCCGGTCGGCGGGCCTACGCGGGTGACGGCGGAGCTGCCGTGGCGGGCGCGGACGGCGGCGGAGGCGGGTTCGGGGTCCGGACCCGGGGCGCGGGGCCGCTGACGGGCCGGGGCGCGGGGCCGCTGACGGGCCCGGGTCTCGGGGCCGCTGACGGGCCCAGGGGCGGCCGTTTGTGCTCAACCTCAGGTCCGGGGGTGGGGAAAACCCCAGGAGAAGACTGCGAAGACCCTCATGGTGCGGGAGGCGTCGATCGCGGACGCTTGTCCTAGCGGAAAAGCCGCAGGCCTGCAGATCAGGCGCGGCGCCGACCGGGCCCTCGGGCCCGGCCGTGATCCGCCGGACGGGCCTCAGGACGGCATACGGCAGAGCAGAACGGACAACGAGACGATGGATACCGCATACGCACCGCACCCCCGCGGCTCCCGTGTGCCCGTGGGGCTGCGTGCCCCGTTCTCCGGGCGCGCCTGGCGGGAGTTCCTGTACCTCTTCCTCAGCCTCCCGGTGTCCAGCGTGATGTTCGCGTACGCCATAGCGGTGATCGCCCTCGGCGCCGGCCTGCTGGTCACGTTCCTGGGCATTCCGGTGCTGGCGGGCGGTCTGGCCGGCAGCCGTGCGCTGGGCAGCCTGGAGCGTGCGCGGGCCCGGGGCCTGCTGGGGCAGACCGTGGACGAGCCGGAGCCCATCCGCCCGTCGAAGCCGGGCCTGATGGCGTGGGTCGGGGCCGTGCTGAAGAGCGGGGTCTCCTGGCGGCACCTCCTCTACTCCCTCCTGCACTTCCCGTGGGCGGTCTTCTCCTTCGTCTTCTCCCTGATGTTCTGGTCCATCGGCTGGGCTCTTCTGGCCTATCCGCTGTGGCGGTGGACGTTCCCCGCGTACCTCGACCAGCCGGGCATCCAGATGTGGGGCGACGGCAGCGGCAACGGCTTCTATCTCGACACCCCGGCCGAGATCGGGTTCGCCAGCGGGGTCGGGCTGCTGCTCGTGCTGGCCGGGCCGTGGGTGATCCACGGGCTGACGCAGGTGGACCGGGTCATGGTCCATGGCCTGCTGGGCCCCTCCTCCCTGGCCACCCGGGTCTCACAGCTGGAGTCGGACCGCGGGGTGGTGGTGGACACCGCGGCGGCCGACCTGCGGCGTATCGAGCGGGATCTGCACGACGGCGCGCAGGCCCGGCTCGTGGCGCTCGCCATGGACCTGGGCCTGGCCAAGGAGAAGCTGGCGGAGGATCCGGAGGCCGCCGCGAAGATGGTGGACGAGGCGCACGGCGAGGTGAAGATCGCGCTCCAGGAGCTGCGCGACCTGGCCCGCGGGATCCATCCGGCGATCCTGACCGACCGGGGTCTGGGCCCGGCGCTGTCGGCGCTCTCCGCGCGCTGCACGGTTCCGGTGAAGGTGTCCGTGGACCTGGACCGCCGGCCGGCCGCGGCGATCGAGGGCATCGCGTACTTCACCGCCTCCGAGCTGTTGCAGAACGTCTCCAAGCATGCCCGGGCCACCAGCGCGACGCTGGACGTCTGGCACACCGCCGACCGGGTCATGGTCCTGGTGACGGACAACGGCCGCGGCGGCGCACACACCGGTAACGGCACCGGTCTGGCCGGCCTCACCGAACGACTCGATGCCGTCGACGGCCTCCTGATAGTGGACTCCCCCGTCGGCGGCCCGACCTCCATCACCGCCGAGCTGCCGTGGCGGGCCTGACGGCGACGCGGCGGCGCGGCGGGGGCCGCAAAGCAGGGGGCCGGGGGATGGGAGGCCGGGGAACGGGAGGCCGGGGCACAGGAGGGCCGGGAACAGGAGGGCCGGGAACAGGAGGGCCGGGGAACGGAAGGCCGGGCAGCAGGTGACCGGCGGGCCACCGGGACGCCGGGGGACCGCAGCGCCGCTGGGATCCCATGAGCAGGCGGCCGGGGCCGGGACGGGGGTCCGACCCCGGCCGCCTTCCCGTACGCGGCCGTACCTCCCCTACCTGGCGACCGCCACCACTCC
>NZ_QUAC01000089.1 GCF_003389455.1 Streptomyces inhibens | reverse complement strand
GGCGGCGGGGGCCGGCTCGGCGGGGGCGCCGGGCTGGCCGGTGGCCTCGGCCGGAACGGCCTGGAGCTGGTCGGCGGTCTGCTCGGCCTGGGGTGCCTGGGGGGCATCGGCGGTGACGTCCGGCGCGTCGGCCGCGGTGGCGGCCGGCTGTTCCGGTACGGGCTGCGCGGCCTGGTCGGCCGGTGCCTCGGCGGGCCCGTCCTGCGGCTGAGCTGCCGCCTGGGCGTCGGCCTGAGGCTGGTCCACGGGCTGCTGGGTGCCTTCGACGGCGGCCGCTTCCGGCTGCTGGGCCGGAGCGTCCTGCGCGGCGACGTCCCCAACAGCGGCGTCCGCAACAGGGGCTTCCGCAGCGGTGGCGTCCGTCGCGACGGCATCCGGCGCAACGGTGTCCACGGCGGCGTCCGCGGCCGCTTCCACAACAGCGGCATCGGCCACGGCGGTTGCGTCCTGACCCTGCGCCGCCGTCTCCGGCAGCGCGTCCGGGGCCACGCCCTGGGGCTGCGCCCACGCCTCCGCCGGCGCCTCAATCTGCGCGCCCTGGACGGCCTCTGCTGCGACGGCACCCGAGGCGTCGACGACGTCCGCGACCACAGCGTCGCCGGCCTCCGCGGTGCCCTCGGCCGGCAGCGGCATCGGCTGCGGCTGTTCGGCGGGCGCCGCGTCCTGCGGAACGGGCTGGGCAGCCACGTCGACAGGCGCGGCGGCCGCCTTGGCGGGGGCGACCGTTTCTGCGCTCTGTGCCGCGACCACCTGGGCCGAGGCCTCGCCCCACGGCGGCACCTGCGAGGGGATCTCGCCGAGCTGCGGGCCCGGCAACGGGCCCTGGCCGGCGGCCCCGTAGGTCTGCTCGGCGGACGACTGTCCGCCGTAGGGCTGGTCGCCGTACGACGGCGCCGCGAAGGCCTGCTCCGCCGCGACATCCCCGGGGGGCTGCTCGGCGTATGGCTGGTCCGCGGCCGTCTGCGCCGCGGCGTCGGGCGCCTCGGCCGGCGTGTCGAAGTATTCGGGTCCACCGGTCGGCGGTCCGGCGTGTCGCGCGGGGGCCTGGGTCGGTGTGTCGGCCGGCCCGCGGTCGGCGAGCGAACGGACCACGCCGCCGGTCGCGTCCGGGACGGGCGGGCCCATGTGCAGCGGGCGGCGCGCGGGGGTGGCCGGCGCGGCCGCGCGAGCGCGGTCCTGCTGCTGCGGTGCGGCGGGCTGCGGGATACGGACGGCGCTGAGGTCGACGGAACCGGAATCCCGGCCGCCGGTCTCATGGTCCCCGGCCTGGGCGGGCATCGGCTCGAAGCCGGTGGTCCCCTGGGCGGCCGCGTCGAACGGCACGCCCGGCTGCGGCTGCTGGGCGGGGGCCTGGTGGGTCTCGTGCGGGAGCGGCTGGGGAGCCGGCTGTTCGCTCCAGGCACCCTGGGTGCCCGGCATCAGCAGCAGATCGTCGTCCTCGACCACGCCGTCGGCCGGGTCGAGGTAGGGGTACTCGCCCGGAGGGGTCACCATGCCCGGCTGCTGCGTCGGTCCGGCGTCGGCAGGGGAGGGCGCGGCCGCCGGCTGCGGCTGCCCGGGATGTCCGCCTGCGTTCTCCGGCTGTCCCTCGCCCGGGACCTGGCCGGTGTCGGTCATGCGTACCCCTCGCCCATTGGTAGTGCTCCTTCCAACCGCTCGTGCGACGCGCTCGACCGGGGCGCGCCGACGCCCCGATAGCTAGAACGAGCGAGCGCGCCTCGCGGCACGTCCGCTCTCCAGAGCTTCATATTCGGCCAAAACCACGGCATTTTCCGGATATTGGCGTACGAAGCCGAACGCGGAACGGCGGCGCAACGATCCGCCAGCCTACCTCGCGCGGGTTGCCGTGCTGGTCACGGGTGAGGAACGCGATAGCCGCTGAGCAAAAACACCACGGAGCGCTCACGTTCGACCCAGACGGAAGTGTCCAGGTCCACGGACTGCAGCAGGGCGCACTCGACTTCGTAGCCGCCGTCCGCCAGCGCCCGGCCGAGCGATTCGGCCTCGTCGCGGGTCGCGGCGTGGGTGACGATCCGTTCGGGACGGCGGGCCGCGCAGGCCGTGACGACCGCCGCTCCCCCGCCGCCGATCCGCACCACGTCGGGTTCGGGCAGGTCTTCCAGGATCTGCGGTGCCCGGCCGTGCACGACCTGGAGTTGGACGCCGTGGCGGCGGGCGACGGCGGTGGTGCGCCCGCAGGCGTCCGCGTCGGCGTCCACCGCGATGACGGCGGCGCCGAA
This sequence comes from Streptomyces inhibens, assembly GCF_003389455.1. GTDB lineage: Bacteria > Actinomycetota > Actinomycetes > Streptomycetales > Streptomycetaceae > Streptomyces > Streptomyces inhibens. Next base: position 30,365 of record NZ_QUAC01000089.1, on the reverse strand, counting down.
GCGCGCCGCCTCGACCGCGGCGGCTCCGCTGCCCGCGCCGATGTCCCAGACCAGGTCGCCCACCTGCGGCCCGAGGCGGGCGAGTTGGGCGGTGCGCAGCTGGACGGACTCGCCCTCGCCCAGGGCGCCTCCGTAGGCGCGGGCCGGAAGTCCCCAGCCGCGCGGCCCCGTCGGATGGCCGACCTCGCGGCCGGCGATCCAGCCGGTGCCCTGGGCCGCGGCGCCGCCGGGCGAACCGCCGATGACGATGACGACATTGGGGTCGCGCCAGACGTGGTCGGCGACCTTGTCGGATGTGAGGACTGTCACCCGCTCGCGGTCGGTGCCCAGGTCCTCGCAGATGACGAAGGTGCGGTGGACGCCGCCGAGCAGCAGGGCGAGTTCGGCGGGCCCGGCACCGGGTGAGGTGAGCACCGCGACCTTGGTGTGGGCGCGGCAGACGTTCACCGCGCGGCGCAGATCGCGGCTGTGGGCGACGACGATCTGGGCGTCGTCCCAGGGCATGCCGGCCCGGGCGAAGGCGGCCGCGACGGAGGAGACGGCGGGGACGACCTCCACTTCGAGGCCGTGCTCGGGTGCCCGCAGGGTGCGGACCACGCCGAAGAAGCCGGGGTCGCCGTCGGCGAGCACGACGGCGGTGCCGCGGTGCTGGGCGATCCGGCGGGCGGCCAGGGTCACGCTGCCGAGCCGGATCCGCTCGGCGTTCGCCGGGACTTCGGGCAGTGCGAGGTGGTGGGCGGCGCCGGCCACCAGCGTGGCGGCGCCGAGGGCGGAGCGGGCGGCGGCGGTCAGCGAAGAGCCGTCCCATCCGATCACCGTGACCCGGTCGGCCATGCTCGTCAGTCTCCTGGGGCTGCTGTCGGTACGCGGGCAGGGGCGGCAGGCGGGGTGGCCGCGGAGCGGCCGCAGGCCGGTGGTGCCGCTGTGGTGCGCTGGTCCGCGCTGGTCACGCAGGTGCGCGGCAGGGCGAGGGTACCCCGAGAGGTACGGGCCCGGGTGCGGGCGTGGGTCAGTTCCACTCGGGGTAGGTGAATCCGTTCGCGTCGGCCATCCGGCCGGGGACCCCGTCGAGGTCCTCGGGCAGCAGGCTCCACACGATCAGATCGGTACGGATGTCCGTCCAGCCGCCGTCCTCCGTGCGGCTGCGGGCTATGAAGGCGTTGCGCAGCACGCCCTCGCTGATGCAGCCGGTCTTCTGGGCGACCTGCTGGGAGGCGGTGTTGCCGGCGGCGGTCCGCAGTTCGAGGCGTTCGAAACGCTGGTCGTGGAAGAGCCACTGGGCGGTGGCGAGCGTGGCCTCGGACGCGTAGCCCTCGCCGCGCGCCCAGGCGGCGACGATGTAGGAGATCTCGGTGGAGCGCACCCGCCAGTTGGTGTTGCTCAGCTGCACGACGCCGACCAGGCGCTGCGTGAGGAACTCGGTGACGGCGAGGTCGATGCCACGGCCCGCGGTGCGTTCGGTGGTGGCGTACTCGGTGATCCAGGTGTGGGCGGCGGCCTCGGTGAAGGGCTGGGGTACCGCGGTCCAGGCCGCGACCAGCTCGTCGTTCATCATCGCGGCGAGGGCGGGCACATCGGCCTCGTCGAACGGGCGCAGCACCAGCCGGTCCGTGCTGATGGAGATGTCCGGAAAGGTGGATGTCATACCGCTGCTCCAACGCCGTTGACCGTGGTGCCCAGAACGTCGCGGACTGTTACACCGCGAGGTCACGGGCCGTCTTGACCGTCTTGAATGCACCAGCATGCAGCATCCGCCCGCGGGTGTGCCACGCGCGTGGGCCCCGGCCGCGCGGTGCGCGGGTCCGGGGCCCGTACGTCGTACGTGCGGACGGCCACCTTCCGGTGACCTGCGCACGAGCAACGGCCGACTACACCCGCCCACCCCCCGAAGGGGGGTGGGCGGCGGGGAAAAACAGGAGAGGTGTCAGCTCTTGGCGGGGCCGAAGGCGGGGATGACCGAGCCGTCCTTGTACTTGTCCTGGATGAACTTCTTGACCTCGGGGGAGTTCAGAAGCTTGGCCAGCTTCTTGATCCGCGGGTCGTTCTCGTTGCCCTTCTTGACGGCGAGGAAGTTGGCGTAGGGGTTGTCCGTCGCCTTCTCCAGTGCCAGCGCGTCGGTGGAGGGCTTGAGGTGCGCACCGATGGCGAAGTTGCCGTTGATGATCGCGGCGTCGACGTCGTCGATACGCGGCGCGGTCTGCGCCGCCTCCAGCTCGGTGATCTTGATGCCCTTGTTGTCCTTGACGTCGGTCAGCTTGGCGTCCGAGCCGACCCCGGGCTTGAGGGTGATCACGCCGTTGTCGGCGAGCAGCTTGAGCGCCCGGCCCTCGTTGGAGGGGTCGTTGGGCACCGAGATGGTGCTGCCGGACTTGAGGTCCGAGAGCTTGTCGATCTTCTTGGAGTAGACGCCGAGCGGCTCGATGAGCACGTTCACGACGGGCACGATGTGCGTGCCGTTCTCCTTGTTGAAGGTGTCGAGGAACGGCTTGTGCTGGAAGAAGTTGGCGTCGACCTGGCCGTCGTCGGTGACCTTGTTGGGGATCTTGTAGTCGTTGAACGGCTTGACGACCAGCTTGAGGCCTTCCTTGGCCGCCAGCTTGTTCTTGACGAAGTCGAGGATGGTGCCGTGCGGGGTGGGGCTCGCGGCGACGACGAGGGGGGCGTTCTTGTCGCTCTTGTCGCTGCTGGCGGTGGTGTCCGAGGGGGCGCTGCAGGCGCTCGCGCCGAGGGCGACGGCGGTGACGGCGGCGACGGCCACGGAGATCTTGATGGTGTTGCGCACGAAGAGTGCCTCTTTCTTGTTCACACGCGAAGTGCTGCGTGGTGTCCGCCCGGCAAAGGGTCCGGGCTCTTGGGGGGTGCGGGGGGCTTGGGGGTCAGGCGGCCTCGCCGGTGGCGACGGCCGGCTCCTGGGTGCGGGCGCGGCGCAGGCCGACGCGTACGGAGGAGGAGCCGCGGGCGCCGCGGCCGGCCAGCCGGCGGACGACGAGATCGCCGAGCAGCTGGACGAGCGTGACGAGGACGATCAGCTCCACGACGGTGGTGATCATCAGCGAGGTCTCGTACTGCTGGTAGCCGTAGGTGTAGGCCAGGTTGCCCAGACCGCCGCCGCCGACCGCACCGGCGATCGCGGAGTAGCCGATCAGGGTGATGACGGTGGTGGTGACGGCCGCGACCAGCGCGGGCAGCGCCTGCGGCAGCAGGACCTTGAAGACGATCGTCCAGGTGCCGCCGCCCATCGCCTGGGCCGCCTCGACCAGACCGTGGTCGACCTCGCGCAGCGCGGCCTCCACCAGCCGGGCGAAGAACGGGATGGCGGCGATGGCGAGCGGCACGACCGCGCCGGTGGGGCCGATGGAGACGCCGACGATCAGCCGGGTGAAGGGGATCAGCACCACGATCAGGATCAGGAACGGGAAGGACCGTCCGATGTTCACGATCGCGCCGAGGACCTTGTTCACCACGACGTTCTGCAGGATGGCGCCGCGGTCGGTCAGATGCAGCAGCACACCGGCCGGGACACCGATGAGCACCGCGTAGAACGTCGACCACCACACCATGAAGAGGGTGTCGAGCGTGTTGTCGTACAGCAGCGGCTGCATCTCGGTCCAGGTCACTTGGCACCTTCCTTCTGGAGCGGGGTGGCCGGCGCCAAGATCGCCGGTTCGTCGGCGGGGTCGGCGGCCGCGGCCACATCGGCCACGTCCGCGACGTCGACCTGGAGCCCCTGCTCGCGCAGGAAGCCGATGGGCACGACGTTCTCCTCGAAGCGGCCGGGCAGCTCGATGCGCATCCGGCCGATCTGCTTTCCGCCGACGGTGTCCATGGCGGCGCCGAGGATCGAGATGTCGACGTTGTAGGTGCGCGACAGCTCGGAGATCACCGGGCGGGTGGCGGCCGCGCCGTGGAAGGTGATGTCGACGACCGTACGGTCCTCGGCCGAGGGCTCGCCGCCGACCGGGAACAGCTCACGGGCCAGCTCGGAGCCGGGGGTGGCGAGCAATTCGGCCACCGTGCCCTGCTCGACGACGCGGCCGTTCTTCATCAGTGCGGCCGAGTCGCAGATCGTCTTGACGACGTCCATCTCGTGCGTGATCAGCACGATGGTCAGGCCCAGCTGGCGGTTGAGGTCGCGCAGCAGCTGGAGGATGGAGCGGGTGGTCTCCGGGTCCAGGGCGCTGGTGGCCTCGTCGGAGAGCAGCACCTTGGGGTCGCCGGCCAGCGCGCGGGCGATGCCGACGCGCTGCTTCTGGCCGCCGGAGAGCTGGGCGGGGTAGGCCTTGGCCTTGTCGGCGAGGCCGACCAGGTCCAGCAGTTCCAGTGCCTTGCGGGAGCGCTCGCGGCGGTCGACCTTGAGGATCTCCAGCGGCAGCTCGACGTTGTCCTGGACGGTGCGCGAGGACAGCAGGTTGAAGTGCTGGAAGACCATGCCGATGTGGCTGCGGGCGGCGCGCAGTTCCGCATTGGCGCGCTTACCGCGCCCGGCGAGGGCGGTCAGGTCCTGGCCGGCGACGGTGACCGTGCCGGAGCTGGGGCGCTCCAGGAGGTTGAGGCAGCGGATGAGGGTGGATTTACCGGCGCCGCTCTGGCCTATGACGCCGTACACCTCGCCCTCGCGGACGTGCAGATCGACGCCGTCCAGGGCGGTGACTTCGCGGTCTCCTGAACGGTAGACCTTGGTCAGGCCCGTTGTGGTGATCACAGGGAATTCCGTCACTGTCGAGTGCTCGGCGGCTCGCCCGCCGGGCACGGGGCATTCTTGCGAGTGCGGCAGAGGGGAACAGGGAGCGGCGGCGGGCGCGGGGCCCGGCTCCGGGTTCCGGTGACGCGGGGCGGCCGGTTCCGTCGAGGACGGACGCACGGCGGGGTGGGGTCCCCCTGCTCCGTAAGAGCTCGGGGGAGGGTCTCGCTTCGGGGCGCGAGGCTCAGGCGGGGGCCCTCAGCGGTCACACATTCGACACATGCAACGAGCACCGGGCGTCATTTTCGCCTCGGTCGCAGGGGTGCGGTAGCTCGTCGTGGTCATGGCGGCAAGTAAACCAGACAGCAGTGCGGGCCGATCAAATGTGTCCGGATAGCGGACCTGCCCGACCAACCCGTGGACACCGCCGCACTCCGCGGTGGTGATCTCGATCGTCCCGTCCGTGGCCTGCGCGGATACCGCCGGCAGATCGCTGACGAGGACATCGGCGGACATCTCTTCGGCCATGTGCGTTGTGGTCAACGCCACGACGGGGCCGGACGCGGCCGCCCGCCCGCCGCCGATTAGCATCGCCCCATGCCCCACAACCCCACGGCGCGCAGCCACGTCGCCCGGAGGTCCCGGTGATCGACGCGCTGACGATCGCGGTCGCCGTGACCGCTCTCGCCCTCGCCGCCTGGTGCGGCTTCGCCGCGTTCCGCGACCAGCCCACCAAGGACTGGCACTTCATCGGCATGGCCATAGTGTCGCTGCTCGGCATCGTGCAACTGGTCATCGCCGTCGTGCAGTTGTCGCGCGGGCAGTCACCGGACAAGGGCACCGCGCTGTTCGTGGCGTATCTGCTCGGGGCGGCGGCCTGCGTCCCCGCGACCGGGTTCATGTCGCTCTCGGAGCGCACCCGCTGGGGTTCGGCCACCGCCGCGGCGGGCGCCGTGGTGCTGGCCGTACTGGAAGTGCGACTGTTCGACATCTGGGGAGGCGGCAGTGCCTGAGGCAGTGCCCGGGACCACGGCGACCACCGCGGCGGACGGCGGCGCCCCGGCGAAGCGTTCCCTGGGCACCGGGCCCGGGCGTCTGCTGGTCGCGCTCTACGGCATCTTCACCGTCGCGGCCGCGTCCCGCTCGCTCTACCAGCTCATCGCCCAGTTCGACCGGGCCCCGCTGGCCTACAGCCTCTCGGCGGTCTCCGCGGTCGTCTACGGGTTCATCACCTTCTCGCTGGTGCGCGGCGGGGAGGGCGCCCGCAGGGCCGCGTTCGCCTGCTGCGCGCTGGAGCTGCTCGGGGTGCTCGGCATCGGCACCTGGACGCTGCTCGACCGGTCCGCTTTCCCCGACGCCACCGTCTGGTCGGACTACGGCATGGGCTATCTCTTCATCCCGATCTTCCTGCCCGTCACCGGACTGATCTGGCTGCGCCGGGCCCGTACGGCGTAGGCACCACGACACCACCACCTCGGGTACGGGCCCGCCCCGTGCGGGCCCGCCACTTCCCTACGCTCCGGCGACCAGCGCCTCGGCGGCGGCTTCCGGCTTCAGTTCCTTCTCCAGGGTGACCACGCTCAGCCGCTTGGTCAGCTGCTCGGTGCCCACGGGCGCATAGCCGTGGCTGCGGTACAGCCGCAGATTGCCCTCGCTGCGGTGGCCGGTGAACAGCCGGTAGCGCCGGGCCGACCGCTCGGCCGCCAGCCGCTCCTCGACCGCGGCGAGCAGCCGGCCGCCCAGGCCGTGCCGCTGGAGCCGCGGGTGCACGATGAGCTTGGCTATCTGCGCGGTGCCGTCCGCGTCGACCGTGCCGCGCACGGATCCCACCACCTCCTCGCCGAGTCTGGCCACCACGACGCAGCCCTCGGCCAGTTCGGCGCGCAGCGCCTGCAGCGTCTGGGTGAGCGGCTCGATGCCGTAGTCGTCGTACAGCGCGGCTTCCGACTGGTAACAGAGGTACTGCAGTTTGAGGATCTGCTCGGCGTCCTGGTCGGTCGCCGCAGAGATGGTCACGCTGGTGCCCATGCGCGTATGCCTCCCCTTATTCGGTTGGTCCGGGTTCTTCCGGACTCCCCGGAATGTGGCAGCGGCAATCTCCGCCGCCGAGCATTCTGCGCAGGCATATGGGGCAAGCGGAACAGACCGGCGCCGAGCTCCCCTGTGACATTCCCAACTCAGATGAGAGTCAAGGGGAGGTGGCGCCGGTCCGGGGCCTCACGTCCGCCGCTGTGCAAGCGTCGGATCAGCGCTTGCGGAACTCCGCGGCGGCCAGCAGCGCGGTGTCGGGGTTGTCGGAGAAGAGGCCGTCGATGCCGGTGCCGAGGTAGGCCTTGAAGACGCCGAGGGCATCGCCGTAGGCGTTGGGGTCGGTGCCGCGGCGGTGGTCGGCCGGCAGGAAGGCGTTCTCGTTGCGGACCGTATACGGGTGCAGCACCAGGCCGGCGGCGTGTGCGTCCTCGACGACGGAGGTGGGCGTGCCGAGCTTGCCGTCCTTGTCCCGCGGGATGATCACGGTCAGGTCCGGGCCGATGCCCTGGGCGAAGCCGGCGATCCACTTCAGGCCCTCGGGCGTGACCAGATCGGCGACCTTACGGGGGTCGCCCGCCTCGACGAAGTCCCAGGGCCGGGAGTCGAGGGTGGAGAGCAGGACGACCTTGGGGCAGTCGACGAGCTTGCCCAGGCGCTGGATGCTGCTGGGCTCGAAGGACTGCAGGAAGTTCGGGGAGTCCTTACGGTGCCGGCCGTGTGCGCGCAACGCCTTGGCGACCCGCTCCTCCAGGCCGAGCCCCAGCCCCCGGAAGTAGGTGGGGTGCTTGGTCTCGATGTGCAGCCAGACCCGGCGGCCACGCCTGCGGCCCTCGCGCTCGGCCCACTGCAGGACCTCCTCGAAGGACGGCACCTCCCACCGGCCGTCGTAGAGGGTGTTGTGCTGCCGGGTTCCCGGTATGCGCTCCTTGGCGCGCAGCGTCTTGAGCTCGGCGAGCGTGAAGTCCTCGGTGAACCAGCCGGTCAGCTTGGTTCCGTCGACGGTCTTGGTGGTCTTGCGGTCGGCGAACTCGGGGTGCGCGGAGACATCGGTGGTGGCGGTGATGTCGTTCTCGTGGCGGCAGACCAGGTGCCCGTCCTTGGTGGGGACGAGGTCCTGCTCGATGACGTCCGCGCCCATGTCGAGGGCGAGTTGGTAGGAGCCGAAGGTGTGCTCGGGGCGGTAGCCGCTGGCTCCGCGGTGACCGACGATCAGCGGTACCGGCAGCTCCTGCGGGCGGCCCGTGTCGCCGTGCCCGGCGGCGCTCGCCTGGCCGGCCCCGCCGAATACCGCCGCTCCCGCGCCCAGGGCCGCGGCCCCCAGCACCGTCCGCCGTCCAGGCTGCTGCCGCTTGTGCATACCCACGCTCCTTGTGTGCGGTGTCCGGTGGTGTTCCGGGTGCTTCCGGGTGTTTTCCGGGGTGCGGTGAGGCGTGTTGCGCACCTGCTCACGGAACCGGGCCGATCGTAGGCACGGACGGGTCATGCCGGGGAGACGCACGACAACTTCGGGGGGAACATGGTGGTAACACACGTCAACTGTGCGTATCGACCTCGTGAACCCGATGTGCGAGCGGGAGTAACCCGCGAGTATCGTCCTGGGCTGCAGAGTTCTGCGCCCGCTTGACATTGACCAGCCACGACCCGGAGGGCCCGTTGTCCCGCATTGTGCTCAAGGCGATTCTCGGATTCGTCATGCGTGTCCTGTACCGCCCGAAGGTCGAGGGCATGGAGCGCATTCCGGCGACCGGACCGGTGATCCTGGCCGGCAATCACGTCACCTTCATCGACTCGCTGTTCCTGGGCCTGGTGGTCAAGCGCCCGGTGTACTTCATCGGCAAGGACGAGTACGTCACCGGCAAGGGACTCAAGGGCCGGCTGATGGCCTGGTTCTTCACCAGCACCGGCATGATCCCGGTGGACCGGGACGGCGGGCACGGCGGTGTCGCGGCGCTGATGACCGGCCGCCGGGTCCTGGAGGAGGGCAAGGTCTTCGGTATCTACCCCGAGGGCACCCGCTCCCCCGACGGCCGGCTCTACCGCGGCCGTACGGGCATCGCCCGCCTGACCCTGATGACCGGCGCACCCGTCGTGCCGTTCGCGATGGTCGGCACGGACAAGGTGCAGCCCGGCGGCAAGGGCCGCCCGCGCATCGCGCCGGTCACCGTCCGCTTCGGTGAGGCGCTGGACTTCTCCCGTTACGACGGTATGGACCGCGACCGTTACGTCCTGCGGGCCGTCACCGACGAGGTGATGAGCGATGTGATGGAGCTGTCCGGCCAGGAGTACGTCGACATGTACGCCACCAAGGCCAGGGCCGCCTGACCCGTCAGCCGTACACCGGGCCCCATCCGTTCCGCGGATGGGGCCCGTTGCGTTGTCACTCGGACGGCGAGCGGGTCAGCAGGGCACCCGGAAGCCGCCGGGGGCGCGCTGGCCCTCGGCGCCGCCGGTCAGCGCCGTACGCAGTGCCGCCTCGGGCCGCGGCACCACGCTACCGTCGGCCCGGAGCAGCTGCTGGCGCTGGGTGACGGTGCCGGTGCGGGCGCCGGGCACCTCGGCGTTCTTGACCGCCACCCGGTTCAGCGGTGCGGGGTCCAGTTGCTTCTTCGTCCGTACGAAGGCGACAAAGCTCTCGAAGTCGCGGGTGTGCCGGACCGGTGCGGTGAATCCGGTGAAGGCGCTGAAGCCGTCCTGGTTGATGAGGGTGTACGAGGGGGCGGCGAGGCGGTAGCGGCGTGTGAGGTCGAGTGCGGTGCCGTTGATGAACACCTCCGCGGGGTCGATCCGCCGGCCGACCCCGCCCGCGGCGTCGAAGGTGTAGCGCACATTGCCGGAGACCGCCAGCGGCGCGAAGCCGAGGCCGCCGCCGGCGATCGGCGCCCACTGCTCCTCCAGCGCGTCGTGGATCTGCCGGCCGGTGACGGTGACGGTGAGGATCGGGTCGCCGAAGCCGACGGCGTTCCAGGCCTGGCCGAAGGTGACGGTGCCGTCCGATTCCTCGTCACGGATCAGATCGCCGGCGATCACGCCCTGGCCGACGCGCGGCGCGACCACGATGACGGCGAGCTCCGCGGGGGTGTTGGGGTGGTCGGCCGGGTCGGCCATCGGTCCGAGCGGCTGCCGGCCCGCCCACAGGGCCCAGTCGGCGACGAGATTGCCCATGGTGCTCTCCCCCACGGCGTTGCGGCGCCGGGTGAAGGAGGCGCTCTGGGTGCCGATCCGGGAGCGGGCGCGCCGGGAGCCGCGGTCCGCCCAGTAGCCGGCGATCGACCGCAGCTCCGGGTCCGGCGTCACATCCCGGGTGTTGGGGTGGTTGGTGGACGTGGTCAGCTCCCGGACCACCGCTCCGGTGTCCGGGTCCAGACGCAGATTGATCTCGTTGATGATCTGGCCGTAGCAGCCGGCCTCGACGAACGGGCGGGGGACGCCGTCGGGGTCGGGCAGCATCATGGTGAAGGCGCAGTGCCAGTGGCCGGTGACGATGGCGTCGATGTCCGGGGAGGCGCGCAGCGCCAGTTCGTAGGCGGGTCCCGAGGGGTTGCTGCCGCTGGAGAAGTCGCTGCCGGCCACCGCGCCGTCGTGCATGCTGAGCACGATCGCGTTGACGCCGCGTGACTTCAGCTGGGCGGCGCAGCGGTTGGCGGTCTCCAGTTCGTCCAGGGTGCGCAGTCCCGGCTGGTAGGAGCCGGGGAAGGATTCGGTGCCGATGGCGGTCAGATGGATGAAGCCGATCGGCAGCCGGCGGCCGCGGCCGGTGTCCACGTACGCGATGTTGTACGGCGCGAGGACGGGCTCACCGGTCGCGTTCCACACCATGTTGGCGCTGTAGTACGGGAAGTTCGCGCCACGGAAGCGGCGGCCGGTGGAGTCCTTGAAGTCGTCGTCGCGGCCGACGACGGGAAAGGCGTCACCGTCTTCCATGTGCGAGGTCAAGAACGTCGCCGACTTGTCGAATTCATGGTTGCCGGCCGAGGCGAAGTCCAGTCCCATGGCGTTGAGCGCCTCGATGGTGGGCTCGTCGGCGAAGGAGGAGGCGTCGAACTCCCAGCCGGAGAAGAGGTCGCCGGGGGCGAAGAAGAGCGAGTTGCGGCGGCCGTCGCGCAGTCGCTCCAGGTGGGCGGCCATATAGGCGACGCCGCCGACCGTGTACTTCTTGCCGCCGGCGCCGGTGATGACGGAGTTGGCACCCGGGGCGCCCTGCAGATAGCCGTGCAGATCGGTGATGTTGAGGAGTTGGACGTCGACGTATTCGTCGGCGGTGGCCGCGTCGCGGGCGTGGCCGGTGGCGTAGGCGTTGCTCCCGATGGCGCTCGCGGTGGCCAGGGCCCCCGCGGCGGTGAAGAAAGACCGTCGTCCGATGTCGCGCACTGCGTCACTCTCCTGAGCGGGCCGTCCGTTAGGGGACGACGGGAGAGTCAAACGAGCCGCGCGGGACGGCCGGCCACCAGGACGCGTACCGGGCGTGAACGGGCGGGGGACAGTCGCCCCCAAGGCGTGTCCTGGGGATCATGGCGGGTGCGCGGCGCCTTGATCCACCGGACACGCCCTGGGGCGGGGCGCATGCCACCGTCCGGCGGATCAGCGGTACGCCGTACCTGCTGCCGTCATCGGTAGCGCCGGAACCTCACCGCCGGGGCCGAGCGCCGTCGCGGCGGGATTTTTCGCTGCCGCTACGGGCGTTCGGCGGCGGAACCGGACCCGGTCGTAGCACCGGACCCGAAGCCCGCCTCCGGCCCGTCGGCCGTGAACGCCACGGGCGCGCCCGCGACCGGGCTGCTGCCCAGCTCCTGGCCACGCAGCAGGAACCACGCGGCGCCCGCGGCGGCCAGCAGGACCGCCGCGCCCACTCCGGCCGCGACATCCACCCCGTTGACGAAGGAGTCCTGAGCGGCCTTCATCAGCGCCGCGCCCTGGTCGGCGGGGAGTTGCCCGGCCGTCTCGAAGGCGCCGCCGAGCGATTCGCGGGCGGCGTCGGCGACCGGCTCGGGCACCCCCAGGGGCGTCGCGAAGCCCCGGTAGATGCTGGTGACGATGGAGCCGAGCAGGGCGATGCCGAGGGCCGCGCCCAGTTCGTAGGCGGTCTCGGAGACCGCGGAGGCGGCGCCGGCCTCCTCCTTGGGCACATTGGAGAGGATCACATCGGCGGTGACGGTGAACGAGAAACCGGCGCCGACGCCGACGACGAACAGGATGATGCACAGCGCGGCGGTACCGGTGTCCCCGTGCAGGGTGGTGCAGCCGGCGAGCGCGAGCCCGACCACGGCCAGGCCGCCGGCCACCACGATCCGTACGGACAGCCGCCGGGCGACCCAGCCGGCGGCCAGGCCCGCGCCCACCGCGCCGACCGCCGCCGGGAGTTCGACGAGCCCGGCGTTCAGCGGCGAGCGCAGCTGCACCATCTGAAGGAACTGGGAGAGGAAGAAGACCAGTCCGGACAGCCCGAGGATGGTCAGCAGATCGGCCAGCACCGCGCCCGAGAATCCCCGGTGGTGAAAGAGCTTCATGTTCAGCAGCGGCGATTCGAGGGTGAGCTGCCGACGGACGAACACGATCAGTGCGAGCACGCCGATGACGGCCGCAAACGCGATGTCCCAGCGGTAGCCCTCCACCGCCGCTTCCTTGATGGCGTAGACGACACAGACGATGCCCACCAGGGCCAGCAGCACGCTGGGGATGTCCCAGGGCCCGGGATCCGGATTGCGCGACTCCGGGATCACCTTGGCGCCGACGGCCACCAGCAGCGCCATCACCGGAAGGTTGATCAGGAAGACCGAACCCCACCAGAAGTGCCCCAGCAGAAATCCGCCGAGGACCGGCCCGACGGCCATGCCGGCCGAGGCCATCGCGCCCCAGATACCGATGGCGAGGCTGCGTTCCTTGGGGTCGTGGAAGAGGTTGCGGATCAGCGCGAGGGTGGACGGCATCAGCGTCGCACCGGCCACACCCTGCAACGCACGGGCCAGGATCATCATCTCCGGGCTGGAGGCGTACGCGGCGAGCACCGACATCGCGCCGAAGCCGACGGAGCCGATCAGCAGCAGCTTCTTACGGCCGATGCGGTCGCCGAGGCTGCCCATGGACACCAGCAGGCCGGCGATGACGAAGGAGTAGATGTCACCGATCCACAGCAGCTGGGTCCCGGACGGGCGCAGGTCCTCGCTGAGGAAGGGGGTGGCGAGGCCGAGGACCGTGGCGTCGACGCCGACCAGCAGGACGGCGAGGACGAGGACGGCGAGCGCGAGCCAGCGGCCCGGCCGGGGCTGGTCGTCCACATGGGCCGAACCTGCCGGTCCTGACGCTATGGTCTCGGTCATTTCTCCATGCTCCGTCGGATGCCGCCGAGCAGCAGCTCGGCGATCGAGTGGTTGAGGTCGTTGCGGGCGACGCGCCCTTCGTGCACGGCCCAGGCGCCGGCGCCCATCAGGCCGTAGAGCGCTTCGGTGAGCCAGGCGGCGCTCAGATCGATCCGGAAGCCGCCCTCTTCCTGGCCGCGGCGGAAGAGGGCGGTGATACGGGCGTCGAGCCGTGCCCAGCCGGCGTTGATCTCGCCGCCCTCGAAGAGCTGGTTCTCGGTGAAGAGGAAGGCCAGCACGGCGGCGACCGGTTCGGCCTCCTCGATCAGCCGGCGCAGCGCATCGGCCGCGTCCCCCTCCTCCAGCCGCGCGGCGTCCATCGCCTGCGCGAACTGTGCGATCCCGTGCTCCTCCAGAGCCCGGATCAGGGCGTCCCGTCCGGCGAAGTGCCGGTGCAGGGTCGCGCGGCTGATGCCCGCGGCGCGGGCGATCTCGTCCATCGACGTCGTCGCCCGGCGCGTGAGCAGCGCGGCGGCTTCCTTGAGTACCCGTTCACGATCCACGGCCATGAGACATACAATAGCCGAATGAGACACTGATGTCTCACTATTTTTCTCCGGCACCTACGACGACGGCCCGCCCCCGGTCTCCCGGGTACGGGCCGCCCTCCTCTTCCTCTGCCGGCTACGGCTGCTTCTTGGCCGCCGCCCACTCCTGCTGCGTCACCAGATCGGCCCGCACCTCGGCGAGCTGGANTACGGCTGCTTCTTGGCCGCCGCCCACTCCTGCTGCGTCACCAGATCGGCCCGCACCTCGGCGAGCTGGACCGCCACCGCCGAGGGGGCGGTGCCGCCGCGGCCGCTGCGCGAGGCGAGCGCGCCGGGGACGTTGAGGACGTCGCGGACCTCAGGGGTCAGATGTGGCGAGATCTTGGCGAACTGCTCGTCGGTGAGCTGGTCCAGCTCGATGCCGTGCGCCTCGCACTCCTTGACGCACTCGCCCGCGACCTCGTGCGCCACCCGGAACGGCACGCCCTGCTTGACCAGCCACTCCGCGATGTCGGTGGCCAGCGAGAAACCGGCCGGGGCCAGCTCTTCCATCCGCTCGCGGTTGACGGTCAGGGTGGCCATCATGCCGGTGAACGCCGGGAGCAGCACCTCCAGTTGGTCACAGGAGTCGAAGACCGGCTCCTTGTCCTCCTGCAGATCCCGGTTGTACGCCAGCGGCAGCGCCTTGAGCGTCGCCATCAGACCGGTCAGATTGCCGATCAGGCGACCGGACTTGCCGCGCGCCAGCTCCGCGATGTCCGGGTTCTTCTTCTGCGGCATGATCGACGAGCCGGTCGAGAAGGCGTCGTGGAGGGTGACGAAGGAGAACTCCTTCGTGTTCCAGATGATGATCTCCTCGGCGATCCGGGAGAGGTTCACGCCGATCATCGCGGTGATGAAGGCGAACTCGGCGACGAAGTCCCGGGAGGCCGTCCCGTCGATGGAGTTCCCCACACTGCCGTGCTCGAAGCCGAGGTCCGCGGCGACCGCCTCCGGGTCGAGGCCGAGCGAGGAGCCGGCCAGCGCGCCCGAACCGTACGGGGAGACGGCGGTGCGGTCGTCCCACTGCCGCAGCCGCTCGGCGTCCCGGGACAGCGACTGCACATGCGCCAGCACATGGTGGGCGAAGAGCACCGGCTGGGCGTGCTGGAGATGGGTGCGGCCCGGCATCGCAACGTCCGGGTGGGCCTCGGCGAGAGAGACCAGCGCCTCCTGGAGGTCGGCGATCAGCCCGCCGATGATCCGGGCGTGGTCGCGCAGATACATCCGGAAGAGCGTGGCGACCTGGTCGTTACGCGACCGGCCGGCCCGCAGCTTGCCGCCGAGGTCCGGGCCGAGCCGCTCCAGCAGCCCGCGCTCCAGAGCCGTGTGCACGTCCTCGTCGGCGACGGTGCCGGTGAACGAGCCGTCGGCGACATCCGCTTCGAGCTGGTCGAGCCCGGCGAGCATACGGGTCAGCTCGTCCTCGGTGAGCAGGCCCGCCTTGTGGAGCACCCGGGCATGCGCACGGGAGCCGGCGATGTCGTACGGGGCCAGCCGCCAGTCGAAGTGGACGGACGCCGACAGCTGGGCCAGCGCCTCTGCCGGGCCGTCGGCGAAACGGCCGCCCCACAGCCGTACGTCACCGCTGTTTCCGTTGCTCACTTTGCTCTGCTCCTCAAGGCTGTCGATGTGCCGCCGCCTCCCCGCGAAGGCAGGGAGGCGGTCGTCGTACGGAAGTAACGAGACGGGCTCAGGCCAGGTCGCGCTTGGCCGCGATCTTGCTCGACATCCCGAAGAGCTCGATGAAGCCCTTCGAGAGCGACTGGTCGAAGGTGTCGCCGGTGTCGTACGTCGCCAGGTTGAAGTCGTACAGCGACTGGTCGGACCTCCGGCCGGTGACGACCGCCCGGCCGCCGTGCAGGGTCATCCGGATGTCGCCGCTGACCTGCTGGTTGGCCTCGTTGATAAAGCCTTCCAGGGCCCGCTTGAGCGGCGAGAACCACAGGCCGTCGTAGACCAGCTCGCCCCAGCGCTGCTCGACCTGCCGCTTGTAGCGGGCCAGTTCGCGCTCGACGGTGACGTTCTCCAGCTCCTGGTGCGCGGTGATCAGCGCGAGGGCACCGGGCGCCTCGTACACCTCACGGGACTTGATGCCGACCAGCCGGTCCTCGACCATGTCGATCCGGCCGATGCCCTGGGCGCCGGCCCGCTCGTTGAGCTGCTGGATGGCCTGCAGGACGGTGACGGGCTTGCCGTCGATGGCGACCGGGACACCTTCCTTGAAGGTGAGGATGACCTCGTCGGCCTCCCGGGGGGTCGCCGGGTTCTGGGTGTACTCGTACACGTCCTCGATCGGCGCGTTCCAGATGTCCTCCAGGAAGCCGGTCTCCACGGCCCGCCCGAAGACGTTCTGGTCGATCGAGTACGGCGACTTCTTGGTCGTCGCGATCGGCAGGTTCTTCTCTTCGCAGAAGGCGATCGCCTTGTCCCGGGTCATCGCGTAGTCACGGACCGGCGCGATGCACTTCAGGTCGGGGGCGAGGGAGGAGATGCCGGCCTCGAAGCGAACCTGGTCGTTGCCCTTGCCGGTGCAGCCGTGGGCGACGGTGGTGGCGCCGTGCTTCTTGGCGGCGGCGACCAGGTGCTTGACGATGGTCGGCCGGGAGAGGGCGGAGACCAGCGGGTAGCGGTCCATGTACAGAGCATTGGCCTTGATCGCCGGGAGGCAGTACTCATCGGCGAACTCGTCCTTGGCGTCCGCGACCTCGGCCTCGACCGCACCGCAGGCAAGCGCACGCTTGCGGATGACGTCCAGGTCCTCGCCACCCTGGCCGACGTCCACGGCAACGGCGATGACCTCGGCGCCCGTCTCCTCGGCGATCCAGCCGATGCAGACAGAGGTGTCCAGTCCGCCCGAGTAGGCGAGTACGACGCGCTCGGTCACGGGTTTCTCCTTACGGTGCATTCACTGATGAGCATAAGTATGCACTCCACCGTATGTTTCGTCAATGCATCGGTGAACATGCAGGTCAGCGACGGGCCAACGGCGCAGCGCAGGCTCTCACGCCCCCTCCCTCAGCACATCGAGCAGTACGGTCACATGGCCGGCCGACACCTCCTTCGTCGCCGTCAGCAGCGTCAGCGGCCCCTTTGCGGCGAGCTCCCGCAGCCGCCCCAGGGCCCGCTGCGCCGTCTCCTGTGCCAGCTCCTCGCGATAGCGCTCGGCGAACCGCTCGAACCGCTCCCCCTCATGGCGGTACCAACGGCGCAGCTCGGACGAGGGCGCCGCGTCCTTGCACCATTCGGTGAGCAGCGCGTCCTCCTTGGACAGCCCGCGCGGCCACAGCCGGTCGACCAGCACCCGCGCCCCGTCCGCCGGCTCCGGCGGCTCGTACACCCGGCGCACCCGGATAGCGTCATTCGTCGACATTTCGCCCATATCTTCATCGAATCACGGAAACAAGGGCCCCGCCGAGACCCTCTCCACGCCCCCGGAGAGGCACTCCGGGGGACCCGCTTTGGATTCATGGCCCGGGACAGGGTATTTTTCTTCTGCACACCCCGGCCGGGAAACTTCCGGCCGGTTCGAGCACCGGGACGTGGCGCAGCTTGGTAGCGCACTTGACTGGGGGTCAAGGGGTCGCAGGTTCAAATCCTGTCGTCCCGACGGTGCGAAAAGGCCCGCTGATCCGGGAGAAATCCCAGATCAGCGGGCCTTTTGCGTTGCCCGCACGGCTCGGAGAGGCCGGCCGTGCGGACAACGGGAACTCACCATCCGTCAGCCGGCCCGTCCGCCGGCCGCCACATCGGCATCACGACAGCGTGCCGATCTCGCCGCGGACCCTTTCCACGACAGCGGCCGGGAGCGTGGCATAGCCCTGGAAAGTCAGGTTCTCCTGGCCCTTCCGGCTGGCCATATACGTCAGAAACGCCTTGGTGGCGGACCATGTCGCCGGTTTGTTGCCCTTGTCGCAGACGATCTCGTAGGTGACCACGTCGATCGGGCAGGCCCCCGGGACCTTGGTCCGGTAGTCGAGCTGGAGCAGGAGGTCATTGCCGGTCCCGACGGTCTTGGCGCCGGCGATCGCGTGGGAGGCGGCGATCACATTGACGTCCACCGGGGACGGCGCGCCGGTGTCGATCGAGACCGTACGGATCATGCGCGTGACCGCGGCCGCCCTTGGCCGTCCACTCCTTGCTGTGCGGATACGGCCAGTCGCCCGGGGCGGTGGCGCCGAGGTACGCGGTGAAATTGTCCGTCGTGCCGGAGGAGTCGGCGCGGTGGAACGTCCGGATCGGCGTCGACGGCAGCGTGACGCCCTTGTTGAGCCGGGCGATCGCCGGATCGTTCCAGCGCGTGATCCGCCCATTGAAGATCTTGGCGAGTGTGCGGGCGTCCAGCAGCAGCCGGTCGACCCCGTGAAGGTGGAAGCCGACCGCGATCGGTCCGCCGACCATCGGCAGGTGGATCGCGTGACCACCACCGGAACAGACCCTCCGGGAACGGGCCACCTGGTCGGCTCCTTCCTGCGGGACCGGGCCCGGCCGGCGCAGCACAGAGGGTTGTCAGACCTCCGTCACTCTATGCATGCATGTGAGCACTTTTGGCCACTCCGGGCCGGTCGGGTGCCTCAGTGCGCCTTCTGCGCCAGCCGCAGCAGATGGTCGGCCAGCGCCTGGCCGCCCGACGGGTCGCGGCTGATGAGCATCAGGGTGTCGTCGCCCGCGATGGTGCCGAGGATGTCGTGCAGTTCGGCCTGGTCGATGGCCGAGGCCAGGAACTGGGCGGCGCCCGGCGGGGTGCGCAGGACGACGAGGTTGGCGGACGCCTCGGCGGAGATGAGGAGTTCGCCGGAGAGGCGGCGCATCCGCTCCTCCTTGGCCGACTCGCCCAGCGGCGCCCGCGGTTTGCGGTCGCCGCCCTCACTGGGCACCGCGTAGATCAGCTCACCACCCGTGTTGCGGATCTTCACCGCGCCCAGCTCGTCCAGGTCGCGCGAGAGCGTCGCCTGGGTGACGGACAGGCCGTCGTCGGCGAGCAGCTTGGCGAGCTGGCTCTGGGAGCGGACCGCCTGCCGGTTGAGGATGTCCACGATCCGGCGGTGGCGGGCGGTGCGGGTCTGCGGGACGGCCTGGCCGCCGTTGTGCACCTCGTTGTCCTGCGGCTCGGTCATCGTTGTCGTCAGTCTCCGGATCGTTGTTCCCCGTCGGTCCCTTGCCGGGCCGCGTCGAGGACGGCGGGGAGCTTCCGGAGGAACACCTCCGCTTCGTCGTCGGAGACGATCAGCGGCGGGGCGAGCCGGACGACGTCCGGCGCGACCGCGTTCACCAGGAGGCCCGCGTCCTGAGCCGCCTGCTGCACCTTCGGCGCGAGGGACTCCGTCAAGACGATACCCAGGAGGAGGCCCGCACCGCGGACCTGGCCGACCAATGGGTGCCCGAGCGCTTCGATTCCGCCCCGCAGTTGCTCGCCCACCCGCTTGACGTGGTCGAGGATGCCGTCGGCCTCGATGGTGTCCAGAACGGCGAGGGCGCCCGCGCAGACGACCGGGTTGCCGCTGAAGGTCGAGCCGTGCGAGCCGGGGGTGAGCAGGTCGGCGGCGGGGCCGAAGGCGAGGGTGGCGCCGATCGGGAGGCCGCCGCCCAGACCCTTGGCGAGGGTGATGATGTCGGCCTCGACGCCCTGGGCCTGGGACTCCAGCCAGTGTCCGGTCCGGCCGATGCCGGTCTGGATCTCGTCGAACACGAGCAGGGTGCCGGTGGCGGCGGTGATCTCGCGGGCGGCCCGGAGGTAACCGGGCGGCGGCACGACGACGCCGTTCTCGCCCTGTACGGGCTCCAGGATGACGAAGGCGGTGTCGGTGGTGACGGCGGCCCGGAGCGCGTCCACATCCCCGTACGGGACATAGCTGACGTCGCCGGGCAGCGGGGCGAACGGGGCCTGCTTGGCGGGCTGGCCGGTGAGCGCGAGGGCGCCCATGGTCCGGCCGTGGAAACCGCCGGCGGTGGAGACCATGTGGATGCGCCCGGTCAGCCGGCCGATCTTGAAGGCGGCTTCGTTGGCCTCGGCGCCGGAGTTGGAGAAGTAGACCCGGCCGGGGCGTCCGGCGAGGGCGAGCAGGCGCTCGGCGAGGGCCACGGTGGGCTCGCTGACGAAGAAGTTCGAGACATGGCCGAGGGTGGCGACCTGGTCGGAGACGGCGCGGACCACCGCGGGGTGGGCGTGGCCGAGGGCGTTGACCGCGATGCCGCCGAGGAAGTCGAGGTACTCCTTGCCGTCGGCGTCCCACACCTTGGCGCCCTCACCGCGTACCAGCGGGATGCGGGGGGTGCCGAAGTTGTCCATCATGGCGCCCTGCCAGCGCCGGGTGAGGCCCGCGTTGGTGGCCGGGCCGTTGGTGTGCGCCGCGTCGCTCATGTCGCCCCCTCGATGGTGTTGGCGTCCGGCACGACCATCGTGCCGATGCCTTCGTCCGTGAAAATCTCCAGCAGGATCGAGTGCTGGACCCGCCCGTCGATGACCCGGGCGGTGTGCACACCGTTGCGGACGGCGTACAGACAGCCCTGCATCTTGGGGACCATGCCACTGGCCAGGTCGGGCAGCAGCTTCTCCAGTTGGGTGGCGGTGAGGCGGGAGATCACCTCGTCGCTGTTCGGCCAGTCCTCATAGAGGCCCTCGACGTCGGTGAGCACCATCAGCGTCTCGGCGCCGAGCGCCGCGGCCAGCGCGGCCGCCGCGGTGTCCGCGTTGACGTTGAAGACGCCGGGTGCGCCGGCGGCAGTGTCCTCGTCGTCGTTGCTGCGGGCGATGGAGGAGATGACCGGGATCCGGCCGTCGTCCAGGAGCGCCTGGACCGCACCGGGGTCGATGGCGGTGATCTCACCGACCCGGCCGATGTCCACCCGCTCGCCGTCGACATCGGCGTAGTGCTTGGTGGCGGTCATCAGATGGGCGTCCTCGCCGGTCATGCCGACGGCGAGCGGGCCGTGTTCGTTGAGCAGTCCGACGAGCTCGCGCTGTACCTGGCCGGCCAGCACCATCCGTACGATGTTCATCGCCTCGGGCGTGGTGACCCGCAGACCGCCCTTGAACTCCGATTCCAGGCCGAGCAGATCCAGCTGGGCGCTGATCTGCGGGCCGCCGCCGTGCACGACGACGGGGCGCAGTCCGGCGTGCCGCAGGAAGACCACGTCCTGGGCGAAGGCGCGCTTGAGCTCCTCGTCGATCATGGCGTTGCCGCCGAACTTGATGACGACGGTCTTGCCGTGATGCCGGGTCAGCCAGGGCAGCGCCTCGATGAGGGTGCGGGCCTTGGGGAGCGCGGTGTGCTTTCGCGTACTCATGACGAGTACGCGCTGTTCTCATGGACGTAGTCGGCGGTGAGGTCGTTGGCCCAGATGACCGCGGACTCGGTGCCGGCGGCGAGGTCGGCGGTGATCCGCACCTCCCGGTAGCGCATGTCGACCAGATCGCGGTCCTCGCCCACGGAGCCGTTCTTGCAGACCCAGACGTCGTTGATGGCGACGTTCAGCTGGTCGGGCTCGAAGACGGCGGAGGTGGTGCCGATGGCGGAGAGCACCCGGCCCCAGTTGGGGTCCTCGCCGTGGATGGCGCACTTGAGGAGGTTGTTACGGGCGATGGAGCGGCCGACCTCGACCGCGTCGTCCTCGCTGGCCGCGCCCACGACCTCGATCCGGATGTCCTTGCTGGCGCCCTCGGCGTCCCCGATCAGCTGCCGTGCCAGGTCATCGCAGACCGTGCGGACCGCCTCGGCGAACGCGGCGGCCTCCGGCACCACGCCGGAGGCGCCGGACGCCAGCAGCAGCACCGTGTCGTTGGTGGACATACAGCCGTCGGAGTCGACCCGGTCGAAGGTGGTCCGGGTCGCCGCGCGCAGCGCCGTGTCGAGGTCGGCTGCCGGCAGATCGGCGTCGGTGGTCAGCACGACGAGCATGGTGGCCAGACCCGGCGCGAGCATGCCGGCGCCCTTGGCCATCCCGCCGACGGTCCAGTTGTCCTGTGTGACGACCGCCGTCTTGTGCACGCTGTCGGTGGTCTTGATGGCGATGGCGGCCTTCTCGCCGCCGTGCTCGCTGAGTTCGGCCGCGGCCTGCTCAACTCCCGGCAGCAGCTTGTCCATCGGGAGCCGGATACCAATCAGTCCCGTGGAGGCGACCGCGACCTCTCCGGCGCTGTGTCCGTCGAGCACCTCGGCGACCTTCTCCGCGGTGGCGTGGGTGTCCTGGAAGCCGAGCGGGCCCGTACAGGCGTTGGCGCCACCGGAGTTGAGGATCACCGCGGAGACCCGGCCGCCCTTGAGGACCTGCTCGGACCAGACCACCGGGGCGGCCTTGACGCGGTTGGAGGTGAAGACGCCGGCGGCGGCCAGTCGCGGCCCGTTGTTCACCACGAGGGCGAGGTCCAGGTTGCCGCCGCTTCCATTGGCCAGAGGGGCCTTGATCCCGGCGGCGATGCCCGCTGCCGTGAATCCCTTTGCTGCCGTGACGCTCACGGTGCGACTCCGATCGTCGAAAGCCCGAGCTCCTCGGGGAGCCCCAGGGCAATGTTCATGCTCTGCACCGCGCCGCCGGCGGTGCCCTTGGTGAGGTTGTCGATGGCGCTGATCGCGATGATCCGGCCGGCCGCCGCGTCGAACGCGACCTGGATCTGGGCGGCGTTGGAGCCGTACACGGCGGCGGTCGACGGCCACTGCCCCTCGGGCAGCAGCCGTACGAACGGCTCGTCGGCCAGCGCCTTCTCGTACGCGGCCCGTACGGCGGCGGCGTCCACACCGGGCTTTGCCTTCGCCGAGCAGGTGGCGAGGATGCCGCGGGACATGGGCGCCAGGGTCGGGGTGAAGGAGACGCTGATCCGCTCGCCGGCCACCGCGCTCAGGTTCTGGATCATCTCGGGGGTGTGCCGGTGCCCGCCGCCGACGCCGTACGGGCTCATCGAGCCCATGACCTCGGAGCCCAGCAGATGCGGTTTGAGCGCCTTGCCCGCGCCGGAGGTGCCGGTGGCCGCGACGATCACGGCCTCGGGCTCGGCGAGCCGGTCCGCGTACGCGGGGAAGAGCGCGAGCGAGACGGCGGTGGGGTAGCAGCCCGGGACCGCGATGCGCCGGGTCCCCTGCAGTGCGGCGCGGCCTCCGGGCAGCTCCGGGAGGCCGTACGGCCAGGTGCCCGCGTGGGCCGAGCCGTAGAACGTCTCCCAGTCGGCGGCGTCGTCGAGCCGGAAGTCCGCGCCGCAGTCCACGACGAGCACATCGGGCCCGAGCTCCTCGGCGACCGCGGCAGACTGGCCGTGCGGCAGCGCGAGAAAGACGACATCGTGGCCGGCCAGTACCTCGGCCGAGGTCGCCTGGAGCTCCCGGTCGGCCAGCGGAAGCAGATGCGGCTGGAGCGATCCCAGGCGCTGCCCGGCGTTGGAGTGCCCGGTCAGCGCGCCGATCTCCACCTCCGGGTGCCCCAGAAGCAGACGCAGCACTTCACCCCCCGCGTATCCGCTCGCACCGGCCACTGCTGCTCGTACCGTCATGGGCCCTCCTCCTTGATGGCATGACTATACGGATAGTGGCAGTTTTATGCAATGACTTCCGGCATGGCGAGAGCGCCGCCCCCTCAGGGGCGGCGTCGTCCCCGCCGTGACTCAGGCGTGCTGCGGAACCTCGTCCTTCAGCATCGTCCTGATCTGCTGCCGCAGCTCGGGGCTGTCCGTGTGTCCGTGGACGGATACGGCGTGCTCGCTGGCGGCGCGGACCACTTCGTCCTCCTCGCCGGTGATGACGAGGGTGCAGTTCACTTCGCTCGGGTAGTCCCTGCAGTCGACCTTCTTGCGCATGGCACACCTCCTCGTCTCCCAGTGTCGGCCGGTTGCCCCGACCCGCCGTATACGGCGAATCCCGTATGGCGCGAGGGGTGGCCGCACTGCTGCAGTGGAAGAGGACGAGGAGGTGAGAGCCATGGCGATGCCCGCCGACGTCACCTCTGAAGCTGCCGTGGACCAGGACCGGGTGAGGGAGTTCCTGGAGAAGGTGATCACCGACGGCGGCGCCGCGGTCGCCGGTCTGTGCACCTCGCTCGGCGACCGGCTCGGCCTGTACACGGCCATGGCCGGCGCAGGCCCGCTCACCTCCGCACAGCTCGCGAACCGTACCGGCCTCGTCGAACGCTATGTACGCGAGTGGCTGGCCGCCCAGGTGGCCGGCGAGTACGTCACCTACGCGCCCGACACCGACACCTATCAGCTGCCCGACGAGCACGCCGCCGTCCTGGCGGACCCGGAGCTGCCCACGTACGTGGCGGGCTTCTTCACCGTGATGCAGGCCGTCTACGCCACCGAGGACGCCCTCATGAACGCCTTCCGCACCGGGGAGGGCGTCGGCTGGGAAGAGCACGGCCCGGCGCTGTTCGCCGGCACCGCGAAGTTCTTCCGCCCCGGTTATGCGGCCGCGCTGGTCCCGGAGTGGCTGACCGCGCTGGACGGTGTGGTGGAGAAGCTGGAGCGCGGCGCACGGGTCGCGGACGTCGGGTGCGGCTACGGCTACTCCACGACGCTCATGGCGCAGGCCTTTCCCCGCTCGCACTTCCAGGGCTTCGACTTCCACCGTCCGTCCATCGAAGCGGCCCGCGGCATCGTGGCCGAGCAGGGACTGGGCGACCGGGTCAGCTACGAGGTCGCCGGCGCCCAGGACTTCCCCGGCGAGGACTTCGACCTGATCACGTTCTTCGACTGTCTGCATGACATCGGCGACCCGGGCGGCGCGCTGCACCACGCCGAGCAGGCCCTGGCCGAGGGCGGGACCTGCATGATCGTGGAGCCGAACGCCTCGGCGAACGCGCAGGAGAACGCCAACCCCGTCGGCCGGGCGCTGACCGCCGCCTCGGTCGCCGTCTGCCTGCCGTCCGCGCTGGCCCAGCACGGTCCGCAGGCACTGGGAAACCACGCGGGTGAGGAGGCGATGCGGGAGATCGCCGACGAAGCCGGACTCCATCACTGGCAGCTCGCCGCCGAGAGCCCGGTCAACCGCGTCTATGCCGTCGGGCGTTAACAACGCCTGACGCGCCCGGCCGGTCTTCCCCCGGCCGGCCGGGTGGCCCTCGCTTGACTGACCTCTGCCCCCTCGTCACGCTGGGAACATGAGCGCGGCCGCGGAGGTCGGCCTGCGACGCATTCTGGCCGTCGTGGACCTCCTGTTGGATGCCGTCGACGAGGAGACCCTCGTTCCGGCACTGCTTCCGCTGCTGCTCGGCGCGGTTCCCGGCGACAGCATCATCTGGGCACCCCGCGCCGGGGAGAGCGACCGCCCGCTCACCCTGCCGGCCGGCCTCCTGACCGACGATGTCCGGGCAGCCTTCGCCCGTGAGTCGGCCACCGACTCCCTCGTCCGGCACACCACCCTCGGCCCCGGCACCCCGATGCGGCGCTCCACCCTCCAGACCCGCAGCGAATTCCACGCCCTCGCCGCCTATACCGATGTCTACCGGCTGTTCGGCGCCGAGCAGCAGCTGGCGATGTCGTTCCCCGCGGGCTATGCCGCGGGCGTGCCGCGCAAGGTGTGTGTGGCGATCAGCCGCCGCGACAGCGACTTCTCCGACGACGATGTGGCGGCCGCCGCGCTGCTGCGCACCCGGCTCAGCCGCGCCCTCAACCGGCTCGCCCCGCCGGAGCCCGGGCCGCCCCTCGTCACCCGCCGCGAGTCCGCCGTACTCACCCTGCTCGCCCGCGGTCTGACCAACCAACAGATCGCCCACCGCCTGGCGATCAGCCCGCGCACCGTCGACAAACATCTGGAGCACGCCTACGCGAAGCTGCGGGTCGGCAGCCGGGTCGAGGCGGCGAACGCCTGGCTGACCCGCGAGCCGGCGGCGCTGCGGCCGGCACGGTAGCGGCGTACGGGCCGGCCGGCTCAGTCGTCGAGCCGGTCCGGATCGGCGGCCACCGACTCCCAGAATTCGGCATGGGCCCGCTCGTGCAGCACGCCGAGCCGCAGCAGCCGGGCCCGCGAGCGCTGCCGGGAATCCTGCGACGGATCGAGCGCGCCCCGCAGCGACGCGTAGTGGGCGAGCCACTTGCGGTGGCGTTCGGCCTGCCGGATGGCCAGCGCGACGATGTCGGCGGGTTCGCCGAGGTCGGCGAAGAAGAGCTTCAGCTGCGCCGGGTCGCGGGTCTCCGCCTCGGCGGTGTCCGGGTCGGCCAGCCAGCGGTCGAGGGCCGTGCGCCCCGCGTCGGTCAGATGGAAGATCCGCCGCCGACGGCCCGCCTCCTCGGCCTCCTCCCGGAGGAGGCCGTCGCGCGCCAGCTCCGGCGGGATCCGGTAGAGCTGCGCATGCAGGATCGGCCAGAAGGGCTGGATGTCGTCCTCGACCCGGGCCTTGAGCTCGTACGGCGTCATCGGCCCGTGCCGGGCGATCAGACCGAGCACGACGTACCGCGCCGGGCTGTACTCCGCCATCCTCGGCTCCTCACTCCCCTTGACACCATCTCGTTGAGACCATACCTTCCCTCTCGTCGAGACCATATCAATGAGATGGTGAGACTTCGGCGATCAGGCATCGGTCAGTCGGTGATCGACCGGTGGCCGCTGAACAGCTCTTGCGAAACAGCCTTTGCGGAACAGCTCTTGCTGCCCGAGAACGGGGAAAACGAATGAGCGCCCTCACGCGCGCACAGCTCCACCACGACCACATCCATCCGGAACTGGCCGAAACCTTCGCCGCGTTGCCGCCGCGGCCCGAGAACCCGTACGCCGACATGGAGGCTCTCCGCGCCGGCTTCCGGGCGCTGATGGCACCGCGGATGCCCGCACACGACCCCCGGATCACCATCCGGCACACCTCCCTCACCGGGCCGGACGGCAACACCGTCGACGTCCAGGTGCTGCGCCCCGCCGGCGCCGAGGGCGTACTGCCGGGTGTGCTCTACATCCACGGGGGCGGCTTCGCGTACGGGGAGCTGGACGGGCCGAGCCCGATGGCGCGCGACGCATGCGCCACGGCCGGAGCGGTCGTGGTCAATGTCCACTACCGGCTGGCCCCCGAACACCGGTACCCGGCCGGCGTCGAGGACTGCTACGCCACCCTGGAGTGGATGGCCGCTTCCGCCGGTGAACTCGGCATCGACACCGAGCGGATCGCCGTCACCGGAGCGTCCGCGGGCGGCTGTCTGAGCGCCGCCGTGTGCCTGATGGCCCGCGACCGGCAGGGCCCGCGGATCGCCTTCCAGGGGCTGCTGATCCCCTGCCTCGACGACCGCGGCGGCAGCGCCTCGATGCGGCGGGTCCAGGACCGCCGCATCCTCAACGGGACCGGCACCCGGCACACCTGGGACACCTACCTGGGCGCCGACCGAGGCCCCGACGTCCCCGCGTACGCGGCGCCCGCCCGGGCCACCGACCTCTCCGGCCTCCCGCCCGCATACGTCCTCACCTGCGGAGCCGACCCCCTGCGGGACGAAGGGCTCGACTACGCCCGGCGTCTGACGGAGGCACAGGTGCCGGTCGAAGTGAAGGATGTGCCCGGCGCCTGGCATCTCTTCGAGGCGTACGCGCCCGAGAGCGAGCTGGCCCGCCGCACCACCGCGCACTGGCTGGGCGCGCTGCGCACCGCTCTGACGGACAGCTGACGGGGCGGCCGCCGGGGCCCGGGACGATGAGTTTCGGCCCGCGTCGCCGTCTACCCGTTGCACACCCATTCCGGAGCGCTTCGGCGCCGTTCAACGGGAGGAGCCCTCATGACCACCGACATCGAGCGGAAAACGGACGAGGCACGGATCCGGGAGCTGTTGGAGGACCGGGCGGCGGCGACGACGGACCGGGATGCGCGGCGGTTCCTCGGCCACTGCGCGCCGGAGGTCGTGGACTTCAGCCTCGCTCCCCCGCTACAGGTCAAGGGACCGGCAGCGCTGGACCGCGAGGCCGTCGAGGCCTGGTACGCGACGTGGGACGGCCCCATCGAGGTGTCGCTGACGCAGGTGGAGATCACCGTTGGCGACGATGTCGCCTTCGCCCACAGCATCAACCGGATGCAGGGGACGAAGACGGACGGCTTCAAGGTGGATCTCTGGAGCCGGGCCACCGTCGGCCTGCGCAGGATCGACGGCAGCTGGAAGATCACGCATGCGCACAGCTCGGTGCCGTTCCTGATGGACGGTTCCGGGCTGGCCGCGCTGGCTCTGAAGCCGTAGGACGGCCGGGTCAGGAGTGGCGGCGGTAGGTGACCTTGTTGTGCTGGACGCGGGTGACCTCGACGGTCAGATGGCGGTCCGGGCCGATGGGGAAGTGCGCCGTGCAGCGCACCTCGGCGTAGGGCACGGCCCGGAGGTCGCCGAAGCAGCGCACCGCGTCGGGACCGTTGCGGAACGGCAGGGTGAGCTGGCCGCTGATCATCCGGGCTATTTCGGTGCGCGGGACGGTGCGGGTACCGCGTTCGACCTCGCTGGTGGCGTCGCGGTCGCGCAGCCGGGCGGCGGCGAGGGCGAGCGCTCCCGCCACCGCGAGGGCGATGACGAGGCCGATGACGATGCCGCGCCGGGGCGGCTGCGGGATCACCGCCGTCAGCTCCGGGTGCCGCGGGCGCGCCGGCGGTGGGCGAGGGCTCCCCAGCCGGCCGCGCCCATCAGCAGCACGCCGCCGAGCGTCGTGGCGGCCGGGCCGGTGCCGGCCGCTCCGCCGAGGCCGGTGTGTGAGCCGCCCTGGGGGACGATCTCGTCGGCGTCGCCGGAGACGACCACGGTGCCGGTGTAGGTCTGGGGGCCGTCGCCGTGGTCGCTGTCGCGGTCCTTGCCGTGGCCGTCGCCGTGGTCGCCCGCCTCCTGGTGCACGTCCCGCGCGCTGTACGGGGCGCCGGACTCGTCGTCGTACGCCGCATGGCTCTGTTCCGCGCCCGCTCGGCCGCCGCAGGTGACGGTGACGGTGTAGGAACCGGGCGCCGTGCCCTCCGGCATGATCGCGGTGCCGCCCACCTGGTTGCTCAGGGTGGCCAGCTGCATGGTGGGGATGTCCGCGCTGTCGAAGGTGGCCTCGGCGGTGTCGCCCGAGCAGTTGCCGCCGTCGTAGACGGAGAAGGCGGCGCCCGGCGCCACCGGGTCGGGCTGGACGACCACCGCATGCGACGAGCTGCCCGCGGCGGGGGCGGCTTTGGCCACGGCGTCGGTGACCGCCCCGGCCACGGCATCGGTGGCGCCGTCCGTCGCGGCGTCGGCACCGTCACCGTCGCCGAAGAGCAGGACGGACACCGCGAGCGCGCCGGCCGCCAGCGCGTACAGCGGAATGTGGCGTATATGCATAACCCGAGAGAAGCGCCCGGCCGGGCGGTACGCACCTCGATCGTGTGCCGCGTCCGGGGCCAACTGCCGGGGACCGGGCCCGTCCGCGCGCCTTTCCCGCAGGTCACGCGATTGTCTGTGCCCCGTACAGCGGAGTGGCCGGGATGAGCCTTCCGGGTGGTGCGACGGGGCGGCCCCGTCGCACACCCTGACCTCGCGAAGGAGTCCGTGACCGCGTTGCGGCTCACGCCTCCAGCTGGAGGTCCCACTTGCCGGAGCGGCCGGTGAGCGTGGTCACCGACAGCGGCTGGACATCGATCCGCCAGTACGCGTGCGGCGGCGCCTGGAGCACATAGACCAGGGCGGCGCGGACGACGCCGGGCTCGGCGACCGCGAGGAGCCCGTCGGCGTCCTCGACGGGCCGGGTGTCCAGCCAGCCGCCGACGCGGGTGATGAAGGCCAGCAGCGATTCCCCGCCGTGCGGGGCGGAGCGCGGGTCGGCGAGCCAGGCCTCCACCGCGCGCGGCTCGGCGGCGGTCACCTCGCCCAGCGTACGGCCGCGCCAGCGGCCCATGTCGCAGTCGCGGAGCGCCGGCTGGGCGAGCGGGCGCAGTCCGAGCGCCTCGCCGGTTTCCCGGCAGCGCGCGGACGGCGAGCAGTAGCGCAGTTCCGCGGCGGCCAGCCGGCACAGGACAGGGGCCGCCCGTTCGGCCTCGTACCATCCGGCGGCGTCGAGCGGGCGGTCGTCGTCGAACCGCGTCTCCAGCAGCGAGGAGCTGCGGGCCGCGGCGAGCAGTTTGAGTCGAACGCTCATTCGCCGATGGTAAGAGCAGCACCGGCCGGACGACCCCGGTTGATCAGATATCGACAGGACCCGGGTCGATCAGCCCGAGGGTCATCCACTGTTCCGGGGACACCAGGCTGCGGAAGCCGACCTTCTCGTACACACCGTGGGCGTCCTTGGTGGCGAGTGTCAGCCGGCTCAGCCCGCTGGGCCCCATGTGATCGGCGATGGCCTCGACCAGGGCCGTGCCCAGGCCCTTGCCGCGGTCGTCGCGGCAGACATAGACATCGCAGAGCCAGGCGAAGGTGGCGTGGTCGGTGACGAGACGGGCGTATGCGGCCTGGCGGCCGGAACCGGACTCGTACAGGCCGAAGTTGAGCGAGCCCGCGACGGCGCGGTCATGCAGGTTCCGGGGGCGGTCCAGGGCCCAGTAGGCGTCGGTGGACAGCCAGTGGTGGACCAGGTCGGCGTCCAAGCGCGCCGGGTCGGTGGAGATCTCGTAGCCGTCGAGGGCGTGTTCGGTCATGCCCGGAGGTTGGCAGACGGGTGGGGGCGGCGTCGAACCGATAGGCCGGACCCATAGGCGGACGAGCGCCTGGTCAGTCCACCGGGACCGCCAGTTCCGTGCAGGCCGTACGGAGCCTGCGGATGCCTTCCGCGATGTCGCCGGTGCCGGCCGCGGCGGCGAAGCTCAGCCGGAAATGGGCGGCCGGCGGCTCGGCGGCGAAGGAGGGGCGGCCGGACGCGACCGCGACGCCGGCCCGCAGCGCCGCGCCGGCCA
>NZ_QUAC01000083.1 GCF_003389455.1 Streptomyces inhibens | reverse complement strand
GAGCGCGGCGGCCAGGGCGCCGTCCGCGGTACGCACCGCGTGCAGGGCGGGCGGCGCTCCGGCCGCGGCGGCGGAGTTGAGCAGCGCCAGGTCGGCGTCGGCCGCCCGGCCCCGCAGTTCGTCGTGCACCACACGGCACAGCAGCGCGCGCAGCGCCCGGAAGCGGGCGACCCAGCGGCCGTCGACGCCGTCCAGCGGGGCGTCGTGCGGCACCAGACCGGCTCCGGCCAGCCAGGCCGACAGCTGCGCGGGGCCGGTGAGCCGTTCGGCGGGGGCGCCGCCGGTGGTGGCCACCAGGTCCAGGCAGATCCGCCCGCAGTCGAACCGCAGGTCGCAAGGCGCCGCCATGTGCCTGTCACTCCTTAGGGACCAAACGCGTGTGCTCCCAGAGTGCCCGGCGCACGAGCCGGCCGGAACCCTCCGGAGGCCGCCACTCCGCGCGGGCATCCGCCGTAGACACCGTGCGTAGACACGGGCAGTAGACGCCGTGCGTATACAGCTGATGTATAGTCCGCGACGTGGGCGGCCCGCGGGCTCCTGCGCACCGCGCCGCCCCTGTCGTAGCGCTCGCTGCCCCTCCAGGACGAAGGTCTCCATGTCGCGCAAGTCCCTGCTCACGAACCGCGCCAGCCTGACCCACAAAATCGGCTACGCGGTCCGTAACCCGGCCAAAGTCACCCCGTACGTCAAGCGCACCGCCCGCGACACCTGGCTGCGCCTCAAGCACCCCGACCATGTCGCGTACTACCGGGCGGTGATGGCCTCCGACGCCGGGCGCAACCCGGAGGCCGCGGTCGGCAGCCGCAGCCACGACCGCTGGCTGGCGCTGGGCGAGATGCAGTTCGACTACCTGGCCGAACACGGTCTGAAGCCCGGCCACCGGATGCTGGACATCGGCTGCGGCAATCTGCGCGCCGGCTGGCGCTTCATCTCCCACCTGGACGCCGGCAACTACTACGGCATCGACATCTCACCGGACATCCTGATAGCCGCGAAGCGCACCCTGACGACCTACGAACTACAGGACAAGCTCCCGCACTTGACGATCACCCAGGACCTCAAGCTGGAGTTCCTGCCGACCGCCCACTTCGACGTCGTCCACGCGCACAGCGTCTTCTCGCACTCACCGCTCGACGTCATCGACGAATGCCTCGCCCATGTCGGCCGGATCCTGGCCCCCGGCGGCTTCTTCGACTTCACCTTCGACCGCACCGAGGGCACCGAACACCAGGTGCTGCGCGAGGACTTCTACTACCGGACCGACACCCTGCTGCAACTGGCCCGCAAGCACGGGCTGGAGGCCCGCTTCATGGACGACTGGGAGAAGCGCCCGCACGGCCAGTCCAAGATCCGGGTCAACAACCCGACCTGAGCCTCCGGGGCCGGTCCGGCGGACACGCCCTACCCGTGCTTGCCGTAGCCCCGGAAACGGACAATCCGGTTCATGTCGCGCTCCGAAGGCAGGTTCCGCACCTCAGCGTCCGAGCGCGCTGCACATGCGGGTGCGGTACCGCCTACTTCGAACTCGGCACCAGCGAGGTGGAGCCCGCGCCCACCGGCCCCGGCACTGTCGTGGCGGCCGAAGCGCAGCTCGTCACCGAGGCTGCTGAGTGCCCCGGTGAGGTCCTGGTCTTCACGCAAGGCGGGTACCTGTCGTGGCTGGGAGTCTGTTCGCTGGAACCAGCGATCCGAGCGTCCTGGCCCGTGGCGCTTTTCAGCGTCGTACTCCCGATCTTGGTTTCAGCAGCATTTTGGCGTCGCTGCTGGCAGGCTCAGCATTCAAGCCGCGCTGAGCCTGCCGAAACTTTCGTCATCACAGGTTAGCTTTGCCGGTCTGCCCAGGAAGTGGTGCTTCGGAATTCTGGGGCTGTACCCGCTTTCCGGTCACTGCATCGAGGAACATTGTTTCGGTGTTTTCATCAGAACCGTGCGCCTTCAGGCCGATCATCCATACAGGTCGCCAGCTTCCACTGACTCGCCGGGCGAGAAGTGAGACAGGGTCTGCCTCAGTTCGATCCGATGCCTGTTCTGCCAGCTTTTTGGCTTCCTTCTTTGTGACCGTCGCCTTTGGCAGGGAGGGGTCAGCGGTGGTCTGTGCCGTGACTCCCATAATGCGGCCTGACGTCGTGACGATGATGTCCACACGCATCGGCATCATGACCCCGTGGACGTAGCGGCGATAGTTAAGGAGATGCGCTCCGCGCTGCTCTGCGACTGCCCTGAAGTTTGTTCTCGATCCTGCCGTCTCGTCCGGAAACCATTCTTTCCCGAAGCGTTCTGCCGCTGCCTTCATCTCCACGTCGGTCAGATTTCCGCCATCATCCTTATTGTTCTTTGACCACACACTTTCGAGCTTACGGTCCGGCCAGAGAGCAGAGATTTCACCGCGCGCCGTCTTAGCGGTGAGGCGCCAACGTCCGTGCCCCAGTTCTTGCATTCCGGTTTCCGTGACTTCCGTCTGCTGACCATAGATTTTGACAACCGTCCGGTTCATCCACTGGTCCTGCTGATCGGTATCGCGGAACTTCTGCTGCGCTTGGTTCTGTCTCGCGTCCCCGTCAACGGTGGTGATGGAGAAATGGAAGGCAGCCGTGAGTGCCGCTCCAGTGACAGCGGCCAGTCCCGTGCCCCACAGGATGTCCCTGAGAGTGAATGGGGCCTGGCGCTCTTTTACCCAGAGGTACACGGTAGTGCAGAGCACACCCCCGACCCCTCCGATGGCGTTCGCGGTGATGTCGTCATAGGTACAGGCACGACCTTCCGCAAGCCACGCCTGGGCAAGCTCGATAGAGAAGGCCAGTACCACTGAGCCGACGGCCACGCTGATCGGGCGACGGAAGAGCAGGGTCGCTGTGACCGACACCGGGACGAACAGCAGGAAGTTCAGCTGCGCCGACTCAGAGGCGAGGAAGGCACCAAGGGGCAGGCCGGCGTCGCATACCCGGGCCTGCCCAACTCCTCTGCTACCCGGGGTCATGGTCACGGTGAGGATGCCGGCCAGCGTCGCGGCGAACAACAGTGACAGAACGATGGATTTTTTCTTGGCCCCGGCGATCAGGGCCGCCGGCAGGCCAAGCAGTACCGTGGCAACGACGAATAGCGAGACCAGGCCGGGTAGTGCGCTGATGGAGGCTTCAATCACCGTACGTGTCTCTCAAGGTGAGCGGGGGCGAGAGCAAAGAAGGGGTGCACACAGAAGATGAATACCCTGCTACCCGATGCGCCTTCCGGAGAGAAGCCGGGCGAAGCGTTGCAGAGGCATCAGACATTCTGCGTGCACCCCCTAGATCAGCAGAGTCCGTTGACCGGAGGTGTGTAGTACGTGGAGCCGTCCGACTTCATGAAGCCAGTGGCACTGCAGTCCCCCGTGTCGGAGACACTTCGGCCACCCCAGGAATGCCCTACCGTCTGTCCATTCTTCACGGTCTTGGCGGGGCTCTTCACGAGAATCTTTTCTGTGGTCATGCCGAATACCACAGTGACGGTACCGCCGCCGGTCTTCTTGTACTGCGTTGCAGAATAGAACTTGCTAGCCGGGAGACTTCTTTCGCGGCCGTTGAATGCTTCGAAGCTCAACCGCCCATTGCTCAACTCGGTCGAGGATGTTCCGGCGTAGGCTACCGTAGAACCCATGGCAGCGAGGACTACTCCTCCGACAGCCGCAACTCGCGCAGCCTTCTTCGAAAGAAGTTTCATAATCTAATTCCCCCTGAGCTTATGGATCGAAACGCACGAGGGAAAACGCTGCGTTGACTCGCGATTGCACCCCCGTGCGTGGTCAACTGAGCCGACTTTATAGGAATTTAATGTTCGCGCAAGTTAGATACTGAGCAATAAGTGGTGACGCCCGTCACAAAGTGATAGCCATTCGCGGTTCAGGCCAAATTTCAGATGCTTTCCGGCCGGTTCGGTTGCACCGGCGGGCAGGTCCCCAAGACGCATGCGGGTACCCGGCAATCGCCCCGAAACGGTGGAATGGTGAGCCGGTCCGCGTCCTGGACCTCAACGCTTGACCGCATCCACGCAACTGCGGCCCCGTCGGTACGGCGGGGCCGCAGCGCTTTATTGGGCAGTGCGCATACGGTCGCGCCGGGTGGTGGCCAGGTCACGTCACCGCTCCCGGGTGGCCTGCTGGCCGGCGATCCAGCGCGCTGAGTAGCGCACATCGAGCGGGAGGGCGGCCATGAAACGGGCGATGTCGACGTAGTAGGCGTAGTGGCCCTCCCGGGTCAGCTCCCGCAGCCTGCCAATGGTGGCGGCGATCCCGTCGTGGGGGTCGCGGACGGTGTGACGGAAGCACAGGGCCAACTCCATCGTCGCTTCCGCTGAGGCCAGGCCGGCGAGGCGAGCCTCGGTGCGAAGCAGTTGGGCACGGTCGTCGATGCCCGTCGTGGTGGTTCCGGCGTCGCGGACGAGCGCGGCGATCTGGGTGGTGAGGGTCGTGGCGCGCAGGTCGAGTCCTGGCCACCTGGACCGGCACCTGCCCCACCTGCCACCAACCCACCCCCTGGCAGCCCTACGACACCACCTAACAACGCCCTACTACGCGCCGCCGTACTTGTCGGTGTCCGCATGCGGGTCGAGCGACAGCCGGTACCCGCGCTTGACGACCGTCTGGATCAGCTTGGGCGCGCCCAGCGCCACCCGCAGCCGGGCCATCGCGGTCTCCACCGCATGCTCGTCGCGGCCCGCGCCCGGCAGCGCGCGCAGCAGGTCCGCGCGGGAGACCACCCAGCCGGGACGGCGGGCCAGCGCACGCAGCAGCGCCATCCCGGCCGGCGGCACCGGCCGCAGCGCGCCGTCCACCACGGCGGCGTGCCCGCGGATCTCCATCCGCCGCCCGGCCACCGGCAACGGCCGTACCCGGCCGGGCAGTTCCCGGCACAGCAACTGCACCAGCGGCCCCAGCCGGAAGCGCTCCGGCTGGAGCGTGGGGATGTCCTCGGCCTGCAGCGGCAGCGCGGTCACCGGCCCCACACACACCGGCAGCACCTCCTGCCGCAGCGCCGTCACCACCCGCTCCCGGATACCGCGCTCCTCGGCCCGGCGCAGCAGCGACGCCGCGGCCGGCGCGCTGGTGAAGGTCACCGCGTCCAGGCCGCCCGCGACCACCGCGTCCAGCAGCCGGTCGACCGGCCCGATGTCCTCCGGCGGCATCCAGCGGTACACCGGGACGCCGACGACCTCCGCGCCGTCGGCCCGCAACGCCTCCACGAACCCCGGCAGCGGCTCCCCGTGCAGCTGAAGGGCCACCCGGCGCCCGGAGACGCCCTCCTCCAGCAGCCGGTCCAGCACCTCGGCCATCGACTCGGAGGCCGGTGACCACTTCTCGGTCAGCCCGGCCGCCCGGATCGCGCCGCGCACCTTCGGCCCGCGCGCCAGCAGCTCCACCCCGGTCAGCCGGTCCAGCAGCGCCTCACCGAGCCCCCACCCCTCCGCGGCCTCGATCCAGCCACGGAACCCGATGGCGGTGGTGGCCACGACGACATCGGGGGCGTGGTCTATCAGGTCCCGGGTCACCGCGAGCAGCTCGGTGTCGTCCGGCAGCGGCACGATGCGCAGCGCGGGCGCGTGCAGCACCTGTGCGCCCCGCCGCTCCAGCAGCGCGCCCAGCTCCTCGGCCCGCCGGGCCGCGGTGACCCCGACGGTGAACCCGTCCAGCGGCCGGACGGCCAGTCCCGTCCCCGGCTCCGTCCGTACTTGCCCGCCGTGCTCCTGCTGGTGATCGTGCATGGTCCCGCTCCGCCCAGAGTGGTTGTGCAGCATCCTGCTCCCGTACCGCCGCGGCTCGGGCGGCACGGAGTGCCAAGGTGCCCACCGTGCCAACGGCACGTGACAGGCCCGGTCCTCCAGTATTTCCCCACGGTTACGGCGCCGGGGGGCCGAGGGCTGTGCGGCGGCCCGGACGCGGCCGCCGCACCTGCCCCCGCCGCCTCACACCTCCGCGTAAACCGGCCGCCGCTCGGCGGCCGCGGCCGTCTCGCCCGTCTCCACCCGCGCCGTACGCCGTGCGCGGGCCACAGGCCGCAGGTATACGGCCCAGGTCACCGCGCCGCACACCACGTAGCAGACCAGGAACGACACAAACGCCGGCGTGCCCGACCCGGCCACCAGGAACGACTGGCGAAAGGCGAGGTTGATGGCCAGCCCGCCGAGCGCGCCCACCGCCCCGATCAGCCCCATCGCCGCCCCCGACAGCCGGCGCCCGTACGCCGCGGCCTCCTCCCCCGCCAGCCCGCGCCGCAGCGCCTGGGCCTGGAAGATCCCCGGGATCATCTTGTACGTGGAGCCGTTGCCGAGCCCCGTCAGCACGAACAGCGCGATGAACCCGACGAGGAACACCGGCAGCGACCGCACCGCCGAGGCGTAGATGACGACCCCCGTGGCCAGGCCCATCGCCGCGAAGTTCCCCAGCGTGATCCGGGCACCGCCGAACCGGTCCGCCAGCCGCCCGCCGACGGGCCGGATCAACGACCCCAGCAGCGGCCCGATGAACGTCAGCGACGCCGCCTGGAGAGGCGTGCGCGCGAACTGGTTCTGCAGCACCAGCCCGAACGCGAAGCTGTAGCCGATGAACGACCCGAACGTGCCGATGTACAGCAGCGACATCACCCAGGTGTGCGGCTCCTTGGCCGCGTCCCGGGCCGCCCCGGTGTCGTTCGTCACCGGCCCGAGGTTGTCCATGAACAGCGCCGCGAGCACCGCCGCGACCACGATCAGCGGTACGTACACGGCCAGCACGATCCGCGGATGCGCGGCCCCCGCCGTCCCGATCACCAGCAGCCCCAGCAGCTGGATCACCGGCACACCGATGTTGCCGCCGCCGGCGTTCAGCCCCAGCGCATAGCCCTTCTTCCGCAGCGGAAAGAAGGAGTTGATGTTCGTCATCGACGAGGCGAAGTTCCCGCCGCCGACCCCCGCCAGCGCCGCGACCACCATGAACGTCGAGTACGAGGTGCCCGGCTCGATCACCACCGCCGCCACCGCGGTCGGCACCAGCAGCAGCAGCGCGCTCAGCACCGTCCAGTTACGCCCGCCGAACCGCGCCACCGCGAAGGTGTACGGCACCCGCAGCACCCCGCCCACCAGCGTCGGCATGGCCACCAGGAAGAACTTCCCGGCCGGATCGACCCCGTACTCGGGCCCCATGAACAGCACCATCACCGACCACAGGCTCCAGATGGAGAACCCGATGTGCTCGGAGAGCACGGAGAACGCCAGATTGCGCCGCGCGATCCGCTCCCCCGACTCCTGCCAGAACCCCTCGTCCTCGGGGTCCCAGTGTTCGATCCACCGTCCGCCCCGCCTCACGCGGCCCTCACCACGACTGCCGACCGGGGTGTCATCAGGGCTGCCATCAGAGCTGCCATCAGGGCTTTCGCTACGGGTATCTGCTGCCGCGGCCGTCATCGCGCCTCCCAGGGGTCGGGTCCTGCTCACCGACGCTAGGGACAGCGGGTTTCCGTACGGTGCCGCCCGGTGACGCGTACGAAACCTTGCACTCACGCGATGCGGCGGGGGGCGGTGAGGGGCGGGCGGCCCTCGTCAGAGACCGAGGTAACGCGTCACAGCGTGTTCGACTTCGGCGAGTTCATCACGGTCGAGATAGTGGATGGGATCGCCATGAATGAATGAGGTATCCACCGTGCGAATCTGATCGACCAGAAACCTCGTGCTGGTCCCTGCCAGTTCGACCTCGGGCCGGAACACCGAGGGCTGTGCGCTGGTGGACGTCGGGACAACGGTGGCGACGCTCCAAGGCATGGATGTCGGGCTCAGCACCAGGCCAAAACGGCGCCCTCGCTGCTCGTGCCCACGCTTCGCATCGCCGAAGTCGACCCGATAGACGGCGCCACGGATCACCAGGCGTCCTCTTCCGTTGTCAGGTCCTCATCGGCCAGGCGTTCCGCGTCGCTGCGGGCACGGGAGAGCCATACCTCACGCTCCAGGAGTCGCAGCGCACGCCGGATCACGTCACTGGTGCCCTCGCCACCGCGCATGGCGTCCTTGATGATCCGCGCATCCTCTTCGGTGGGCCGAAACCCTATCGTCGCTGCCATACAGGACAGATTAACGCCGCGTAAAACAGCTGTCCAACGGTTGTAGTACACGCCCCTCGCCCCGAGGCCGGTCAGTTGAATCTTTGCGTTCACGCAGTGACGGTCGCAGTGTGTAACTACGCTGCACAGTGCGTGAATCCGTACTCCTGGTGAGTACGGGTGGACATACGGTCACAGGCGCCCAAGTACGGGGAGTGGAACGCCATGCAGCCGCGAAAGAAGCCCAAGAACCGGCACTCCGCAGCGATGGAAGTCATCGGTGCACAGCTGGCGCTGTTCCGCATCAACGCCGGCCTCACCCAGCGCGGCCTCGGGGAACGAAGCACCGCGTCCGAGGAGACCATCGCCTCCATCGAACAGGGCAGGCGGGCCCTGATGCCGCATCTGGCGACCGAGTTCGACCAGCTCCTGAACACGGGCGGGGCGCTGGCGACGGGGGTGGCGAAGCTGCCTCCGAAGGAGAAGTATCCGATCTGGGCGGAGGATTTCATGGCCTATGAGCGGCAGGCCCTCTCGCTCGGCTGGTACGAGAACGGTGTCATCCCTGGCCTACTGCAGACCGAGGACTACGCGCGCGCCACGTTCCGCAGCAAAATCCCGCACCTCAGCGAGGAGAAGGTCGAGCAGAGCGTCACGGACCGACTGGAACGCCAGCAGATCCTGCACAAGACGAACCCCGTCACCGCCAGCTTCGTCATCTCCGAGGCCACCGTGCTGAGCAACATCGGGGGCCGCGAGATCATGCGGGGCCAGATCTCCCACCTGCGTCAGTGCGCGGAACTCACCGGCGTATCCGTTCAGGTCCTGCCACTGAAGCGAGAGCATCACGCCGGGCTCGACGGACCGTTCGTACTGCTGGAAACCGCCGACCACCAGCACCTCGCCTATACCGAGGCGCAACGCAGCAGCGAGCTGACTTCCGACGCCGACGAGGTCAGCATCCTCGCTCAGAAATATGGAATGCTGCGAATGCAGGCCCTCGACGCAGAGGAAACCATGGGCCTGCTGGACCGGCTGCTAGGAGAGCGATGACCCATCTGACGTGGTTCAAGTCCAGCTACAGCGGCAGCGAGGGCGGCGCCTGCCTAGAAGTCGCCTACACCTGGCACAAGTCCAGCCACAGCAGCGAACAAGGCGGCAACTGCGTAGAGGTGTCAGCCCACCCCACCACCATCCACGTCCGCGACTCCAAGGACCCCCAAGGCCCGCACCTCGACTTCTCGCCGGGTGTCTGGGCCTCGTTCACCTCGTTCGCCGCACGTACCGCTGCCGCCACAACAGGCCCGTAACCGGGGCTACTCGGCCGCTTCCCGTGGCGGGTCCATCCATATCTTTTCCGCGCAGATGTACATCGACAGGCGCTTGCCCGCCTCGTCCCGTGCCGCGACCGCCTGCCGGCCCGGGTAGTCGTGCGGGGCGGACACCACGGCGAGGTCGTTGGTGACGGCCATGGGGTCGCTCAACGGCGCGTCCTTGGGACAGTCCTTGTAGCGCAGGCCGGTCGTGATCTTGCCGCCGCGCCGCAGGTCTATCGGCAGGGCCCGGCCATGGCCTTCGCCATCGGACTCGGTCGCCTTGCCGAGGTGGACCTCGACGACCGGGAAGCCGCGGAACACACACGGGCCGGAGCCCGTGTTGACGATGGACAGCCGGGCCTCGCGGTGCTTGGTGTGCGGCTTCCTCTTCAGGACGGTGAGCTTCCACCGCAGGCCCTTGGTCGTGCAGTTGGCGTGCAGTGCCGCCATCCGCGGTGAGCCGCAGGCCGTCAGGGCCAGGCCCGCCATGACGGATATGGTCAGCGCGGCCGACACCACCGCAAGACGTGAACGCCGTTGCACGACTCCCCCTGTTCGTTCGACACACGAGTCCCTGCCGTTAAGGAAAGCTTTCGCGCGCCCGAGGTTGCCTGTGCGGCCGTACCTTCTTCCGTAAGTCGATCAGCGCCGGGCCCTCACCCGCGCACCCCCATCACCCGCGCATCCGCCTCCGGGAGCCACCATGCGCTCCCGGGCAGCGCCGACCAGGCGTGCCGCTCGCCCAGTTCCCGTGCGGCCGCCCGCAGCGCTTCCAGCCCCGGATGCCGCAGCCCGCGCCGCCACACCATCGATATGGGCGACAGCGGTACGGGGTCCACGATCGGCCGCAGCACCATCCCCGGCACCTCGATGAACTCCACGCTCGCCAGCACCGACCACCCCTGCTTGCGCACCACCCGTACGAACTCCTGCGAACCCTCGATCTCCGGGAACGGTTCGGCCATCGCGATGCCGCGCCCCGCGAAGAGCCGCTCGGCCAGGTCCGTCCACTCCGCGGTCTGCGGATTGCCGGCGGCCGCATAGAGCGTCTCGCCGGCCAGCTCCGCGAGCGGGACGGCGGGCCGTGCGGCCAGCGGATGATCGTCGCGCAGCAGTACCGCCATCGGCTCCAGCCGGACCGGCTGATGGTCGAGACCGGCCCGCACGCCCGCCGGCAGCGCCGCGACACGGCCGAAGGAGACATCGAGCCGCCCGGCCGCCACCTCGGCCGCCGCACCCGTCAGCCCGCTGTGGAAGCGGGCGACCAGCTCACAGCTGTCCGGCACCCGGCCCCTGGCCGCCTCCAGCACCCCGTGGGCGGTGCCGATGGGAACCCCGACATCGACCAGCAGCGGCCGCTCGGGGACCGGCCGGAACGCGGCGGTCAGCTCGTCCTGCGCGGTCAACACCCGCCGCGCGTACGGCAGCAGCCGCTCCCCGTCGGCCGTCAGCGCGACCCGGCGGGTGCTCCGCACGAACAGCGTGGCGCCCAACTCCCGCTCCAGCCGGCGGATATCGCGGCTCAGGGCCTGCTGGGCGACGTACAGCCGGGCGGCGGCCCGGGTGAAGTGCAGCTCGTCGGCGACGGCGGTGAACGCGCGGAGCAGACGCGGATCGATGTCGTACGGCATCGTGCCATCCTGGCAGTGTCCAGCGGCGCGACGCGATGACAATCCAGATGCGTGAATGGGGGCTGATCAGGTGTTGGACGGCCGGTGGGGGCAGCCACGACCGTAGAGACATGATCCTCTTCCTCGCCGCCCGGCCCGTGACCTCCCCGCCAGTACGCCCCGCCCCGCGCCGCCGCGCCCGCCGCGGCCCGTTCGCCCCCTACCGCCGGATCTTCGCCGTCCCCGGCACCCGCGCCTTCACCGCCGCCAATCTGCTGGCCCGCCTGCCCATGGGGATGCTCAGCATCAGCGCGGTCCTGATGATCGCCGGCTCGCGTGGCTCCTACGCGCTGGCCGGGGCGGTCACCGCCACGGGACTTGCGGCAACGGCGCTGGTCGGGCCGTGGACCGCCCGGCTGATCGACCGCTACGGCCAGTCCCGTATCGCGGTCCCGGCCACCGTGCTCGCCGTCCTCGGCTCCCTCTCGCTCCTCCTGTGCGTCCGCTACGACGCGCCCGCCTGGACCCTCTTCGCCTCGTACGCCGCCACCGCCACCACCCCCAACACCGGCGGGATGTCCCGCGCCCGCTGGGCACACCTCTTCAGCGACGATCCGGCCGCCCGGCACACCGCCAACTCCTTCGAACAGGCCGCGGACGAGCTGTGCTTCATGCTCGGCCCGGTGCTCGCCACGCTGCTGTGCACCACGCTCTTCCCGGAGGCGGGTACGGCGGTGGCCGCGGCGCTGCTGCTGACCGGTGTGCTGCTCTTCGCGGCCCAGCGCCGCACCGAACCCCCGGTGGCCGCCCGGACGGCGGCCCATGCCCCCACCCGCTCGCCCCTGCGCGTCCCCGGCCTCCCACCCCTCCTGATCACCTTCC
The DNA here is from genome assembly GCF_003389455.1 of Streptomyces inhibens. Classification (GTDB taxonomy): domain Bacteria; phylum Actinomycetota; class Actinomycetes; order Streptomycetales; family Streptomycetaceae; genus Streptomyces; species Streptomyces inhibens. Next base: position 7,767 of record NZ_QUAC01000083.1, on the reverse strand, counting down.
TCTGCACCGGCGCGATCTTCGGCTCGCTGGAGGTGGTGACGATCGCCTACGCCGACGACCACGGCATCCGCTCCGCCGCGGGCGGCATGCTGGCCCTCCAGGCGGCCGGCTCCTGCGCGGCCGGACTGCTCTACGGCCTGCTGCCCCCGGCGGGCCGTACCCACCGCCGCTTCCTGACCTGCGTCGGCGCAATGGCCGCCCTGATGCTGCTGCCCCTGCTCGCCGCCTCGGCCGGAAGCCCGGCGGCGCTGGCCGTCGCCCTCCTGGCGGCCGGTATGGCCACCGCACCGACCATGGTCACCGGCATGGGCCTGGTCCAGTCCCGCACGCCCGCGGGCCAGCTGAACGAGGGGATGACGCTCGCCGTGACGGCCCTGCTGGGCGGCATCGCGGCCGGCTCGGCAGCGGGCGGCTGGGCCGTGGAACACCTGACCGGGCCCGGCACCGCCTACACGGTCCCCGCCACGGCGGCTGCCCTCGCCGTCGCGATCACCCTGGTGACCCGCAGCAAAAAAGCCGCTGCCCCGCGAGAGTCTCGCGGGGCAACGGCTTACATGGGATGAGTGGAGATGGCGGGAATCGAACCCGCGTCCAACGGTGCAGAATCAGGGCTTCTCCGAGTGCAGTTCGCTGCGATTTTCTCGGCCCCGGAGATCACGCGAACAAGTCTCCGACGGGCCCAGCCACTGTTTGATTTCCTCCTAGGCCCCGTGACCGGGTCTAGAAGTTTAGTTCCCTAGCTGATGCCAGGATCCGGGTCGGGAACAGCCCCGGGCTGACACTTCGCAAGTCGCTACTTAGGCAGCGAGGGCGAAGGAATCGCGCTTGGTATTGGCGATTATTGGTTGCGACATATGGTTAACGAGATCATTGCCGCTTCCTCGACTCGCTTCCCCTGCTTCGACATCCGCTGTCGAAACCGATCATCCCCATGTTTTTTTATCAAGGTGGTACCTGCACCCCTCCTGGGGTGCCTTGCCATCGTACGTGAACAACGGACGAAGTTGCCAGCGTATTCCTGCCGGGCCGCGCTCAGGCCCGCTGCCGCCGCCTGGCCGCCGAGACCGCCCGGTCCGTCTCACGGCGGTCCTGCTGCTCGCGGAGCGTCTGCCGCTTGTCGTACTCCTTCTTGCCCTTGGCCAGGGCGATCTCGACCTTGGCCCGGCCGTCCTTGAAATAGAGGGCCAGCGGCACGATCGTGTGCCCCGACTCCTGGCTCTTGGACTCCAGCTTGTCGATCTCGGCGCGGTGCATCAGCAGCTTGCGCTTGCGCCGGGCCGCGTGGTTCGTCCACGTTCCCTGCGCGTATTCGGGGATGTGTACGTTGTGCAGCCAGGCCTCATTGCCGTCGATCTGGACGAATCCGTCCACCAGCGACGCCCGGCCCTGTCGCAGCGACTTCACCTCGGTGCCGCTCAGCACCAGGCCACACTCATAGGTGTCCAGAATGTGGTAGTCGTGCCGCGCCTTCTTGTGCTGCGCCACGAGCTTGCGCCCGGGCGTCTTGTCCTTGTCCTTGGTCTGCTTGCTCATAGTGTCGCCATTTTCGCACTAAGCACCGGTCCCGAGGCCACTCAATACTGTGCGAGCCCGTTTTTCGGCATGATCCTCGACCACCAGGTCGGGGGTGATGCCGGCGCCGTCGACGGTCCGGCCGGACGGAGTGCGGTAGTGGCCGACGGTCAGCTCGGCCACCGAGCCGTCCGGCAGCTCGCTGGGCATCTGCACCGAACCCTTGCCGAAGGTCGGGGAGCCGACGACGACCGCCCGGCCGCGGTCCTGGAGGGCGCCGGCCAGCAGCTCGGCGGCGCTCATCGTGCCGCCGTCGACGAGGACGACCAGTGGGAGGCGGGTGTTGCCGCCCCGCTCGGCGTACAGGGCGCGCTGGCTTCCGCGTACGTCGTACGTGGTGACCAGGCCGCCGTCGAGGAAGGCGGAGGCGGTGGCGACGGCCTCGGTGACCAGGCCGCCGGTGTTGCCGCGCAGATCGAGCAGCAGGCCGCCGTGCGGGGAGGCGCGGCGCACCGCCCGGCGGACCGCGTCGCCGGTGCCTTTGGCGAACGCGGCGATCTTGACCCGGGTCGGGCCGTGGGCGCCGGCCGGCCGGTCGGTGACGACGTTCCGGGTTCTGAGGCGGGTGCGGTGCAGGGTCGTGGTCCAGTGCCGGGCGCCGCGCTGGAGGTCCAGCTCCACGGGGGTGCCGGCGCCGGCGGCGCGACCCCAGGAGCCGTCGGGGACGTCACCGCGCAACCGGGCGACGATCTCGGTGACCGGCCGGCCCCGGGTGGTCAGGCCGTCGACGGCGCGCAGCCTGTCGCCCACGGCGATACCGGCCCGGGCCGCGGGGCCGCCGGGCTGGACCCGGGACACCTCGGTCCGGCCGCCGGCCACCTGCCGTACCCACAGCCCGACGCCGACGTAGGCGCCGTCCAGCTGCTCCTGGAAGTCCTCGAACTCGCCCGGCGTGTAGATCGTCGACCAGCGGTCGCCGCTGCGGCTGACGACGTCGGCGGCGGCCTGCGCACCGGACTTGCCGTCCGCGATGGCCTCGGAAGCGGCCCGTTCGACGGCCGCGCGGTCCGCGGTGGCGGATTCGGGGGTGTGCGCCCCGAAAGCCGTACGGTCCCTGGCGGTCCGCTGCGCGGCGCCCTCGGCCCGGTCGCTCCAAGTGCCGGTCGCCGCACCGGTGGCGAGCACGCCCGCGAGGAACAACGTCAGGGCCGCCCCGCGGCGAATGCGGCGGGGCCGGTCGTACGAACACGGGCCCGACATGGCGGTGAGTCTAGGGGACAAAAGGGCGCCGTACGGCGAGTTGACCGTACGGCGCCCCTTGGCAAAGCTCACACCTTGAGGTACTTGCGCAGCGCGAAGAACGCGGCGAGCGCGGGCATCAGCAGCCCGATCAGGAGGACCAGCGGGAGGACCGCGGCCACCGAGTCCCAGCCGATGAAGTTGATCACCTGGATCTTCTTCGCCAGCCAGTTGTTGATGAGGACGTACTTGCCGCCGACGATCAGCACACACGCGAAGGTGGCGCCGAGCAGGCCCGCGATGGCGGCCTCCAGGATGAACGGCATCTGGATGTAGAAGCTGGACGCTCCCACCAGCCGCATGATCCCGGTCTCCCGCCGCCGGCTGAACGCCGACACCCGGACGGTGTTGACGATCAGCATCAGCGCAACGACGAGCATCAGCCCCATCACACACAGCGCGGCGATGTTCATGCCGTTGAGGAGGTTGAACAGCGGCTCAACGGTGTCCCGTTGGTCCTGCACCTCCTGGACGCCGGGGCGTTCGGAGAACGCCGACTTGATGACGGCGTACTTCGTCGGGTCCTTGAGCTTGACGCGGAAGGACTCCGGAAGCTGGTCGGGCGTCACCAGTCCGGCGACGGGCGTGTCGCCGAACTGCTCCTTGTAGTGCTTGTACGCCTGGTCGCTGGACTCGTACACCACCGGCTTCTGCACGATCGGCAGCCGGTCGAGCTCGGCCTTGATCTCGTTCTTCTGCTGCTGAGTGGCCGCGCCCTTGGCGCAGTTGCCGGATTCGGCGTCGTTCTTGTTGCAGAAGAAGATGGAGACGTTGACCTTGTCGTACCAGTAGCCCTTCATCGTGCTGACCTGGTCGCGCATCAGCAGCGAGGCGCCGAACAGGCCCAGCGAGAGGGCTACCGAGACGATGACGGCGACGGTCATCGTGAGATTTCGGCGGAGACCGACGCCAATCTCCGACAGGACGAACTGGGCGCGCATGGCGTCCTTTCAGTGCTGGTAGCCGTACACGCCGCGCGACTGGTCGCGTACGAGCCGGCCCTTCTCAAGTTCCATGACCCGCTTGCGCATCTGGTCGACGATCTGCTGATCGTGCGTGGCCATGACCACCGTCGTACCGGTCCGGTTGATCCGGTCCAGCAGCTTCATGATGCCGACGGAGGTCTGCGGGTCGAGGTTGCCGGTGGGCTCGTCCGCGATGAGCAGCATCGGGCGGTTGACGAAGGCCCGCGCGATCGCAACGCGCTGCTGCTCACCGCCGGAGAGTTCGCCCGGCATACGGTCTTCCTTGCCGCCGAGGCCGACGAGTTCGAGGACCTCGGGGACCGTCTTGCGGATCTGGCCACGCGGCTTGCCGATGACCTCAAGGGCGAAGGCGACATTCTGCCCCACGGTCTTGTTGGGGAGCAGCCGGAAGTCCTGGAAGACCGTGCCCACCTGGCGCCGCATCTGCGGGACCTTCCAGTTGGACAGCTTCGCGAGGTCTTTGCCGAGTACGTGCACGGCGCCATGGCTGGCGCGCTCCTCGCGCAGCAGCAGCCGCAGGAAGGTGGACTTACCGGAGCCCGAGGAGCCCACCAGGAAGACGAACTCGCCGCGCTCGATTTCGAGCGAGACGTCCCTGAGTGCAGGGCGGTTCTGCTTCGGGTAGGTCTTGGAGACGTTGTCGAATCGGATCACTGATGCACCACGGTCGACCTGGATAGGGGCACGGGTTGCCGAGTTGCGGCTCCCGTCGGTGTGCGTGACCATACGCGAACCTCGCACGGCGGCGTAGTCGCCGTAGGGGGTTGGTGCGTTTATTCACGGCACCTACGGGACAAAAGGGCGCACAATTCCGCGGGGCGCGCCGTTCCGTCTTGGAGCTGGCACAGTGGAAGAGGGAACCAATGCGCCTTCCGGTGCGTTGGTGCAGTGGAGAAGGAGGTCGCATGACGTACGACCGACTGGTGTGCGCCAACTGCGCGGCCCCTGTGAGCGAGGGCCGCTGCCCTGTCTGCCGGGCGAACAGAGAACGGCTCCAGCAGCAAGCGGGCGGTATGTTCGCCCAGCTCAGCCCAGCGATGCTGGTGGCTTTGATGATCGTGCTGATCGCGGTCGGTGTACTGCTCCACCAGGCCGCCTGACGCCGATAGGAAGCCGCCCGANGTATGTTCGCCCAGCTCAGCCCAGCGATGCTGGTGGCTTTGATGATCGTGCTGATCGCGGTCGGTGTACTGCTCCACCAGGCCGCCTGACGCCGATAGGAAGCCGCCCGAGCGCCGCCCTGGCGGCAGCCGGGTGCCACGAACGCCGAGGGGCCCGGGACGCTGCTGCGTCCCGGGCCCCTTGTGGTGTCACGTCAGCGTCAGGCCGCTGCCGCGCCGCCGCCGTTCTTGTTGATCAGACGGGGCAGCATACGGAAGCCCACACCGCCCGCGATCATCGTCGCCGCGCCGATGAGCAGGACGGTGGTGCCGGAGGAACCGGTCTCCGCCAGCTCCCCGCCCTTCGCCTGCTGCTTGGCCTGACCGGGCGTGTCAGCGATCTGCTCCTTGCCCTGGCCGGGCTGCTCGATCGGCTTGGAGCCCTCGTTGTCGGTGCCGGTGCCGGTGGAGTCACCGCCGGTGGAGTCACCGCCGGTGCTGTGGCCACCGGTGGTCTGGCCGCCGGTGGAGTGCCCACCCGTGGTCTGGCCACCCGTGGTCTGGCCGCCGGTGGAGTGCCCACCCGTGGTCTCGCCGCCGGTGGTCTGACCGCCGGTGGAGTGCCCACCCGTGGTCTCGCCGCCGGTGGTCTGACCGCCGGTGGAGTGCCCACCCGTGGTCTCGCCGCCGGTGGTCTGACCGCCGGTGGAGTGCCCACCCGTGGTCTCGCCACCGGTGGTCTCGCCACCCGTGGTCTGACCGCCGGTGGTCTCGCCACCCGTGGTCTCGCCACCGGTGGTGTCGCCACCGATCTCGCCGCCGGAGTCCCCACCGATCTCGCCGCCGGTGGTGTCGCCGCCGACCTGGCCGACGGTTTCACCGCCGTCGGTGGTGCCGACGGTGTCGCCGCCGCTGGAGTCACCGCCGGAGTCACCGCCGCCGATGATGCCGCCAATGATGCCGCCGATAATGCCGCCGTCCTGGCCCGGGGCGTCACCCGGGCTGGCGGCGGAGGCCGCGCCAGCAGCGGTGAGCGACGCACCGGCCGCGATCACCGCACCGGCCGCAATGCGCGCTACGCGCAGCCGCGTCTTCTTCGTCATGTACTGCTACCCCCAGTAGCTGAACTCGTCGTTGGAGCACCGCTGTACGGGGCGACGAGCCGTTGGGGGTACGCGAGTTTCGGCCCCGCACTGCGGGCAGGCCACTCATTTCCCCGTTCATACACGCGCCCCAGACATACGCATGCCGCGCCCAGCCTTCCCAGTTCGGCCAACATCGTCAAGGTCGAATAAAGGCTCGATGCCCGAATTACTGGGAGTTGGGCGGTACATGGACATACGACTGTGACCAAATCGCCACGGCAAAATACAACTGCCTCCCCAAAGGAGGCAGTTGTTTCACGTGCGGAGGGGACGGGCCCGCTACTTCTCCTGCTGCTTGCGCCAGCGGATTCCGGCCTCCAGGAAGCCGTCGATGTCACCGTCGAGCACCGAGGTGGGGTTGCCGACCTCGAACTCGGTCCGCAGGTCCTTGACCATCTGGTACGGGTGCAGGACGTAGGAACGCATCTGGTTGCCCCAGGAGTTGCCGCCGTCGCCCTTGAGCGCGTCCATCTTCGCCTGCTCCTCCTGGCGGCGGCGCTCAAGGAGCTTGGCCTGGAGGACGTTCATCGCGGACGCCTTGTTCTGGATCTGCGAGCGCTCGTTCTGACAGGAGACGACGATGCCGGTCGGAAGGTGCGTCAGACGGACCGCGGAGTCGGTGGTGTTGACGCCCTGGCCACCGGGGCCCGAGGAGCGGTACACATCCACGCGCAGGTCCGATTCGTCGATCTCGACGTGGTCGGTCTTCTCGACGACGGGCAGCACCTCGACGCCGGCGAACGACGTCTGGCGGCGGCCCTGGTTGTCGAACGGCGAAATGCGCACCAGGCGGTGCGTGCCCTGCTCGACGGAGAGCGTGCCGTAGGCGTACGGGACCTGGACGGCGAAGGTGGTCGACTTGATGCCGGCCTCTTCCGCGTACGAGGTCTCGTAGAGCTCGGTCTTGTAGCCGTGCCGCTCGGCCCAGCGCAGATACATCCGCTGGAGCTTCTCGGCGAAGTCGGCGGCGTCCACGCCACCGGCCTCGGCGCGGATGTTGACGAGCGCCTCACGGGCGTCGTACTCACCGGACAGGAGGGTGCGGACCTCCAGCTCGTCGACCGCCTTGCGGACGGAGGCCAGCTCGCTCTCGGCCTCGGCCCTGGCGTCCTCGTCGCCCTCGTCCTCGGCGAGCTCGAAGAGCAGCTCCAGGTCGTCGACGCGGCCGCGCAGCTCCTCGGCCCGGCGCACCTGGCCCTGGAGGTAGGACAGCCGGCTGGTGATCTTCTGCGCGTTCTCCGGGTCGTCCCACAGGGACGGCGCCGCGGCCTGCTCCTCGAGCACGGCGACATCGGCCCTCATCTTGTCGAGGTCCAGGACGGCCTCGATCGACCCCATGGTCGAGGAGAGGGACTTCAGCTCTTCGGATACATCGACGACTGCCACGCACCCAGCCTAACGGCTGCCGCCGTCAGCGTGACCCGGCCCCGGCAGGTCGATCCTGCCGGGGCCCGGGAGAACCGGGCCCACGGCGGGTCGTGGGCGGGCGCCACGGGGCCGCAGTACGGCCGGCCGGTCACCCCGCGGGCCCGGACCGTCACGGGGTGTCCTGATCCGTCCGATGAACGCCCGGTGTGGCGTCGCCCGGCTCGTCGTCGCCCGAGGCCAGCCAGCCGCCCAGACCGGCCGCGACGACCACCACGGCGGCGGCCGCGCCGATCCTGGTCCGGCGGCGGCGCACGGCCTCCGGCGCCGAACGGTGCCGGGCCGAGCCGGCCCGGCGCT
>NZ_QUAC01000087.1 GCF_003389455.1 Streptomyces inhibens | reverse complement strand
GCCGCCACCGCGCTGGCGGCCGGGCTGCTGACGGCCGCCACCGGCACCGCCTCGGCCGCGGACAACGCCGCGCCGGCCGCGGGCGGCCGCCAGGGCGACTTCAACGGCGACGGCTACCGCGATCTCGCGGTCGCCGCGCCCGCCGCCACCGTCGACGGCAAGAAGGGCGCCGGCGCCGTCACCGTGCTCTACGGCTCGGCGAACGGCGTGGACGCCTCCCGGCGCACCACGCTGACCCAGAACTCCCCGGGCGTCCCGGGCGCGGCCGAGGCCGATGACCTCTTCGGCGCGAGCCTGGCCGTCGGCGACTTCAACTCCGACGGCTACGCGGACCTCGCCGTCGCGGCTCCGTACGAGGATGTCGCGGGCGACGCCGACGGCGGCACCGTACAGATCCTGTGGGGCGCGTCCGGCGGCCTCTCCGGCACCGGCAGTGCCACCCTGCCCGACCCGGCCCCCTCGCAGCACGACCGTTTCGGCGCGGCACTGGCCGCCGGCGACTTCGACCGCGACGGCAAGGCCGACCTGGCCGTCGGCACCTCTTCCGCCACCCTGCATGTCTTCAAGGGCGGCATCAGCAAGGCCGGAACCCCGGGCGCGCACTCGGCCGTCGCCCTGCCCATCCTCGGCGGGGCCGGCAACGGCATCATCCAGCTGACGTCGGGCGAGGTCACCGACCAGGGCTACGCCGACCTCGTCGTCAGCGCCTACGACAAGAACGAGCCCTACTTCAGCACCAATTACTACCTGCCCGGCACCGCGTCGGGCCTGTCCGGCGCCGGCATCAAGCGTCTGCCCGGCGGCTTCATCACGGCCATCGGCGACGTCAACGGTGACGGCTTCGGTGACCTGGTCACCGGCATGCTCTTCGACGACACGGTGCCCGGCAGCACCAAGGGCGGCAAGGTCAACGTCATCCACGGTTCCGCCGACGGCCCGCGCGTGGACCAGATCGACACCATCACCCAGGAGTCCGGCGCGATACCCGGCAGCTCCGAGAAGGGCGACAAGTTCGGCTACGAGGTCTCCCTGGGTGACATCAACGGCGACGGCCTCCAGGACCTCGCCATCGGCGTCGCCGAGGAGACCATCGACGGTGCGAGCAAGGCCGGCGCGGTGACCGTACTGCGCGGCTCGCCGTCCGGCATCGACACCTCGCACAACGTCCAGTACTTCCACGAGAACTCCCCGGGAGTCCCCGGCACGGACGAGGCGAACGACTTCTTCGGCGGTGAGGTCTTCCTCTCCGACCTCAACGGCGACAAGAAGGCCGATCTGACCGTGGGCGCCACCTACGAGGACGGCGGCGACGGCGCGATCATCACCCTCCCCTCGGACGGCACCCGCCTGACCACCACGGGCTCCCGCTACCTCTCACCGTCGACGGTCGGCGTCTCGACGGCGGGCGCGCCGCAGTTCGGCGCCATCATGGCCGGCTGACGGCGACCGTACGGCGCAAATGCCGTACGTGGGCGCGGACTTGTGCGGCCGTGGGCCCCGCCGGACCGTGGTCCGGTGGGGCCTCGCCACGACAGGGGCCGCAGACGCCGCCCGGGAGGGATTCCGGGCGGCCGGGGGCGCGGCAGACGGTGCACTCCATGATGCGCAGGCGTAGGACCGGCTTGGCCGATGGCACTGGGCTCGTTGGCTCAGCGGCCACTACGGGCGGCATCTTGGCGAGCAGACGGGAGCGGGCGAGGCGGCCCGGGTGGTGGATGGCCGTAGGCAGCCCGGAGGTCAGGGCGGCCACCAGCTGATCGGGGGTCGCCCCACGCGCCAGCCATTCCTCGGCGAACGCTTCGAGGGACGCACAGTCGGCGGCCGACAGCGTCATACGGGGTTCGGCGCGGCCGAGGGCGGCGAGGGTGGCGTAGGCGCGGCTGTGTGGGCGTGGTTGGCGTGGCGGATCGGCGGCCGAGGTTTCTCCGTCGTCGGTCATCGGAACGTTCCCGGCGCATAAGGCCATCCACCAGGCGTCGTCCCGTGCCGTACGCGAGAAGTACGTACGCGTCACCCAGAGCGGGCTGCCGCCGTCACTCGTGTGGTGCTCGGTGACGCGCCGCAGATGACCGGCCTCCGAGAGGCGCCGCAGCGCGGTCCGCAGAGCACATTGGCCGTAGTCCGGCAGCACCTTGGCCAGGGTCTTCACGGAGATGTCCGCGCCTTCGGGCAGCCGGTCGAGGTAGGCGGCGATGGACGCCTCGCGACGGGGGAGATGCGCGAAGTCGCCGGGGCGGGAACGTTGTTGATCGGGGGCGCTGCGTTTGCCGTAGCCGGGGGCGGCGGAGGGGTGGGGGAGTGCGGACAGGCACGGGGCAGCGTTAGAGTCTTCATCAGCCACGGGATCGCTCTCTTCGATCTTGATGGTTAGACCCCGGTCGGTGTTGGTAGCACCTGCCGGGGTTGTTTGTTGTTGCGCACGCTAGACCGGCGCGACGTGGTGTGGCAAGCCGGTCACGGAAAGTCATCCGCGCTGCCGGGGGAGGGTGGGTGGGTTACTTCCGTCCGCCCGTTCCTTGGAAAGAGAGCTCGGGGTCCGCGGCTTGAGCCCCGGACCCCGAGTGAACGTCAGGCGCCGTGCAGCGAACCGGACTTGATGCCGTCGATGAACGCCGACCAGGCCGGCGCCCGGAACGCGAGCGCCGGGCCGTGCGGGTTCTTGGAGTCGCGGACGGGCACGACGCCGGGGAGTTCGTCGGAGACTTCGAGGCAGTCACCGCCGTCGCCGCCACTGTGGGTGGACTTGCGCCACGTGGCGACTTCGAGGCAGTTGCCGCCGTCGCCGCCGCTGTAGCTGGACTTGCGCCAGGTAGCGACCTCAAGGCAGTCGCCACCGCTGGCGCCGCTGAAGCTGGACTTGCGCCAGATTGCCGTGCTCAGGTCGTACTCAGGGCTGATCTTCATGTGCGTAATCCTCCGCCACTGATTCGATCAGGGCCAGGGATTCTTGGGGTGACAGTGCGCTGGCCCCGATCAGATCGTAGGTCAGTTCGTGTCGCGAAACCGTTGCCGGATCGTCAAGCAACTTCCCCACGCCGAGGCCGTCGACGTACGCGAGAGGTGGTGCGTCCGTGAAGGCCATCAGCTTCAGGCTGCCGTGAAGGGAAGCGTGCGCGCCCGCCGCGAACGGGAGTACCTGGGCGATGATCCGGTGCTGCCGGGCCAGAGCAGCGATGTGCCGCAGAGCCTCCGCCATCGCCACTCGACCGCCCACCCTTCTGCGCAGCACGGGCTCGTCCAGAACCACCCACAACAGTGGCGTTGTTGGATGGTCGAGAAGCTGTGCGCGTTCGAGTCGGGCCGCGACCAGCTTGTCGATCACGTCTTCCGTGGCAGTCGGCTGGTAGGCGCGGAAAACGGCCCGCGCATACGCCTCTGTCTGCAACAAGCCCGGGATCAGCGACGGCGCGTACTGCCTGATCGCGGTAGCCATCGCCTCCGCCTCGGCCGCCTCCGAGAAGTGATCCGGGTACTTTGACTTCGTCGCGGCCTCGCAGTTACGGGCGAAGTAGCCGTCCGTCTCCAGGATCTCGTCCATCTTCACGGCGTACTCCATCTGCATCCGCCGCGTCCCGGCCTCCAGCTGGCCGATGAACGAGCCGCTGACGAACAGAGGACGGCCGAGTTCCTCCTGCGTGAGCCCCGCCTCCTCCCGCTTGTGTCGTAATTCGGCGCCGAGCATGGCGCGAGGTGAGGAGGACGGGTCGAGGGGCTTCGGTCCGGGCATCGCAGCAACTCCCTGTCACACACGATCTGTTGTTGGGTCTGCGCCTCTGGCCAGGCTAGACCCGAAACCGCCACGCTGTGTGCACAACGAGCACACTCAGTGTGAAAGGTGATGATGGGGATGCTGACGGCGAGTGAGCGGGTGCGGGCGGCCGAGGCCGTGACGGCGGAACTGCAGTCCGCGCTACGGATGGTGGGGATCACCCTGCCCTCGCTCGGCGTCGACCCGGTGTCGTGCGCGAGCAGCTACCTCGCTCCGCTGGTCGAGCTCGGGCGCTGCAATCTGGACACCGCTCTGCGACTCGCCCACGTACTGGCCGACTACGCCAGGGCGGCTGCTCCCGGGCACGATCGGGGAGAGCGACGGCCGTGATTCCGGCGCCCTGGCCGTCCGGGTCCTTCCGGTCCTTCCGTCCGAGCTCGCCCCGGGCGGGCCGAAGATGGCCGAAGGGCCCATGGCCTACCTCGGCAAAGTCCTGATGGGTATCGCCGGCGGCCGGTGGGGACGGAACACCCGGCCCGTCGAGGGGTGCGCCGGTCAGCCGGTCGTCTGTCCCGACCCCGACCTGGGTCTTTCGCCCATCGCGCCGTTGCTGCTGATCTCTCACGCCTTCAAGGGGCATGACCCAGACTCGGAAATGTGCACGGTGTCGCCCGGTCGCGCGTACGCCAGCAGCTCGCCGAACTTCGGCCGCTGGAGCGGGTGGAGGCGGCTGGAGGCACCGGCGTCCTCCTCGAAGACGACCGGCTCCTCGATCCCGGCCTCATCCACACCCCCCCTTCCCATCCACTTGTCCCACCAGGTATCTTGCATCGCATGGAACCAGGTGATTCGACCAAGCAGGCCCGGGCAGCCGCCCAGCTGCGCAAGGGCGTCCTGGAGTACTGCGTACTCGCCCTGATGCGGGACCGCCCCCGCTACGGCGTGGAACTCCTCCATGCCTTGGAGGAGTCCGGTGCCCTGGCCACCAGCCAGGGCACGGTCTACCCGCTGCTCTCCCGGCTCCGCCGCGACGACCTGGTCACCACCACCTGGCAGGAGTCCGCCTCCGGACCACCCCGTCGCTACTACGCGCTCACCGACAGCGGCCGGGCCGCACTCGACGAGTTCACCCGCGTCTGGCCCGGCTTCCGCAACGCCGTCGACGCCTTCCTGACCACCCCGCATCCCCCCACCGGAGACCTCGCATGAAGACCGCTGCCGACCCCGTACGCGACTACCTCTCCGCCGTCGAGCGCGAGGCCTCCGCGCTCCCCGCCGACCGTCGCCAGGAACTCCTCGCCGACCTCGCCGAACACATCGAGGTGACGCGCGCCGAACGCCCCGATGCCGCGATCGGCGAGGTCCTGGCGGAGCTGGGGGACCCCCGCACGATCGCGGCGACGGCGCTGGCCGAGGCGGAAAACGGGGCCGCCGGGGCCCCGGCCCGGGGCGGTGTCGGTGCACCCGCCCGGCGCGGCAAGGTGCACCCCCTGGTCCCACTCCTGATGCTCACCTTCTCGCTGCCCTTCATCATGATCTTCCCCACCCACCCCGGCCCGCTGATCGGCGTCCTGTTCCGCATCACCGGCGCGGTACTTCTCTGCACCTCAGTGCACTGGACCGCCGTCCAGAAGACCACCGGCGTAATGCTTACCGCCGTCCTGCCGACTGCCGTCATGACCGCCTGGAACCTGTCCAGCGGCGGCCCGGCGGGCGACGGCCCGGCCCTCCTGGCCAACCTGGCGACGGTCGCCCTGATGGCCGGCACGGCAGCATGGCTCTGGCGGGTCCGCCGCGCCTGAGCGCGGCCGCCGGCACATCAAGGTCAACAAGTGGATCGACCTGGCACGCGACTGCGCGTACCCCGAGGGCAGCAGCGGCTCCCTGGCCTGGGAAGGCTTCCGAGTCGCGCGGCTGCCCGGCCCCGGCTACGGCTGGCCGTTGGCGCCGCACAAGCTGCCCACCGTGCACAGGAAGGTGCGCGACGCCCGGGAGAAAGGGAAGCCGGCCTTCGCCGATCACGTCCGCGAGCGCCCGGAGCGGGCCTCACTGCTCGTCGAGTTCGACGCGCATCCGCGTCGGCCGGCCCTGTTGGTGCGCGTGCGTGTGCATGGCGCCGGCTCCGGACGGCATCGCGCTGCCGCTGGTGTGGTGAACCTGGCATGGGTGGTCAGGCCGCCTGGCCGTAGCCGTCCGCGCCGGGGCCATCGCCGGGCAGCGGGCTGAAGTCGACGTCCAGGTGCGGGTTGTTCGCCTCGGGCTGGAGGCCGAGTTCATGGGTGGAGTATTCGCCGAAGCGGCGGATGTGCTCGGTCAGGTACGGCGAGATGTGGGCCAGGTCCTCGGGGTCGATGACGTGGCCCTCCTCCTGGAGCCGGCGCACGATCTCGGCGATGTCCAGGGCANTCCTCCTGGAGCCGGCGCACGATCTCGGCGATGTCCAGGGCATTGTGGAAGATGACCGCGTTCGTGAGCAGAGCATTGAACTTCGCGGTCTTCTCCTGCTCGACGGGGTCGTTGTCGGTGATGACGCCACCGTTGCCGAAGCCGATCCACTTCGAGAAGCCGTTGAACGCCTCGACCTTGTTCGTGGCCGCGCTCACCCGCCGGCGCAGCGGGGCATCCGAGAGGTAGCGCAGCAGTTGGACGGTGCGGATCACACGTCCGACCTCGCGGAAGGCGGTGTACGTGGCGTTCTTGCGCGAGCCTGCCCGTAGGCGCCGCAGCAGCAGGGTGGAGGAGACGGCGCCCTCGCGCACGGAGATCGCCACCCGCATCAGGTGCCGGAACTGGGGTGCCTCAACGTACGGCTGTCTGGCGGTCCGGACGAGAGACTGCGCTCCGGCCTGGACGGCCTGGACGGCCTGGACGGCCTGGACGGCCAGGACGACTAGGCGTGGAGGGGAGCGCATGCCAGAGTGCGCCGTACTCATGGCACCTCGGGTCGCGCGGCTTGCAAGGTCCCCTGGCGGCGCCGCTCGCGTCACACAGGTCGTTCGGCTGCCCCGCCCCGGGCGACCGTCCGGACCACCGGGCAGGGAAACGAACGCACGCTCGACTGTCCGTCATCACATCTCGACGTGGACAGCGTGCCGGTGCACGCCGTATCGGACTGCTCCGGGCCTTGTCTTGTGCACTGTCGTGCGCAAGGCTGGGCAGTGGAGCATTGACTCTTTCGCTAGTTAAACCCGACACTTTATCGATGGTTAAACCGGGCGGCTGGTGGATTGGGCAGCGGCTCGGCAGTGCGTTACCGGTCTTGCAAGTGACTTATACGTGTGCCGCCCTCAATTGATCATTCAGCCGCAGAGGAATCATCCGGCGATAGGGCTTGGTTCAACGCACCGCCTCCTAGGGACGCACGTCCTGGAAGGAGACCGCCATGCGTGCCAAGCGATCGTTCATCGTGCTGGGCCCGGGAATCATGGCCTCCCTGGCATTCTCGCCAGGCATCGCCACAGCGGCATCGGCCGCCCCGGCTCCGGCACAGGTAGTAGTGGCAGCCCCGAGTGTCTACGACCTCACCGGGCAAGCAGCCCCTCCCGCTCCTTACCCTTCCGGCTACACCAACGGCTTCAATGCCGGTAGGGCGGCAGGCGAAGCCGGCAAGACCCGGAGCGCCATTCCGCTCCCCCCTGCCGCAGGCCACACTGTCGGTCAGGGGAATTACTACGCGGGATTCGTCGACGGATACAATCTAACCCGCACTGTGGGGGAATTTGCGGTAATCGAGTCAACGAGGGCTGCGGCGCAGCAGTACATGACGCAAAAGCGGCTGGAAAGTGAACAGGCTGCGCTGCAAGAACCGGTCGTAGTGGCGCCACTGCCCAAGGACCAGCCCATACTTCCAGCCACGACGACTGCCACCCAGCCGACTGGGCAGGTGACGACTCCTCAGGGCCAGGGCACCGGTGTGCAGCAGGGCACCACGGAATCGACGACCACCACGGCTCCTCAGGGCCAGGGCGCCGGTACGCTGCAAGGCCCCACGGAATCGACGACCACCACCCACCAGACTGTGCCGGTGACGACTCCTCAGGGCCAGGGCACCGGTTCGATGCAAAGCCCCACGGATACGACGACCATCACGGCTCCTCAGGGTCAGGACACCGGTGCGCTGCAAGGCCCAACGGAGTCGACGACCACCACCCACCAGACTGCGCAGGAGACGGCTCCTCAGGGTCAGGACACCGGTTCGCTGCAAGGCGCCATGGATACGGCGACCACCGCGAGTGAACAGGGTGGGGCTTCCGAGAGCCAGGGGGTTGGCTCGGACGGAGGTTCCGCGGGGTAGTGGCCACGCAATAGTCGAGCCCAAGGTCAACGAGTTCCACGCGAGGTCAGTCGGCTTGGGCTTGCCCCCGCAAGAGATCAAGGCCTGGGCGTCTGCCGGATATGGCTGTAGTTGATGCCCCGCATCCTGCATTGCGAACGCGGGGCGTAGGAGGAATCCGTAGCGGGCCATCGGCCCGGTGCAGCAGGGGGGCGAGCGTCAGGCGATCACCGATTCCCGGGGAGTGGATACGGCGGCGGGAGTGGACGGGCCGTTGAGGTCGACGAGCATCTGCTTGCTGAAGCCGAAGAAGTGCGTTTCAGGAAGCCGGCGAGGTAGCCGGTGGTCAGGCCGAGGGCGTAGACGATGAGGGTTGTGGCGATGCTCTGGTTGCCCTTGACCAGGGGGAACAGGGCCCAGCCTGAGGGGTCGATGGCGGTGGAGCCGATGGCGTTGCCGAGTTGGTTGAAGAGGCCGATGAAGCCGCCGCCGAACGCGCCGCCGATGCAGGCGGTGATGAAGGGGCGGCCCAGAGGCAGGGAGACGCCGTAGATCAGTGGCTCGCCGACGCCCAAGAAGCCTGCGGGGAGGGCGGACTTGATGGTCGTACGGATCGAGCGGTTGCGCGGGAGGCGGAGGTGGACGGCAAGTGGCGGCGGGAGCCGGCGTGGTCGGAGCGGGTAGCGGAGATGCTCCTCGGCACTCGGCACTCGGCATCCGGTGGCCGTGTGCGTGGGGTGGGTGGCATGGCGGTGCGCGCCGTACTGATCTGCTCCAGGCCTTGTCTTGCGCGCAGTCGTGCGCAAGGCTGAGCAACAGGGCATACCATCTATAGCTAGTTAAACCGGACACTTTTTTGGTGGTTAAACCGGGCGGCTGGTGGATTGGGCAGCGGCTCGGCAGTGCGTTGCCGGTCTTGCAAGTGACTTATACGTGTGCCGCCCTCAATTGATCATGTAGGCCACAGAGGATCATCCGGCGATAGGGCTTGGTTCAACGCACCGCCTCCTAGGGACGCACGTCCTGGAAGGAGACCGCCATGCGTGCCAAGCGATCGTTCATCGTGCTGGGACCGGGAATCCTGGCCTCCCTGACATTCTCGCCGGGCATCGCCGCAGCGGCATCGGCCGCCCCGGCTCCGGCGCAGGTAGTAGTGGCAGCCCAGAGTGTCCCCGGCCTGGTCGGGCAAGCAGCCCCTCCCGCTCCTTACCCTTCCGGCTACGACAACGGCTTCAATGCCGGCGCGGCGGCAGCTAAAGCAGGCATGCCCTCCAGCGCCATTCCGATCCCCCCTACGAGCCACACTGTCGATCAGGGGAATTACTACAAGGGCTTCGTCAAGGGGTACGAAATCCATCTACAGCCTCAAAAGCCATCTGAACCCTCCGTTGAGACATTTGCGGTAAACGAGTCAATGCTCGCTGCGACGCAGAAGTACAGAGAGGAAAGGGACGCCGAGGACGCCGGACTAAAGATCGGGCGGCTGTATAACGAGCAGCCCGTGCTTCCAGCCTTGACGATTCCCACCCAGACCGGGCAGGGGACGACTTCTCAGGGCCAGGGCACCGGTTTGCAGGGCACTACGGTGTCCACGACTCCCACCCAGACTGGGCAGGGGACGGCTCCTCAGGGCCAGGGCACCGGTGTGCAGCAGGGCCCCACGGAGTCCGTGACTCCCACCCACCCGACTGGGCAGGGGACGGCTCCTCAGGGCCAGGGCACCGGTGTGCAGCAGGGCCCCACGGAGTCCGTGACTCCCACCCACCCGACTGGGCAGGAGACGGCTCCTCAGGGCCAGGGCACCGGTTTGCAGGGCACCACGGAGTCCGTGACTCCCACCCAGACCGGGCAGGAGACGACTCCTCAGGGCCAGGACACCGGCTCGACGCAAGACACCACGGAGTCCTCGGCTCCCAGTGATTGAACAGAGATCAAGGCCTGGGCGTCTGCCGGGTATAGCCGTAGTTGAGGCCCCGCACCCCGCATCGCGGACGCGGGGCGTAGGAGGAATCCGTAGCGGGCCATCGGCCAGGTGCAGCAGGGGGGCGAGCGTCAGGCGATCACCGATTCCCGGGGGGCGGATACGGCGGCGGGAGTGGACGGGCCGTTGAGGTCGACGAGCATCTGCTTGCGGAAGCCGAAGAAGTACGTGGTCAGGAAGCCGGCGAGGTAGCCGGTGGCCAGGCCGAGGGCGTAGATGACGAGGGTCGTGACGATCCCCTGGTTGCCCTTGACCAGGGGGAACAGGGCCCAGCCTGAGGGGCCGATGGCGGTGGAGCCGATGGCGTTGCCGAGTTGGTTGAAGAGGCCGATGAAGCCGCCGCCGAACGCGCCGCCGATGCAGGCGGTGATGAAGGGGCGGCCCAGAGGCAGGGAGACGCCGTAGATCAGCGGTTCGCCGACGCCCAAGAAGCCTGCGGGGAGGGCGGACTTGATGGTCGTACGGATCGAGCGGTTGCGCGGGAGGCGGAGGTAGACGGCGGAGGAACGATGGCCCTGAATCACGACCGGCTCCGGCCGCCGGACGGTGGTTCGGAGCGGACTGCCCTGCCCTCACTCACCGCAAGGCGGTGGTGAGCCGCGTACGCATCCCGGCCGCCCGGGCGTCGCCGAAGCCGGCGAGCAGGTTCAGGGCATCGGACCAGTGCAGCCGAGCCGACTCGTCCGCCCCTGCCTCGTGGAGTGCCGTGGCAAGGCCGTCGAGCGCCATGGCCAGCTGCCAGGGGTCGTTCAACTCGCGCTGTGTTGCCGCCGCGCGTCGGTGGAACGCGGCCGCGTCGTCGAAGCGGCGCAGCTGTCCGTACGCCTCGCCGGTGTGGTGCCAGGCCCGTGCCTCGCGCATACGGTCGCCGAGTTGGCGGTGCAGTACGGCCGAGCGCTGGTAGGAGACAAGGGCTTCGTCTGCCTCTCCGATGGCCTGCTGGGCCTTGCCGAGGTCCAGCAGCCAGTAGCCTTCCCACGCGCGGTTGCGATGCCGCCGGGCGATGTCCACGGCATTCCGCGCGGAGTGCAGGGCGCCCTGCGATTCCCCTCGTTCGCGCTGAATGGCACTCAGGATGTGCAGGGCGTTGCCTTCGCTGCCCTGATCGCCTCGTTCGCGGTGTCCTGCCAGCGCTTGCCGGATGCGGTCGAGGGCCTCGTCGAGGCGGCCCGCCTCGTAGCTCACCGTGGCGAGATTGGCCAGCAGCGTCGGCTCCCACCGGCGCCACTGAGCGGATCCGATCTCCTGGAAGAGGGCCAGCGACTCGGCGAACTTCGTTTCTGCGGCGTCCAGTTGGCGAGCGCGGAGCCTGATCAAGCCGATGGCGTTCAGGGCGAGCCCTTCGCCCAGCCGGTCGCCCAGTTCGCGGCGGAGCGTCAGGGCGTCTTCGTGATGCTCCGCCGCTTCTGTGAGGCGGTGTGACTGGGTGTATGCCTTGCCGAGGCTGGTCAGCAGTTCGGCCTGTCCGGTTCGGTCGCCCTGTCTGCGGGCGGCCCGTAGGCCGATCTCGCCCATGGTGAACCACTCGTCGAAGGTATTGAGACGGGCGTGCAGGGGGCGCAGCAAGGCAGGCAATTGCCAGGCGAGGCGATCCAGTCCAGCCTTCTCGGCGGTCCGAGCGGCCGCCAACAGGCTGCCGCGCTCCTGCTCGTACCAGCGCAGGGCGGCGTCGTAATCGGCGAAGGTCAGCGGCTCGACACCGGCGGGTGGTGGGTCGAGGGGGAGGGGCGGCTCGGTCGCCTTGAAGCGGGTCCGTGCGGCGTTGGCCGAATGGACGTACCAGGTCAGGACGCGTAGCAGTGCGGCGTCGCGGCTTTCGGTGGGCTCTTCGCGCTGGGCCTGGTCCACCGCGTAGGCCCGCAGCAGATCATGAAATTCGAAGCGGTCGGGGGCGGTCTGCATCAGTAAGTGTGCGCCGACGAGTACGTCCAGCAATTGCTGTGTTCGGCTGGTGGTGAGGCCGGCGAGCGCGGAGGCGGCCGAGGTGCTGAACTCGGCGCCTGGATGCAGGCCGAGCAGCCGGAAGAAACGTGCGGCTTCTGCGGGCAGCGACCGATAGGACCAGGCAAACACTGTACGTACCGCTTCGGCTTCCTCGTCGTCCCCAACGGTCAGAGCATCCCAGAGAGAGGACTCGTCGCGAAGGTCCCTTATCAAGTCGTCCAGGCTCATGTGGGGGCGGCTGGCGGCGCGTTCCGCCGCGATGCGGAGGGCCAGCGGAAGGCGGGCGCACAGCCGGGCCAGGTCGATGAGTTTGTCCGTGTCGTCCTCAGGGCGGTATTCGGCGGTGACGGTCCGCAGCAGGGCGACGGCCTCCGGCTCGGGCAGGGTGCCGAGGGTCAGCCGGTGTGCCCCGTCCCGAACGGCCAGCCCTGACAGCCGACTTCGGCTGGTGACGATGACCAGACAGCCTGCTGTGCCCGGCAGGAGAGGCCGGACCTGCCCTACCGTGGCGGCGTTGTCGAGCACGATCAGTATCCGCCGCCCGGCCAGCAATGAGCGGTAGAGCGCGCCGGCCGACTCCGCGTCGGCCGGAATTGCAGTGGCGGGAACATTCAGTGCCGCGAGGAAGCGGTGGAGCGTTTCCTGCGCGGTGACCGGTGTGCCGGGGTCATAGCCACGCAGATTCACATACAACTGCCCGTCGGGGAAGTACTCGTGCACCTGATGTGCCCAACGCAGGGCCAGGGATGTCTTACCGGCTCCGGCAGTTCCGGCGATGACACAGATGGACACGACGAGAGGCTCGCCGGTATCACCGGTAAGAATGGCGTTGAGCCGCTCCAGTTCTTCCGTGCGGTTGACGAACCCCCGCACGTCACCAGGCAGCTGGCGCGGTTTCATGCTCTCGGCCCGGGCGGCGGACGGGGCCTGGACGGCGGACGGATCGCCTCCATGGCCGTGGAAATGCACCCCGCCACTCACATGTCCGGCCTGTACGACGTTGTCGGCCGACCCCGACAAATGTGAGTGAGTGCCGGGTTGCTGCGGCGAGCCGTCCTTCTCGATTGCCTTACCTTCCTTACTCCCCTTGCTGATTGCTTCTTACTTCTTGCTCTTCACTTCTTGCTTCTCACCGCGATCGCAGCGATGTGAGGGGCGCTACTTCCCGCTCGAAGAAGGAGAGCAGATCTTCCGCCTCGCGGTAGAGGGCCTGAATGAAACGTTCCCAGTGCGCGACGAGTTCGGAATCCGTAAACCGCACTGCACCCTCGGAAATGCCGCGATCGTCATAGAGAACCTTGTAGAGCGTGTGCCCGCCCAGCGTCACAATTTCCGGCAGGGGTCCGGATTCCTCCAGCTGCTCCAGCCCCGTCAGCCCGGAAATTCCTCCTGGCTCCCAGACCCTGATCTTTCCCAGGACCTCTGCCCGCAGCCGCAGGGAGGTGAGCTCCCACTCCAGGTAGGGTGTGAGCGGTTTTTCGACCACGCGCACACGGAAAAATTGGGATCGGTGTGCTTCTGCTTTGCGTGAAAGTTCCAGATGGGCGTCGCGCCCCTGGTCGATGAGGCGCAGCGCCTCACCCCAGTCACCTCGGGAAAAGGCTTGCCAGCTCTCGTTCCGGGGCTCTTGAAAATCCTGCTGTCTCTCCAGTTTCCAGGAGTCCCGCCCGTCGGCCGCCCACCGCCGCTCCCGGAAGTCCTGCCGATAGTCATCGGCAGAGAGCCGTTCGCCCTGTGAGACGTCAAGGCGGGGCTTTTCGGCGTCAGGCATCCGGGATATCCGATTTCGCGGAAGTCAGCGTCCTGCCGGGGATGATGACCAATCGCTCATCCCGGGAAATGTGGACGCCCTCGGGGAGGCGTGACCTGTACTCGTCCGTGAGATCGCGTCCGATCACCGCGATATCGCCATTGTCGAGCTGCCACACATCGGGGCAATCGTCATCGTCGCTCGTGGTTCCGAGTTCTTTTGGCGACTTACCTAAGCGACGCACAAAGGAAGCGGCAGGGTCTGCATCCCAAGGACGAGACATCGTTCTCCTTCAACTGTTGACGCACACTCGGCGAGTCCAGTTTTCGGTCACTGAGTGTACAAGTGGCGACAGCGGAGGGCAACGAAATGGAGGCGTCGGTAACCAGCCGTATAGAGAAGAGAGGCCGCTAGCGCTACCTCACTGTGCTGATTCCAGTTTGGTCGACGTTCCGGATGTGGCCGGAGGTGCACTGGCTGCTGGGATGGTGTCGAGGGCGCTATGGCTGACGGCGTCGGTGTTCAGATCCGTCCGCATCTGTCTGCTGAAGCCGAAGAAGTACGTGGTCAGGAAGCCGGCGAGGTAGCCGGTGGCCAGGCCGAGGGCGTAGATGACGAGGGTTGTGGCGATGCTCTGGTTGCCCTTGACCAGGGGGAACAGGGCCCAGCCTGAGGGGCCGATGGCGGTGGAGCCGACGGCGTTGCCGAGTTGGTTGAAGAGGCCGATGAAGCCGCCGCCGAACGCGCCGCCGATGCAGGCGGTGATGAAGGGGCGGCCCAGAGGCAGGGAGACGCCGTAGATCAGTGGCTCGCCGACGCCCAAGAAGCCTGCGGGGAGGGCGGACTTGATGGTCGTACGGATCGAGCGGTTGCGCGGGAGGCGGAGGTAGACGGCGAGGGCGGCGCCCACCTGGCCCGCGCCGGCCATGGCGAGGATCGGGAGCAGGACCGTATAGCCCTGCTGCTCGATGAGGGTGGTGTGGAGGGGGATGAGGGCCTGGTGGAGGCCCAGCATGACGAGGGGGAGGAAGAGGCCGCCCAGGACGAAGCCGGCGAAGGCGCCGCCGTGTGCGAGCAGCCAGTTGGCGAACGAGCCGATGGCGGTGGAGACCTCGCCCGCGACGTACATCAGGCCGAAGATCGTGACCAGGCCGGTGAGCAGCACCGTGAGGGTGGGAGTGACCAGGACGTCCAGTGCCTCGGGGACTCTTCCCCAAGCTCTCGACTTCGCTCGACCAGGGGAGACCCCATTGCGGCACCACTTCTCCACCTGGACGGCGAGCAGCGCCGCGGCCAGCGCGCCGAGCACACCGCCCTGTCCTGGGGAGAGCCTCTGGCCGAAGGCGGTGATGTTGGCGACGCCCGGGAAGACGATGATCGCGGCGACCGCGCCGCCGAGGATGGGCGTGCCGCCGAACTCCTTGGCGGTGTTGTATCCGACGAAGACGGCGATCAGCGACATGAAGCCGGAGGCGATGGCGGCGAGCGCCGGGACGACCGACGGCAGCCAGCCGAGGTTGGTGAGCAGACCGTTGATGCCGGCGACGATGCCGCAGCCGATCAGGGCCGGGATCAGCGGGACGAAGATATTCGCGATCCGGCGCAGGAAGAGCTTGACCGGTGTGGCGTTTCTGGCCTTCTGCCGGGCCTTCAAGGTGGCGCCTTGCGCGGCGAGTTCGTCGGCGGTGGTGGGGGGCTCGGCGGCCGGCCCCGTCGCGCGGGCCTCCTCGGCCAGGCGCTCGAACTCGGGGGTGATCCGGGCGACCGCCCCGGGGCCCAGCACGATCTGGTACGTGTCGTCCTCGACCACGCCCATCACGGCCGGGAGTGCCTTGAGGGCCTCGTCCTGGACCAGCGAGCGGTCCCGGATGCCCAGGCGGAGCCGGGTCATGCAGTGGACGATGGAGCTGAGGTTCGCGGCGCCGCCGACGAGGGGGAGGATCGCGGCGGCGGTGGCGTGGTTCTTGTCTTCGGACATGTGCGGTTCTTCGGACATGTGCGGTGCCTTGCTGTGCAGACAGACGAGGGCGAGGGGGAGGTGGGTGGCGGGGCTCAGTGGGGCTTGGTGGCCTCAAGTGCCGCGCGGAGATGGCCGTTGGAGGCTTTGAGCAGGCGGGCGGCGGTGGGGCCGTCGACGCCGGCGAGGAGGGTGAGAATGGCGTTCTTCACCTCGCCGTCCGTCATGCTGAGCGCCGTCTCGATCTCCAGGTCGGTGGCGCCGGTGGCGAGCGCGACGATACGACGCGAGCGAGCCCGCAGCTTTTCGTTGGACGCGCGGACGTCGACCATCAGATTCCCGTAGGTCTTGCCCAGCCGGATCATGGTGATGGTCGAGAGCATGTTGAGCACCAGCTTTTGGGCGGTGCCCGCCTTGAGTCGGGTGGAACCGGTCAGCAGCTCGGGGCCGACCACGATCTCGATGCCGTGCTCGGCGGCCGCGGCCAGCGCCGAACCGGCGTTGCAGGACAGGCCGATGGTCAGCGCGCCCAGGGCGCGGGCGTGCTCGACGGCCCCGATCGCGTACGGCGTGCGGCCGGAGGCCGAGATACCGACGACGGTGTCCAGGTCGGTCAGACCGATCGCGGTCAGATCCTCGGCCGCGAACTCCTTGCTGTCCTCGGCGCCCTCGACGGCCGTGACCATCGCGGACGGGCCGCCCGCGATCAGCCCGAGGACCTCGGACGGGTCGGTGTTGAAGGTCGGCGGGCATTCGCTGGCGTCCAGCACGCCGAGGCGGCCGGCCGTGCCGGCGCCCGCGTAGATCAGCCGGCCGCCGCGGGCCATCCGGGCGGCGGTGGCGTCGATGGCGGCGGCGATCTCCGGGAGCCGCTGGGCGACGGCCGCGGGGACGGTGGCGTCCTCGCCGTTCATCGTGCGGGCGATGTCCAGGGTGGAGCGGCGGTCGATCTCGGCGAGGTCGGGCCGGAACGCCTCGGTGGTGAGGGTGTCCAACTGGGCGCGCAGTTTGTCGTAGTCGGCGGTGGAGGTCATGACGTGGCGGCTCTCTCCAGGGGCGGGCGTCAGCGCTGGGTGCTGCGCGGCGAGTGGCGGTGGGCCAGGGCTTCGTACGAGGCCGAAAGCGCGGGGGCCGCGGTCTCGTACGTACGCTGCGCGACGCCTATGAACAGGCAGTCCACGACCAGGAGCTGGCTCGTCCTGGACGACATCGCGGCCGGCCGCAGCTCGCTCTCGCGGGCGGTGGAGGTGGTCAGGATGTGGTCGGCGTAGGCGGCGATCTCGCCGTCCGGGCGCCCGGTGATGGCGATGGTCGTCGCGCCATGGTCGAAGGCCACCCGCAGTGGCTCTATGACGTCGGTGGTCCGCCCGGAGTGCGTGATCGCGATGGCGACGTCGCCGGTCCGCATCTGCACGGCGTTCGTCACGGCCAGATGCGGGTCCGCGTGCGCATGCGCGATCAGACCGATCCGCAGCAGCTTCTGGACGAGGTCCTGGGCGACGAGGTTGGAGGCCCCTATGCCGTACACATCGATACGGCGGGCTCCGGAGAGCGCGGCGACGGCGGCTTCGAGCTGGGTGACATCCAGCCCGGCGGCGGTGTCGGCCAGACACTGCTGCTCTTCCTGCGCCAGCTTCGCGACGACATCGACGAGGGAATCGTCGACCGCTATGTCCGCGGTCACCGCGGGCGCGCCGCCGGCGGCCTGTTGCGCGGCGAGCGCGGCGAGGGCGAGGCGCAGATCGCGGTAGCCCGGGTAGCCGAGCAGACGGGAGGTCCGCACGACGGTGGCCTCGCTGGTGCCCGTGCGCTCCGCGAGGCCGGTGACGGTGAGGGCGGCGCAGCCGGCCGGGTCGCTCGCGACGGTCTCGGCGACCCGCTGCATGGAGCGGGTCATCGTCGGCGCGAGGGTGCGGACCTTGGCGGCCAGTGCCGCGGGGGCGGGTGGGGCCGGGGCCGGTCGGGTCTCGACGGCCGCGTCCTTGAAAGTTTCCTTCACGCTGCTGCTCACGTCTGAAAAGTAATTTCATCCGCCTCTCGCGTCAATACCCTCCGTGAGGGCTGTGGACAGCGATCATGATCATCGTCGAGGGCTGTGGACAACGCCGGGCACCGGCTTGCGGTCGGGAGACAATGGGTGACATGGAGCTGGAACAGGCATTGCACGCCGCGCGGGCGCTGGTGCTCGCCGACCTGATGGCGGACAAGGTGGCCGACGCCGACATCGTCTCGCTCGTGGAGGACGCGGTCGCTCACCGCCGGTGGTGGGTGGAGCAATGGCCTGAAGGCGCGGCATTCGTCGCGGGACTCATAGCGCAGGACGTCCAGGACGCCCTCCTCGACCGGTACGGCCGCTGGCCGCTGTGCCCCGTGTGTACGGAATCGGGCGATCCCCACGCGCTCGATGTCGAGCCGGAGTTGGGGCCCGACCCCCATTGGGTGTGCCCCAAGACGGCGGTCGCGGTGGCTCGGGTCGGTAGCCTTCGTGCCCCCATGGAGGGCTGACGTGGATCTTTGTGCGGAGGACTGACGTGGCGATCTATATCGACCGGCCCATCTGGCCGGGGCACGGCCGTATGTGGTCGCATCTGGTCAGTGACCAGTCCTTCGACGAACTGCACCTCTTCGCGGCCCGGATCGGCGTGCCGCGGGGGGCGTTCGAGCGTGACCATTACGACCTGCCGTCGGATCGGTACGACGACGCGGTGCGGGCCGGGGCGGTGGAGGTCGGCAGCAAGGAGCTGCTGCGCCGGCTGACGGCCGCGGGTCTGCGCCGCCCCAAGCACCGGCCGGCGCCCAAGCCGTAAGGGCGCGCGGCTTGTGTGGCTTTGGGGGTGCGCGTTCTGTGGCGGCTGGTTGCGGTGGTTTCTCGGCCGGTTGCGGCGCGCCGTCCGTGCGGCTGGTTGTGGTGCGCCCTCCGTGCGGCTGGTTGCGGCGCGTCGAAGCGGTGGTGGGACGGCGCGTCCCAGCACGATGGGCCTGGCCGCGTGGCGTGCCGAACCGGCGTACCGAGGCGTACTGAACCGGCGTACCGAACGGCGTACCGAACGGCGTACCGAGGCGTGCCGAACCGGCGTACCGAAAGGGGACAGTTATGTCAGCCAGCGCACCGGGCAGACAACCGGTCACCGAGCTTGACCCGGCCTACAGCAGTGAGGGCGCCCAGTCGACCGCATGGGCCGCGGCCGTCGGCGGCATGACCGAGGCGGAGATCTTCTGGCTCACCACCGTCCGGCCCGACAGCCGCCCCCATGTCACCCCACTGCTCGCCGTCTGGGCGGACGACGCGCTCCACTTCTGTACCGGCCCCGGCGAACGCAAGGCCAAGAACCTCCGGAGCAATGCGCACTGTGTGCTCACCACGTCCACGGCCGGCGGCAACGATCTGCATGCCGGGCTCGATGTGGTCGTCGAGGGCGATGCGGTGCGGGTCGACGACGAGCCGACGTTGCGCCGGCTGGCCGGTCTGTACGTCGAGAAGTACGGCAGCGACTGGCAGTTCGACGTCCGCGACGGCGCGTTCTACGGGCAGGGTGACCGCGCCATCGTCTTCCGCGTCGAGCCCGTCACGGCCTTCGGGTTCGGGCGTGGTGAGACCTACAGTCAGACGCGGTGGAAGTTCGACGGTGGGGAGTGAGGGAGGAGTGAGCGAGGAGCACCCTCGTGGGGCTCAGTAGGCGTTCATTCGGGTCTCAGTGTTGTTCCGCGGCCTCCGGTGTGGGGATGGCCGTCTTGGGTGCCGATGAGGCGATGAGCCGGGAGTGGCTCGTCGCGCGGTGCAGACGGAAGGCGAGGGCGGTGGTCAGGACGGCCACCGCAGCCAGCGCCGCGCCGGTCCAGGCCACGGACGGGTAGCCCCAACCCGCGCCGATGGCCAGACCGCCGAGCCAGGGGCCGAGGGTGTTGCCGATATTGAACGCGGCGGTGGTGGTCGCGCCGGCCAGCGTCGGCGCGGCGTTCGCCACGTTGAACATCCGGGCGTTGAGAGCCGGGGCCGTGGTGAACGCGGTCACCCCGAGCATCAGCGAGAGCGCGACGGCGGCGATCGGGCTGTGTGCGGTCAGCGCGAGGACGGCCAGCACGGCGGTGGACGCGGAGATGCCGCCGAAGAGCGTCCCGAAGAGGTGTGCATCGGCGATCCGGCCGCCGATGAACGTACCGATCAGCGCGCCTACGCCGAAGAGCGCGAGGACCGTCGGCACCCAGCTCTCGGCGAGGCCGGCGGTGTCGGTCAGCAGCGGCGAGAGGTACGAGAACAGTGCGAAGACCGCGGCGCCGTTCAGTGCCGTGGCGGTCAGCGCCAGCCAGACCTGCTTGTCCTTGTAGATGGTCAGCTCGCGGCGCAGCTGCGGGCGGTCATCGCCGGTGGGCACCGCCGTACGCGGCACCAGGGCGATCACGCCGACCAGGCCGATCGCGGCGAGTCCGGCCACCGCCCAGAAGGCCGCGCGCCAGCCGGCGTGCTGGCCGAGCAGTGCGCCGGCCGGGACGCCCGCGATGTTGGCGATGCTCAGGCCGCCGACCATCACGGCCATCGCGCGGGCGCGCGCGGTCACCGGCACCAGCGAGACGGCTACCGCCGCGCCGACCGCCCAGAAGCCGGCGCAGGCCAGTGCGCTCACGATCCGCGAGGCGAACAGCACGCCGTAGGACGGCGCCAGCGCGCCGGCCACCTGGCCGAGGCCGAAGGCGGCGAGCAGGGCGATCAGCGTCGTACGGCGGGGGAGGCGGAGGGTTGCCGCGGCGAGTACCGGTGCGCCGATCACCATGCCGATGGCGAATGCGGAGACCAGCAGACCGGCCTGCGGAATGGAGACGTGCAGGTCGCGGGCGAGGGGCTGGAGGATGCCGGAGAGCATGAACTCGGAGGTGCCGAGCGCGAAGACGGAGAGGCCGAGGACGTATACGGCTATGGGGAGGCGGGTGGGGGCGGGAGCGGG
>NZ_QUAC01000080.1 GCF_003389455.1 Streptomyces inhibens | reverse complement strand
CCCCGGCCCGCCGCGCCCGCCGGCCTCGCCGAGCTGGAGCGGCGCGCGGCGTCCCGGCGCGGGCAGCCCGCCTACGGGCATGACGCGCTGATCGCCTGCGACCGGCTGGTGCGGGTCTTCACCACCGACGGCGTCGAGGTGCAGGCGCTGCAAGGGCTCGATCTGCTGGTCGCGGAGGGCGAGTTGATGGCGCTGGTGGGGGCGTCCGGCAGCGGCAAGTCCACCCTGATGAACATCCTCGCGGGCCTGGACGTGCCGACCGCGGGCGCCGCCAAGGTCGCCGGCCGCGATCTGCTGACGATGGACGCCAAGGCCCGGCTCGGCTACCGCCGCGACGTGGTCGGCTTCGTCTGGCAGCAGACCGCCCGCAACCTCCTGCCGTATCTGACCGCCCTGCAGAACGTCACCCTGCCGATGCAGCTGCGCGGTGGCCGGCGGCGTGCGGCCCGTACGAAGGCGGCCGTGGAGCTGCTGTCGATGCTCGCCCTCGACCACTGCCGGGACCGCCGTCCGCACCAGCTCTCCGGCGGCGAGCAGCAGCGCACCGCCATCGCGGTGGCGCTCGCCAACACCCCGTCCGTGCTGCTGGCCGACGAGCCGACCGGCGAGCTGGACTCGCACACCGCCGAGCAGGTCTTCACGGCCTTCCGTACCGCCAACGAGGAGCTCGGGACCACGATCGTGATCGTCACCCATGACCAGGCGGTGGCGAGCGAGGTACGGCGTACCGTCGCGATCCGCGACGGCCGTACGTCCTCGGAGGTGCTGCGGCGCACCGAGCGGGACGCCGCGACCGGCCAGGAGTCACTGGTCGCGCGCGAATACGCGATGCTCGACCGCGCGGGCCGGCTCCAGCTGCCCGCGGAGTACACCAGCAGCCTGGGCATGGAGTACCGGGTCCTGCTGGAGCTGGAGAGCGATCACATCGGGGTGTGGCCGGACCGTACGGCTGATGGTGCGGGGCGGGGGCGGGGTGGTGCCGGGGAGGACGGCGCCAAGGGGAGTGGCGTCGCGGAGGACGGCGGCGAGGCCTCGTGAGCGCGTCGGGCGTGCGTGATCACCGGGCCGGGCGTGACCGCCGGGCCGGGCGGCCTCTCAGACCGGCGTGACCGTGAGCCCCGACAGCCCCGTGAGCCCCGCCGGTCCGCCCGTCCGCACGGCGATCGACCCGTACGGGGTGCTCAGCCGCAGCCAGCCGCCGGCGGCGAGCAGACTCAACGACGGGGACAGAGGCTGCGGCTCGCCGTGAGGATGTGCCTGCGGGGCGTGCGCGCCATGTGCACTACGGCCCCCGGCGAGCGCTCCGGTCCGCGCCGGCCGCAGAAAGCCCAGTGACTGGGCGGCATGCGCGGCACGCAGCGGGAGGTGGGTGTCGCCGAGGGTGCGCGACCAGATCTCCCGGCCGATGCGGTCCCGTTCGGTGCGGGTGCGGTGCTGTGGCGGCAGCGCCTCGTCACGGGCGCGGAATTCGGCGACCGCGGCGGCCACCGTACGCACCAGCGCCTCGGGCGCCGGCAGCCCGGGCACCCGCTGCCAGCCGCCGCGCGGCGGCAGCAGCCCGGTCCACGGCGGGCCGGTGACGGCGGCGGGCACGGTCAGCGCGCCCGCCGGCTCGTCGATGCCGTCGAGGAGCTCACCGGCCGAGACGGTGATGTCCAGGCCGAGGTCCTCGGCGAGCCGGGCGGTGCGGATCGCCAGCACCTCGAAGGACGGCGGGCGGCCGAAGACGGCGAGGACGCCGCCGCCGGCCTGCAGCCGTACCGCCGCGGCCCGGTCGTAGTGGATCAGCCGGGCGAGGAAGGCAGCGAGATCCGCCGCCTCCCCGGCATCGGCCAGGTGCAGCGCCGTCATACCGCGACGGCCCCGTCCTGGTGCGAGGCGTCGGCCAGATACTCCTTGAGGACCGTCTTCTCCTCCACGGTGAGGCGGCGCGGACGCTCCTCGGAGAAGTTGTACGGGACGACGACGGTCGAGGCCCGCAGGTAGAGGTTGTCCTCGTCCTTGACCTCGTAGCCGACCGTCATCGACGCGGCGCTGATCTTCGTCACCCACATCTCGATGGTGACCGGCGCGGGCCGGTGCACCAGCGGCCGCACATAGTCGATCTCGTGCCGGGCGACCACCGAGCCGCCCGTGAACGACGGGCTGCCGCCCCCCGGCGCCAGCCGGCGCATGAAATCGATCCGCGCCTCTTCGAGGTAGCGGACGAACACCGCGTTGTTGACATGGCCGAACGCGTCCATGTCCGACCAGCGCAGGGGGCAGGAGTAGAGGTGTCGCACGACGGTCAGCCCCGGGTGAGCTTCTTGTACGTGGCGCGGTGCGGGCGGGCCGCATCCGCACCGAGGCGCTCGATCTTGTTCTTCTCGTACGACTCGAAGTTGCCCTCGAACCAGAACCACTTGGAGTCGCCCTCGTACGCCAGGATGTGCGTGGCGACGCGGTCGAGGAACCAGCGGTCGTGGGAGACGACCACGGCGCAGCCCGGGAACTCCAGGAGCGCGTTCTCCAGCGAGGACAGGGTCTCGACGTCGAGGTCGTTGGTCGGCTCGTCGAGGAGGAGCAGGTTGCCGCCCTGCTTGAGGGTGAGCGCCAGGTTGAGGCGGTTGCGCTCACCACCGGAGAGCACACCGGCCGGCTTCTGCTGGTCCGGACCCTTGAAGCCGAACGCGGAGACATACGCCCGCGAGGGCATCTCGACCTGGCCGACGTTGATGTAGTCCAGCTCGTCGGAGACCACGGCCCACAGGGTCTTCTTGGGGTCGATGTTCTCGCGGCTCTGGTCGACGTAGGAGATCTTGACGGTCTCGCCGACCTTGATGTCGCCGGAGTCCGGGGTCTCCAGACCCTGGATCATCTTGAACAGCGTGGTCTTGCCGGCGCCGTTCGGGCCGATGATGCCGACGATGCCGTTACGCGGCAGGGTGAAGCTCAGGTCCTCGATCAGGACCTTCTCGCCGAAGGCCTTGTTGAGCTTGTCCACCTCGACGACGACACTGCCCAGACGCGGGCCCGGCGGAATCTGGATCTCCTCGAAGTCCAGCTTCCGCATCTTGTCGGCCTCGGCAGCCATCTCCTCGTAACGGGACAGCCGGGCCTTGGACTTGGCCTGGCGGCCCTTGGCGTTGGAGCGCACCCACTCCAGCTCTTCCTTCAGACGCTTCGCACGCTTGGCGTCCTTCTGGCCCTCGACCTTGAGACGGGTCTGCTTGGTCTCGAGGTACTTGGAGTAGTTGCCCTCGTAGCCGTGCAGGCGGCCGCGGTCGACCTCGCAGATCCACTGGGCGACGTGGTCGAGGAAGTACCGGTCGTGGGTGACGGCGACGACGGTGCCGGGGTACTTCGCCAGGTGCTGCTCCAGCCACTGCACGGACTCGGCGTCCAGGTGGTTGGTGGGCTCGTCGAGGAGCAGCAGGTCGGGGGCCTCCAGCAGCAGCTTGCACAGCGCGACGCGGCGGCGCTCACCACCGGAGAGGGTGGTGACCGGCCAGTCGCCGGGCGGGCATCCGAGCGCGTCCATGGCCTGCTCGAGCTGGGTGTCCAGGTCCCACGCGTTGGCGTGGTCGAGGTCCTCCTGGAGCTTGCCCATCTCCTCCATCAGCGCGTCGGAGTAGTCGGTGGCCATGAGCTCGGCGACCTCGTTGAAGCGGTGCAGCTTGCCCATGATCTCGGCAGCGCCGTCCTGCACGTTCTGCAGAACCGTCTTCGACTCGTCCAGCGGCGGCTCCTGCAGGAGCATGCCGACGGTGTAGCCGGGGGAGAGGAACGCATCACCGTTCGACGGCTGCTCAAGACCGGCCATGATCTTGAGCACCGTGGACTTACCGGCGCCGTTGGGACCCACGACACCGATCTTTGCGCCCGGCAGGAAGCTCAGCGTCACGTCATCGAGGATGACCTTGTCGCCGTGCGCCTTGCGCGTCTTGCGCATCGTGTAGATGTACTCAGCCAAGAGAAACCGTCCGGCAGATTGGATCGATCAGGGTCTGTGCGGCACCGTCCCAGGGTCCAGGTGCGCCGTGGCCAGGGAGGGCAGATACACCCCATCTTGCCGTACGTCCATCCCTTGATGGAAACGGGTGCCAAAGGGCGGACGCCAGCGACCCCGGAGCGCCACTGCGCTCCGGGGCCTTGGGGTACGCCATCGGCCACCGCCCGCTCACCGTAGGGTCACCGAGCGGTCGCCGACTGTCACCGTGTGCCGAGGATCACCGGACCTCCGGCGTGAGCCGGAGGTCCCGCGCTACCGGGCACCCAGTGCTTGTGCGGGTCGAGCATCACTGAGCGGGGGTGCCGGCCTTCTTCTTACGGAGGAAGAACACCGCGGCGCCACCGACCACGACCAGGACGACCGCGATGCCCGCGATCATCGGCGTGGCGTTGCTGGAGCCGGTCTCGGCGAGGTCGCCGCCCTTGTCGCCACCGGTGCTGCCGCCGACCGAGGCCGGGCTGGGCTGCGAGGAGGGCTTGCCGCCGCCGCTGCCGGCGGTCTTGCAGTCCAGGACGCCGGAGAAGGTCTTCTTGAAGCTGCCCTCACCCTTGATCGTGATCTCGTACGGCTGGTCCTCGGCCACCGGAACGGTCACGGTCTGCGACTTGCCCGGAGCGACCTCGTAGTCCTTGCCGGACAGCTGGAAGCGGAACGCCTCATCGCCCTTGTTGGTCGCCGTGACGTCCACGCCGCCCTTGGAGCAGTTCTTCTCGGCGGTGATCGCCGGGATGGCGCCCTGCTTCTTCCAGGAGACCGTGGCGGCCGCGGAGACCGTGGACTCGCTGGAGCCGGCCAGGATCTGGGTCTGGCTCTTGGCGTGCTCACCGATGCCGGTGAAGGCACGGCCGACCGGGACCTTGGTGGCGGCCTGCGCGGTCAGCGAGGTGCTGCCGTCCGCGGCGCCCGCGGGCACGTCGAAGAACAGCTGGGTGCCGTCGGCGGCGCTGGTGACCGGCTTGCCGTCCTTGCCGACGACCTTGACGCCGGCCGGCACATCGGCGGCCGGGGAGATCGTCACGCTGTCGGCGTTGGTGTGCACGGTGACCGGGCCGAGCTTGCTGCCGGACTTGCCGGAGACGGCCGGCGGGTCCAGCGTCAGCGACGCCTTGGGCTCGGCAACGCTCTGCGCGCTCTTCTCGAGGTAGTCGGCGAGCTTCTCGGCCGCCGGGTCGACCGCGTCCACCTTGACGTGGTCGGAGAAGCGCCAGATCGCGACCTGGGTACCGGCCGCGGCGGTCTTCTCGGTGAGGTTCCCGGCGCCGGCCTTGGAGGCGAGCGCGGCCAGGTCGTTCACCTGCGGGTAGGAGTTCTGCAGGATCCAGCGGATCTTGCCGGCGTCCGCGTTGTTGTGCAACGAGGAGGCGCTCCAGGGCACTTCCTGGTACTTCGCCTGCTGCTGCGTCGGGTTGTGGATGTCGATGCAGTACGTCTGGAGCGTGCCGCCGTTGTCGACCGACATCTCGAAGAGCCCGGCGCCGACGCGCTGGTCCCCTCCGTCGTTGTGCACGACCGCCTGATCGAAGATCTTCAGCCCGCCGAGTGTGGCGGTGGCACCCCCGTGCGCCGGGGTCGTCTCGTCCGCCGCGGCAGTCCCCGCGGTGGCTATCGCACCCGCCGCGACCAGGCCCGAGGCCAGGACCGCAGTGGCAAGGCGGGCTGCGCCCCGCCCCTTCATCGAAAGCATGAATTTCCCCTCTGGGCGAGGCGGTCGAGTGGGGAGGTTGCCTCGCCGGAAAGATCCCAAAGAACTCAACAGCCGAACAGATTCAGCCCCCGTGAGTATTTGTCGGATCTTATGGAGCAGGCGCATCAGGGTCCCCAGTAATGGCATCCCATAAGCGATCCGAATCGCAATCGTTACCGACAACAGGCACCCTGACCTGGCATTATCGACAAATCCCCGGGACTTTTCAGGGCACTAGCGCCTTGTTGGGTGAAATTGCCCGAGGTGAAGCCGCCACGATCGAGGGTTCCGGCGGCTCCAAGGGGGCGTGAGGGGTGGCGGGTTCTGGCGCCGTCGATGCCTTGGGGGTGGGTGGCGTGGGGATGGGTGTATGGGCAGACGTACGCGTACGGGCGGTCATAGGGGTATCGGTGGCCGGGGGCGTACCGGTGGCCGCCAACGCCTTTTCCTGAGCCTCCCGTTGTGGGGAGGGCGACATCGGGGACGATTGCACGGGCTGCGCGTGTGGCCGTGGCAGTGACTGCGACTGCGACTGCGACTGCGGCTGTGGCTGTGCCGACGGTTGCGACGGGACGGGGTCCACCCCCGTACGCGCCGCCCGCGTGACCCTGCGGAACGCCGCGGTCCCGCGCGAGAGATCGTGTCCGATGGCGACGGCGTCGACCTCCGCCGAGAACCAACGCTGCCCACCCCGCTCGGCCGGCTGCTCCCCTTCCCGCAGCCGCAACCGTCCCTGAACCACGAGTGGTTCCCCCACCGCCACCGACGCGGCGACATTGTCCGCGAGCCCGCGCCACGACCGGACCGTATAGAAACTCGTCTCCCCGTCGGTCCAGCGCTCCTGCGCCTTGTCCCACCGCCGGGACGTCGCCGCGAGCCGGAACCTCGCCACCGTCACACCCGCCGTCGTCTGCCGGTGCTCCACCGCCGTCGCGGCATTCCCCACCAGCGTCACCATCGTGTCGTTCACGGAACACGCCTCCCCCGCGTGATGCACGCTCGCTCTTTGTCGCTCGCGCTGCGTTGACCTCATGCTGCACGGATTCCGCGAACGCCGCGGGAGCCTGTGGACGGGTGGCCGACTGTGGACAACTCCACCACCCGGGAGGGGAGTCGCCCCCGGCTGGGCCACCTCCCGGGCGGTCACGGCCCCCGACCGTTGTCCCCCGTCGGCCGGGCCACCGTCCCCGTCGGCCGAGCCACCGCCCGGTCGGTCACGCCCCGGGCCGTTGTCACCCCTCGGCCGTCACGCGCCCGACGCCACCGCGAACTGCTCCCGCACCTCGCGATAGCGCAACAGCTCGGCGGCGACCGGCTCCAGCACCCGGGCCCGTCCGCAGCCCGCCGCCGCACTCCGCAGCCGCCGCTCGGCATCCTGCCCGTAACGCCTGGCCGGGCCGCGCGCCACCGCCCGGCACATCCACGCGAGTACCGGCCCGCCGACCGACCCGACGACCGCGGGCAGCAGCCCGGAGACCCAGGCCGTCGCATCTCCCACGCCCGTGATCGCGCCCAGCAGCCACAGGAGACCCACCATTTGGAGTACGGACAGCAGCCCCTGCAACGCGGCCGCCACCGTCCACCACCGCGGCTTCATGGCCGGCCCGTCCCTCAGCGACTCCTCGGCATCGGCCGCCACCTTGTCCAGCGCCTCCGGCAGCCCGTACGCACCCCGGTCCGCCGCCTCACGCACCGCCTGCGCCCAGGGCGCCGGCAACCCATGCGCCGCCTCACCGGCCACCGCCCGTACGGCCTGCTCCACCACAGGACGCGCCGCCGCCCGGCCGTCCACCGTCAGCCCCTCCCCACCGGCGGCCAACCCCCCGGCCCCGCGCAGCCGTCCGGACGTGCCCTGCCTCCCTACGAGGGCCCGCCCCGAGTCGGCCCGCCCGGTGCCGGTCGGCCCAGTGCCGGTCGGCCCACCGCCCATCCGCCCGGCGTCGGTCCATCCACTACCGGTCCACCCACTACTGGTCCGCCCGCTACCGGTCCATCCACTACCGGTCCGCCACGCACCCGTCGGCCCCGCTTCGCTCCGCCCCCCGCAGCTCTCTCCCGTAGCGGCGATCCGCCCCGTACAGGTAGCGCCCACGCCCGTCGTCCCTCCCCGGGTGCCGCGGGCCCGCCCGGCCCCTCGGGCAGTCCCTCCACCGGCATCTGTCGCCCCGCCCTCACCGGCGCCCGCCTCTCCCCACCGGCCGGCCCTCCACCCCCGCATCCGCATCCGCGCCCACGGCGACCCGCACGCGCGCTCCGCGTGGCGCAGCCAATCGCGTTCCGCCGCGCGCCCAGTGGCCACCGCCCCCACCGCCTCGGCCAAACGGTCGTCGAACTCCTCCCGGGCCCGTTCCGTCAGCCCGACCCGGCTCTGCGCCACATACACCGACCGCAACCGCTCGGCCGCCGCATCCACATCCGCCGCCAGCCGCCGGTCCGCCGCCCCTCGTTCCTCGACGAACTGGCCGAGCGCTTCCCGTAGTTCCGCTACGCCCTTGCCGGTCGCGGCGGACAGCGCGAGCACCGCCGCCCCGGGCTCCCCGTGCTCGCCGAGCGCCAGCCCGTCCTCGTCCAGCAGCCGCCGCAGATCGTCCACCACCTGGTCGGCGGCGTCCCCGGGCAGCCGGTCCACCTGATTCAGCACCACGAACATGACCTCGGCGTAACCCGCCAGCGGCCGCAGATACCGCTCGTGCAGCACCGCATCCGCGTACTTCTCCGGGTCCACCACCCAGATCACCGCGTCCACCAGCTCCAGCATCCGGTCCACCTGCGCACGGTGCTCGGTGGCCGAGGAGTCGTGGTCGGGCAGGTCGAGCAGGATGAGTCCGTGCAGTTCGGTGCTGCCGTCCGCCGGGGTGTGCCGACGGTGCGCGGCCACGCCCAGCCTCTGCAGCAGCCCCTCCGCCCCAGGTCGGCCGCCCGCCCAGACACAGGCCACCGGCTCGGCGGTCGTCGGCCGCCGCGGCCCCACCTGCGAACGATTCACCCCGGCCAGCGCGTTGAACAGCGACGACTTGCCACTGCCGGTCGCCCCCGCGATGGCGACGACGGTGTGCTCACCGGACAGCCGATACCGCTCGTCCGCCGCCTCCAGCACCCGACCCGCCTCCTCCAGCGTCCGCGCGTCCAGCNCACCGGACAGCCGATACCGCTCGTCCGCCGCCTCCAGCACCCGACCCGCCTCCTCCAGCGTCCGCGCGTCCAGCCGGGTCCGGGACAGCGCGATCAACTCACGCAACGCATCCAGCCGCCCCCGCAGCCCACCCCCCACGGCCCGCCGCCCCCCATCCGCGACCCACCGATACCCACGCGCGACCCCGTCCCCACTCCCGCTCCCGCTCCAACTCCCGCCGTCCACACCAGCCCGCTGCCCTTGCTGCTGCCCCATCGCCTCAAGCAGCGACGCGCCACGCGCCCCCTCGCCGTACGAAACAGCACGTGAATCCGCAGCACGTGAATCCACAGCACGCGCCCCGGCACGTGAATCCTCCGCACACGACACAACACCTGGGCCCTCGGCATGGAACGCACCACCCCCCGCCGCAACAAGTGACTCACCCCGCGCCCCAGGCCCGGACGCCCCCGCTCCCCCATCCCGAGCCCTCCGCGCAATCAACCCGTCATCCCACGCCCCGCCAGCCCCCTCCCCCCGTACAACAACCGACTCCCCATCCCCCACCCGCTCTTCACCCTCTCTGC
>NZ_QUAC01000076.1 GCF_003389455.1 Streptomyces inhibens | reverse complement strand
CCTCGCTCGGCGCGCGCGCCCACGGGGTGGCGGCCGACAACGCGGACGCGGATGCCGCCGACCGCCTGGTGGCCGCGGCCAGCGAGCGCTTCGGCCGCCTGGACGGCGTACTGATCAGCGTGGGCGGCCCGGCGCCCGGCACCGCAGCCGACAACACCGACGAACAGTGGCGGTCGGCCTTCGAGTCGGTCTTCCTCGGCGCGGTACGGCTGGCCCGCGCGGCCGCCGCCGAGCTGACGGAGGGCGGCGTGATCGGCTTTGTGCTGTCCGGCTCGGTGTACGAACCGATCGGCGGTCTGACCATCTCCAACGGGCTGCGCCCCGGTCTCGCCGGCTTCGCCAAGTCGCTCGCCAACGAGCTGGGCCCGCGCGGCATCCGCGTCGTCGGCGTACTGCCCGGACGGATCGCCACCGACCGGATGACCCAGCTCGACGCGCTCTCCGGCGACCCGGAGGGCACCCGTGCCCGCAACTCCGCCTCGATCCCGCTGGGCCGTTACGGCAAGCCGGAGGAGTTCGGCCGGGCCGCGGCGTTCCTGCTGTCGCCGGCCGCCTCGTATGTCACCGGTGTGATGGTGCCGGTGGACGGCGGGGCCCTGCACGGCTTCTGACGGGGTCTGTGCCGGGGCCGGCCTGATCGGCCGGAGGGGCCCTAACTGACCCGCTCGGGGCGGTGCTTGACCGCGCGCAGCCGGACGTCCGCCGGCAGCCGGTCGAGCCCCGCCGAGCGGCGGGCGTGCGCCACGGCTTCGTCCGACAGGCGCCGCACGACGGTCCCGGGGTCGGCGTGCGGGGCGAGGGCCAGCACGGCCCGCACCCGGGGCTCGGTGCGGCGGCCGGTCAGCAGCACGCCGGCCCGGTCGACACCCTCCAGCGACTCCGTTTCGGCCTCGACGACGCCCTCCAGGGCCCGGCCGCGCAGCAGGGCGCCCTCGCCGTCGCCGCTGTCGACGAGGATCTCGTTCAGCCGGTGCCGCCGCAGCTGGGCCAGCAGCCACCACACCATCAGCAGGACGAAGACGGCCAGGGCCGTGATGACGGCCGGCCACCACCAGCCCTCGTCCGTCCAGCGGGTGCGGGTGTGCGCGGAGAGCAGCACATCGTCGGGGCGGGACCAGGGCCAGCCGCCGGGCAGGCCGAGGTGCCATTTCGCGGGCAGGTCGAAACCGCCGAGCAGCACCAGGCCGCCGGCGCCGAGCAACAGCACACCGGTCAGACCGAGCAGGACCCGGTTGGTCGTTCTGCGACCCCTGCGCATCGCGCGCTCACCTCCTCTTCGGGCGCCGGACGTCCACGGTCAGCCCCAGCCGGTGCGCCAGACCCAGCTGCCGCAGACCCTCGCCGAGCGCCGTGTCGAGGTCGCCGCGGACCGCGTCCAGCTCGCGGAAGTGGGAGACCGCATGTGCTTTGGCCTTGCGGCGGGTGACGATCATCCGTACGGACTGGACTCCGGCGACCTCCATGGCGCGGTCCCGCAGCACCAGCGCGGCGGCCGAACGGTCGAGCCCGGCCCGGATGCCGGGGGCTGCGGGCCGCATCGGCAGCACCTGGCGCAGGCCGGGGGTGACGGCCAGCACGATCAGCCAGATGCCCAGCACCACCGCGACCGCCGCGGCGGCCAGCACCCAGGAGGTGTCGAGGTGACGGGTGGCCAGTTCGCCGGCGAGCCGCCGGCGCCAGGCCATCGCGGGCCGCTCGGCGCGCACCGAGGCCACGTCGTAGAGCAGCAGCCCGGCGGCGGCCAGCACCACCAGCGCGACCAGGGCGGCCGGCACCCGGCGGGCCGACCAGAAGCGCCCGGTCCGGCCGTCGTCCGCGGTGCTCGTCTGGGCGGCGCCCGATGTGGACTGCGTCGGCCCGTCCGACGGTTTGTCGAGCGTGGGAAGCCGCCGGGTGTCCGGCTGCTCCGCGTCGTGGTCGCTCATCGCACCCTCCCCCGGTCCGTGTGCTCCAGCAGCGGTGAGTGCAGACGCTCGACCTCCACCGCGACCTCGGGCACGTCCATGTTCGCCAACGCCTTTACCCGCTCGGTGACGTGATGACGCACCACGCGGCACTGCGCGCCGATGTCGGAGGGGTAGCCGAGCTCCACGGCGATCCGCAGCCGGGCCTCGCCGAAGTTCTCGCGGTCCTCGCGCCGGTGAACGGTCACCGTCGCATGCGCGTCCGTATGGGCGCGCGGGGACTCACCGCGCAGCGCCTCCCGGGCCGCCCGCGCGGCGATCTTCGCCACCACCCGGTCCGCGATCCTGGTCGCGCCCCGCTCACCTGCCGGTACGTCAGCGGCAGCGGCGACCGGGGACACCGTCGTCACCCGGCCTCACCGCCGCCGGTAGTCGCGGTCGCTGGTGCGCGGACGGAAGAAATCGCCGGCCTCCAGGTCCCCGTCCAGGAACCTTCCGGCCACGAACCCGATGGCGCCCAGCGCCGCCACCAGGACGAAGGCGCCGAAGCCGCCGAAGTATCCGGCGAAGCCCAGCGCCATTCCGGCCAAGAGGCCGACCACAGCCATGCTCATCGTGCGCTCCTTCGCTGCCACTCCGGACGGGCCCGGCTATTGGAGCCGCAGCTCCGCTTCCTCTTCTTCGTCTGCCTCGTCGGGCAGCTTGACATCACCGACCGCGATATTGACCTCGACGACCTCCAGGCCCGTCATCCGCTCCACGGCAGAGATGACGTTCTCCCGGACCGCGCGCGCGACATCGGCGATGGCAACGCCGTAGTCGACCACGATCTCCAGGTCCAGCGCGGTCTGCACCTCACCGACCTCGGCCTTCACGCCGCGGGTGGCGGTCGCGGACCTGCCGCCGCCGGGCACCCGGTCCCGTACGGCGCCGAGCGTGCGGGCGAAGCCGCTGCCCATGGCGTGCACGCCGACGACATCCCGGGCCGCGAGACCGGCGATCTTCTCCACGACTCCGTCGGCGATGGTGGTACGCCCCCGCGAAGCGGGGTCGCCACCGCCC
Source organism: Streptomyces inhibens (assembly GCF_003389455.1). Taxonomy (GTDB): domain Bacteria; phylum Actinomycetota; class Actinomycetes; order Streptomycetales; family Streptomycetaceae; genus Streptomyces; species Streptomyces inhibens. The sequence continues at coordinate 6,558 of NZ_QUAC01000076.1, read as the reverse complement.
CGCCTGACCGGGGTCCTCGGTCCCTCTGCCTGCTGCTGGCTCTCGCTCATCGCCGTTCGTCCCTTTCCGCGGGGAGAAGCGGTCCGCCCGCTCCGTTCCTCACAGTAGGTGCGCATCCCCGGAGCCGCCTGGGGGGTGCGGCAGCGGAGTGGCCCGTACGCCGCCGTTCGGCGCACCGCCCTGCCGTACGGGCCGGTCTGCGGCAGGCTGGGGACGTGTCCGGGGAACGGCCTCGGAGATGGACCGGGACCGGCCGGGAAAGGGGTGACGCGGTGGCCGCGAACCAGATGGCGCGGGCCGTGCGGCAGCAGCTCGCGATCGGCCGGGTGCTGCCGCTCGGCGGGCCCGCGGACGGGTCGTGGATCACCGAGCACGCGGCCGCCGGGGCGCTGCGGAGGGCCTCCGGTGTGCCGGCCGGTGTACGTATCGGCACGCTGCGGCTGTCGCTCGCCGATCCGGGCCGCGCCCCGGAGCCGGCGGTGCCGGCGCCGCCGAGCGCGCTGCCGCCCGGTCCGCTGCGGATCGAGGCGGACTTCGCCGCGGTCGCCGACCGGCCGCTGCCCACCGTCGCCGATCAGGTGCGCACAGCGCTGCTGGAGGCGTCGGTCCGGGAGTTGGGGCTGGTGGTGGCTGTGGTGGATCTGCGGGTCAGCGGTCTGCTGGAGGCGGGTGAGACCGGGCCGGCCGAGGGGGCATCATCTCCGCGCGCTGCCCGTACCGAAGGCCCGCCTGCCGCCTCGGCAACGGGCGACCGGACCGGCGCGGCGCAGGACGGCCGGGCGCAGATCGCCGCCGTCACGCTGGGCGTGCCGGGTGTGGCCCGTCTGGCGCCGGTGCTCGGCGGCCTGTCCCGCCCGGTGCGGCTCTCCGACGGGCATGCGCTGATCCAGCTGGCGACCGCGTCCGGCCATCGCGCACTGGATGTCGCGGCCGCCGTACGGCGGGCGGTGACCGCCGCGCCGCCCGCGCCGTCGACGGTCGCCGTGCTGGTCACGGCCGTGGAACAGGGCTGACGGGCGCGGCCGGCCGGGCACCGCAGGCGGGCAGCCGGCCGGGCACGTCCGTAGTTGCCGGGGTGCGGTGCTACTCCCCCACACCCGCGAGGTCGCGCAGCCGGCGCGCCTGGGCGGCGCGTTCGGCGATGCGCTGCTCCTCGTACGTACGGCCCGCGGCGCCGGCCAGCAGGGCCTTGGTCTCGATGACGGCGTCACGCGGCGGGGCGGTGAGCGCGGCCGCCAAATCGGCGACGGCGGCGTCGAGTTCGTCCCCGGGCACCACAAGATTGGCGAGGCCGATCCGCTCGGCCTCCTCGGCGTGCACAAAGCGCCCGGTGGCGCAGATCTCCAGCGCCCGGGCGTAACCCACCAGCCCGACCAGGGGGTGAGTGCCGGTCAGATCCGGTACGAGTCCCAGGCTGGTCTCCCGCATGGCGAACTGCACGTCCTGTGCCACCACCCGCAGATCGCAGGCGAGGGCGAGCTGGAAGCCCGCACCGATGGCGTGCCCCTGCACGGCGGCGATGGACACCAGGTCGTTGCGCCGCCACCAGGTGAACGCTTCCTGGTACTCGGCGATCGTGGCGTCCAGTTCACCGTCCGAACCGCGCGCCAGATCGAGGAACGACGGCTCGCCGTCGAAGCCTTCGGGCGTGAACGCCTGCCGGTCGAGGCCCGCGGAGAAGGACCTGCCCTCACCGCGCAGCACCGCGATCCGGATGTTTCCCGGCAGCAGCGAACCCGCCTCGGCCAACGCCCGCCACATGGCCGGCGACTGCGCATTGCGCTTGGCCTCGTTGGCGAGGGTCACCGTGGCGATCGCGCCGTCCACGGTGAGCCGCACACCGTCCTTGTCGAGCAGAGTCATCAGCGCCTCCGAGTCAGCCAGCCGCACCTGCGTGCGTAAGTGACTGAACGGTAACCTCCCGGTCGACTGCTCGGTCGACCGGGGGGACACCGTCTGCGCCCGGAGTCGCGGCCGTCAGGCCGAGGCGGCCTTCTTGCCCCTGGTGGCTCCGCCGCGACCGCGCAGGACCACACCGGATTCGCTGAGCATCCGGTGCACGAATCCATAGGAGCGGCCGGTTTCCTCGGCCAGCGCCCGGATGCTCGCTCCGGAGTCGTACTTCTTCTTCAGGTCTGCCGCGAGCTTCTCGCGCGCGGCGCCGGTTACCCGGCTGCCCTTCTTCAGAGTCTCGGCCACCCGTGCCTCCTCGTGGGAAGTGCGCTCTGGACTCTCATGATCACCCCTCCCCGGCTTCCTGGCCACCCATTCCGCAAGGTCAGTACGACATCGTTTGCCGGTGGACGCCCGGTCACGCCGGCCGGAATTCCCCATTCCGCCCGTCCGGCGAGCCGCCGGAACGCGGTCGGCCGTGAGAAGTAGCAGGTCAGGTGGTGTGCGGCCGAAAAGATGACGGCCGGGCCCCTGGGGCCCGGCCGCACGTCGCAGGCTCGCCGGTGTACGAGCCGTTCTCACTCAGATGATGGATCACACATCGGCCGAATGATCCATACGGCATGATCCATACGCCGTGATCCGTTCCGCGTGATCCGTTCGGCCCGGGTCAGGCCAGCGCCACCAGGTCCGCGTAATCCTGGCCCCACAGGTCCTCGACACCGTCGGGCAGCAGAATGATCCGCTCCGGCTGGAGCGCGTCCACCGCGCCCTCGTCGTGCGTCACCAGGACCACCGCGCCCGTGAAGGTGTGCAGCGCGCCGAGGATCTCCTCACGGCTGGCCGGGTCGAGGTTGTTGGTGGGCTCGTCGAGCAGCAGGACGTTGGCGGAGGAGACGACCAGCGTCGCCAGGGCGAGCCGGGTCTTCTCGCCGCCGGAGAGCACCCCGGCGGGCTTGTCGACGTCGTCCCCGGAGAAGAGGAAGGAACCCAGCGTCTTACGGATGGCGACCAGGTCCATGTCCGGGGCGGCCGAGCGCATGTTCTCCAGGACCGTACGGTCCGGGTCCAGCGTCTCGTGCTCCTGGGCGTAGTAGCCGAGCTTGAGGCCGTGCCCGGNCCAGCGTCTCGTGCTCCTGGGCGTAGTAGCCGAGCTTGAGGCCGTGCCCGGGGCGGACCGCGCCGGTGTCCGGCGTCTCGACGCCCGCCAGCAGCCGCAGCAGGGTGGTCTTGCCGGCGCCGTTGAGGCCGAGGATGACGACCCGGGAGCCCTTGTCGATGGCCAGATCGACGTCGGTGAAGATCTCCAGGGAACCGTAGGACTTGGACAGGCCCTCGGCGGTGAGCGGGGTCTTGCCGCACGGCGCCGGGTCCGGGAAGCGCAGCTTGGCGACCTTGTCGGAGACGCGCACCGCGTCCAGGCCGGCGAGCAGCTTGTCGGCGCGCTTGGCCATGTTCTGCGCGGCGACGGTCTTGGTGGCCTTGGCCCGCATCTTGTCGGCCTGGGTGTTGAGCGCCGCGGCCTTCTTCTCGGCGTTCGCCCGCTCGCGCTTGCGGCGCTTCTCGTCGGCCTCGCGCTGCTGCTGGTAGAGCTTCCAGCCCATGTTGTAGACGTCGATCTGCGAACGGTTGGCGTCCAGGTAGAACACCTTGTTCACGACGGTCTCGACCAGGTCGACGTCGTGCGAGATGACGATGAAGCCGCCGCGGTAGGTCTTGAGGTAGTCGCGCAGCCAGACGATGGAGTCGGCGTCGAGGTGGTTGGTCGGCTCGTCGAGCAGCAGGGTGTCGGAGTCCGAGAAGAGGATCCGGGCCAGCTCGACGCGGCGGCGCTGACCACCGGAGAGGGTGTGCAGCGGCTGGCCGAGGATGCGGTCGGGCAGTCCGAGGCTGGCGGCGATGGTCGCGGCCTCCGCCTCGGCGGCGTAACCGCCCTTCGTCAGGAACTCGGTCTCCAGGCGCTCGTACTTCTTCATCGCCTTTTCGCGGGTGGCGCCCTTGCCGTTGGCCATCCGGTCCTCGTTCTCGCGCATCTTGCGCAGCACGCTGTCCAGATCGCGGGCGGACAGGATGCGGTCACGGGCCAGGACGTCCAGGTCGCCGGTGCGCGGGTCCTGCGGCAGATAGCCGACCTGGCCGGAGCGGGCGACCGTGCCGGAGGCGGGGATGCCCTCACCGGCCAGCACCTTGGTGAGGGTGGTCTTGCCGGCGCCGTTGCGGCCGACGAGGCCGATGCGGTCGCCCTTGGCGATACGGAAGGAGGCGGACTCGATGAGGATGCGGGCGCCGGCACGCAGCTCAAGGCCGGAGGCGGTGATCACGGAAAAAGCTCCAGGGCAGGAAGACGGCGGGTTGGACGGACGGTCCGAAAGCGGTCTACGCCGTCTAATGAACCCAAAGGAGAACTGCCATAGCAGGCAGTCTAACGGCCCTGTGCAAGTAGTTTTTCCGGGCGGTCGGCGAAGGCGCTGCCCGGCGGGGCGTCGGGCGCGAGGGTGAGGCGGTCGCCGTGCGGGGCGGGCCGGACTTCGCGGGCGACGGTGGCCAGCGGCAGGGCGAGGAGGGCGGCGGCGAGAGGGATCGCCACGGGGCCGAGGCCGCGCCTGGTGCGCCGGCCGGCCGGGACAGGCGGTCTGGACACCCGGGCCCCCTGGTCAGGAGATCTGCCGATCGAGCGATGAGCGTAGCGGCGGGCGGGGCCGTCCGCGGGGCGCCCGGTGGCGACACGGCGGGCACGTCCCCCGTTCGGCCGTCGCGGACCGGGGTGTGGGGGGAGGCCGCGATGGGCGGGTGCTGACGTCCACGGGCGTTGTCAGACCCCGGTGCCACACTGTGCTCCATGAATGTGATCCATGACACAGAGGTGCCGGCCCGACTCGTTCGAAAGGTTCGGTGATCTTCATGGCAGGCACGCCGACGATGTATCCGACGGTGCTCTACCACGACGCACAGGCCGCGATCAGACAGCTGACGGAGGCCTTCGGCTTCACCGTCGGCGCGAAGTACGAGGGCGAGGACGGCATGGTGCTGCATGCCGAACTCTCCTACGGCAACGGCGCGGTCATGCTCGGTTCGAAGGGCCGTGGCGGCATCTTCGACGAGGCGATGGGCGATGCCGGGCCGATGGGGGTCTATGTCGTCGTCGAGGACACCGACGCGCATTTCCGGCGGGCCGAGGCGGCCGGGGTGGAGATTCTGATGCCGCCCACGGACCAGGACCACGGCTCGCGGGACTACATGGCGCGGGACGGCGAGGGCAACGTCTGGAGCTTCGGGACGTATGCCCCGGGGACCGCGGGCTGATCCGATGCGCCCGCCGCCCCCGCAGCCCCGCTCAGACGCCGCCCGTGTGGACCTGGAACGCCGCGCGGCGTACGGCCTTGGCGAGCGCCGGGTCGGGATGGGCCGCGGCCAGCGCCACCAGCACCTGGACGGTGCGGGGGTGCCCGACGGCGCGCACCTCCTCCAGGAGGCGCGGCACCGAACCCTGGACCGCCGAGTCGAGGTGGCGCACCAGCAGTTGGGTCTCGCCGTGGTCGGCGACGGCCGCCGCGGTGTCCACCCACAGCCAGGTCGACTCCTCGCGGGTGAGCACATCGGGCGCGGTCTCCGGGTCGCCACCCTCGTGCTCGACCAGCCACAGCAGGGCGTACGGCCGCAGGCCCGGTTCGTCGGCGGCGGCGCGTACGGCGGGCTCGGCCGGGGCGCCGACCGCGCGCAGCGCCTCGAAGGCCAGACCGCGCAGCAGCGCGTCCTCGCCGCGGGCCACGGTCAGCAGCTCCTCGACGGCGGCGCCGACGGAGCGGGCGGCGAGCCAGGCGCGGTATTCGGCGCGGGCCGGGCCCGGGGTCAGCCGGGCGCAGCCGCGCAGCATCGCCTCCGCGGACTGTTCGATATTGCCGGCCGGGCTCTGCGCGGCGACGCAGATCTGCTCCAGCTTGACCCACACCGACCAGTTGCCGAGCGGCGTCAGCTGTGCCTCGGACGCATCGTCCGCGCTGTCGTACGCCCCGTCGTAGGCGCCGTCCTGCGCACCGCCCGGCGGCACCAGCGCGCCGACGGTCAGCAGGGCGTCCAGCGCCCAGCCCAGGAGCTCGGCCAGCGACGCCCCCGCGGCGTCACCGGCCGTCCCGGCCTCAACGGCGTCGTCGTCGGCGCCGCCGGGGGCCGGGTCCTGCCCGTAGGGGACCTCGCAGCGTTCGGTGCGCAGTTCGGTGACGCGCTGGTCGAGCATGTCGAGCAGCACCGGCAGCCGTACGGGCCCGGCCGACAGATGCAGCAGGGACAGCAACTGCGGCAGCGCCTCGACGACTTCGGCGACGATGGTGGGGCCGGCGCCGGCCGGTGTGGGGCGGGCCAGCGACCAGGCGTCGAAGAGCGCGACCCAGCCGCGCAGCACGGCGGTGTCGTCGCGGTCCCAGGCGCGCAGCCGCCAGCCGGGGCGGGCGAGGCCGTCGTGGAGTTCGACGAGTCCGGCGAGCCGGGCCCGGTCCCAGTCGATACGGACCTGCTGCGGCGTCAGGTGCAGGGCTTCGGCGGCGCGTTCCACGGCGGCCTTCGGCAGCGCTCCGTCCGGGCCGGCCCGCAGGCTGCCTCCGGTGCCGCCGGCGGCACCGACGCTGTCGGCCCAGCGGGCGAGCCGGGCCGCGCCGGCCAGCACGGCGC
>NZ_QUAC01000011.1 GCF_003389455.1 Streptomyces inhibens | reverse complement strand
GCCGGGGCGGGGCGGCGCCCGCCGCTCCCGGTGCCCGAGGCGCGGCGCAGCGACCCGGCGTCCAGCGCCCCGCGGGCGGGGTCGGGGAAGTCCGCCGACATCGCGTCGACGAGGCGGCGGGCGGTGGGGGAGAGAGGGTCGGGGTACGGGGCCGGCCTGCTCATCCGGTGGTCAGCCCCCCGTCCACCGCGAATGCGGCGCCGGTGATGTACGAGGCGGCGTCGGAGGCGAGGAACCGGACCAGTGCGGCCACCTCGTCCGGTTGCCCGATGCGCCGCAGCGGCACCCGTGGCCACTCCTGTCCCCGGCGGTCCGGGCCCGGTGCGCTCGCCACCATGGGAGTGTCGATCACTCCGGGGTGTACGGAGTTCACCCGGATCCGGTCGCCGGCCAGGTCGAGCGCGGCGGATGCGGTGAGTCCGCGCAGCCCGAACTTGCTTGCCCCGTACGCCGCGTGCTGCGCAATTCCCCTGAGCCCCGCCGTCGACGAGATGTTGACGATCGCCCCGCCGCCCGCCCTGCGCAGCTCGGGGACCACCGCCTTGATGCCGAGGAAGGGGCCGAGCAGATTCACCCGCAACAGCAGCGCGAAGTTCTCCTCGGTCTCCTTGTCGACGGGGGCGGTGCGCCACAGCGCCGCGTTGTTGACGAGGATGTCGATCCGTCCGAAGGCCGACACCGCGGCCTCGGTCACGGTCCGCCAGCCGGCGGCGTCCGTCACCTCGTGCCGGACGAAGAGCGCCGCGTCCCCGAGCTCGGCGGCGACCGTGCGGCCCTCCTCCTCGCGTACGTCACCGAGCACGACGCATGCGCCGGACGCCACGAACAACCGCGCCTCGGCGGCGCCCTGCCCCCGCCCGGCGCCGGTGATCAGCGCCACCTTGCCGTCCAGGCGCTCCCCGCCGGCGCTCATGCCCGCTCCCCGAGCGCGCGGAAGTGCGGGATCACCGTCTCGCCCCACTGCCGGATGGTCTCCATACAGACCTCCTGCGGCACGGTGCCCATCTGGATCAGGCACATCACCTCGTCCACCCCGATCTCCCGCAGCTGCTCGACGTAGCCGATGGCGTCCTGGGCGGTGCCGTACGCGTGCTGGGCGTTGTAGGTGCCGGTGTCGACGGGCCGCGCCGGGATGTTCGCCTCGTGCAGCCGGGCGACCAGCTGCTCGCGGCGCCGCGCCAGCGCCGCGACATGGTCCTCGTCCGCGAAACGGCCGGTCGGCGCGGGCCCGTTGCCGTACCAGTGGGCGATCGCCTCGGCGAAGAACCGCTGGCCGCGGGTCCCGATCCGGTACGCGGCAGCGCCGTCGTCGAGCACGACCGTGGGGCACAGCGCGGAGAGATGGTCGTTGGGCCGGTCGGTGACGAACCGCTCGCCGCTGCGGGCGGCGATCGCCTCGTCGTAGACCTTGCGCATCTCGCGTACGTCATCGGCGCCGGCGAAGCCCATCACCAGGGCGCCCAGGCCCAGTTCGGCGGCGAGCTTGAGGGTGTCGTGCTTGCTGCAGGCCATGAACAGCGGCGGGTGCGGATGCTGCACGGGGCGGGGGAGGACGGCGCCGGGGCCGATGTCGATCGACCCGTGCCACTCGAACTGCTCCTCGCGCCAGGCGCTGCCGAAGATCCGCAGCGCCTCCTCCACCTGCGGGTAGGTGTCCTCCGGGCTGACCCCGTACATGGACATCTCCTGCTGGGTGGCGCCCCGGCCTGCGCCGATGTCGACGCGCCCGCCGGAGAGCACATCGAGCATCGCGGCGCGCTCGGCGACCCGGACGGGGTGCTGATAGCCGAAGGGCATGGTCACCACGCCATGGCCGATCCGGATGCGCGAGGTCCGGGCGGCGACCCAGGTCAGGAAGATCTCGGAGGCGCTCATGTGCGCGTACTGGCTCAGCGAATGGTGCTCGACCGCCCAGATGCGGTCGAAGCCCATCTCCTCGGCGTGGACGGCCTGTTCGACGCAGTCGTGGATGACCTGACGTTCGCGTGCGGGGGTCGGGTCGGCGAGTTGCGCCTCGAAGATCATCGAGAATTTCACGGAACCACCTCTCTGGATGTTCCTAAGAGAAATATGTCTAGCAGGTATACGAGGGAGGGGGAAGGGAGTGGGTGACGCCCCGTCAGACGTTCGTCAGGTAGCCGTCGGATATCCCGTCAGATGTGCCGTCGGTCGTCCGCCGGCCGTCCCTCGGTCGTCCGCCGGTCATCCTTCGGGCGCCGGTCGGTGCGGACCGTAGACTGCGCAACGTGACGGACAAGAAGGCGGGCGCGGCGAGCGCCGGCGATGCGGAGCGACCAGCACTGCCGGCCACGAGTTGGGCGGTGCTGGGACTGCTCTCCTTCGGCGAGGAACTGTCCGGCTACGACCTGAAGAAGTGGTCCGACTGGTCACTGCGCTTCTTCTACTGGAGCCCGTCCTTCAGCCAGATCTACGGCGAGCTGAAGCGCCTGGAGAAGGTGGGTTACGTCAGCTCGCGGATGGTCGCCCAGGAGACCGGCAACCGCGACAAGCGGGTCTATGTGATCACCGACGAGGGGATGGCGGCGGTCCGCCACTGGGCGCGCGAGGCGCCGGTGGAGCCGCCCGTGCTCAAGCACGGGGTGATGCTGCGGCTGTGGCTCGGCCATCTGCTGGAGGCCGACCGGATGCGCGAAGTGCTCGGCCGGCACCGGGAGTACGCGGAGACGATGCGCGAGCGTGCCGAGGTGGACGTCGAGAGCGCCCGCGCCGAAGAGGCCTGGGCCTATCCCGCGCTCGTCCTGAAGTGGTCCGAGCGGTTCTACGCCTCCGAGCGGGATCTGGCCGATGCGATGCTGGCCGACCTGGACGAGATGGACGATCTGGACGCCAAGAGCCGCCCGTAGGCCCGACGGTGTCAGACGGCCAGCACGCGGGCCCGGCAGTCGGCCGGGGTGCCCCAGGCGTCCCGCAACGGGCGGGCCTTGCGGATCCACAGCGAGAGGTCCAGCTCCTCCGTATAGCCGAGGGCGCCGTGCAGCTGTAGCGCCGTACGTGCCGCGGCATGACCGGCCTCGCCCGCCGCGACCTTCGCCGCCGCCACCTCCCGGCCGGCCGACGGGGCGTTGGCCGCCACCGCCAGGGCCGCCGCGTGCACCAGCGGCTGCGCGAACTCCAGCCCGATCAGGGTGTCCGCCAGCCGGTGCTTGACGGCCTGGAACGAGCCGATGGCCACTCCGAACTGAGTGCGCCGCTTGACGTGTTCGACCGTGGCCGTCAGCAGGGCACGGCCGAGGCCGAGCGCCTGCGCGGCGGTGGTCAGCCGGGCGATATCGACGGCATGTGCGGCGGCCGCGGCCACCGCCGGGCCCCGGGCCAGCACGGTGCCACCGAGCGGTCGGGACAGCCGCCGGGCCGGGTCGAGGGAGGGCTGCACGGGGCCATGGGCGTCCGTACGGCACACCGTGTCGCCCCGGACGACGAGGACGGCGTCGGCGGCATCCGCGTCCAGCGCGAACGGCGCCCCGGCGCACAGGCCGACCACGGCGTCACCGGAGGCGATCTTGGGCAGCCACTCGCCGGCCGCGGCGCCGTCCCCGAGGCGGTCCAGGAACGCGGCCGCCGCCACCGTCTCCACCAGCGGTCCGGGCACCGCATGGCGGCCCAACTCGGTGAAGGCGACGGCAAGTTCGACCGGCAGCGGCCCCATCCCGTCGTAGCGCTCCGGTACGGCGAGCCCGAACACCCCCGCCTCCGCGATCCGCGCCCACAGATCACGGCCCGGCTTGTGCTCCCCGGACGCCCAGGCCCGCACCACGGCCGGGGTGCCGCACGCCCCCAGCATGCCGTCCAGCGTACGGGCGAACTCCCGCTGCTCATCGGACAGGAGGAACCGCATCACCGGCGTCCCTTCGGCAGGCCGAGCAGCCGCTCGGCGATGATGTCGCGCTGGATCTCATTGGTGCCGGCGTAGATCGGCCCGGCGAGCGAGAAGGTGTAGCCCTCGGCCCAACTCCCGTGCGCGGGAGCCTCCTCGGCGTCGTCGGCGAGCGTGCCGTACGGGCCGAGCAGGTCCAGTGCGGTCTCGTGCAGGGCGATGTCCAGCTCGGACCAGAAGACCTTGTTCAGGCTCGACTCGGCACCTGTCGACCCGCCGGCCGCGAGCCGGGAGGCGCCTGCGTAGGTGAACAGCTGATAGGCGCGGGCGCCGATCAGCGCGTCGGCCACCCGGTCGCCGAGGGCCGGATCGGCCGGCTCGGGGGCCGCGCGCCACAGTGCGGCCAGCCGCTCGGCGGCCGCCGTGAAACGGCCCGGACTGCGCAGCGTCAGGCCGCGCTCATTGCCCGCGGTGCTCATCGCGACCCGCCAGCCCTGCCCCGGCTCGCCGATGACGTCCGCATCGGGCACGAACACCTCGTCGAGGAAGAGTTCGGCGAAGGCGGGCTTGCCGTCGAGGCGGCCGAGGGGGCGCACCGTGACGCCCGGCGCGTCCAGCGGGAACATCAGATAGGTGAGCCCCTGATGCGGCTTGGGGGTGTCCGGCTCGCTGCGGAACAGGCCGAACGCGCGGTCGGCGAAGGCGGCCCGGGACGACCAGGTCTTCTGCCCGCCGAGCAGCCAGCCGCCGTCGGTCCGTACGGCCGTCGACCGCAGCGAGGCCAGGTCCGAGCCGGCCTCCGGCTCGGACCACGCCTGGGCCCAGATGACCTCGCCGCTCGCCATGGGGCCCAGGATCCGGGCCCGTTGCTCGTCGGTGCCGTGCTCGAAGAGGGTCGGGGCGAGGAGGTTGATGCCGTTCTGGCTGACCCGGCCGGGGGCGCCGGCGGCGTAGTACTCCTCCTCGAAGATCAGCCATTGCAGGATCGATGCGCCCCGGCCGCCGTACTCCTCGGGCCAGGAGACGACCGACCAGCGGTCCGCGAAGAGCCGGCGCTCCCATTCCCGGTGGGCGGCGAACCCCTCCGCGGTCTCCAGCGACGGCAGCGGGGTGGCGGGTACATGGCGGGCGAGCCAGTCGCGGGCCGCGGTCCGGAACGTCTCCTCCGCGGCGGTGAAGTCGAGGTTCATCAGGCCCCCGGCCGCTTCATGGTGGCGGTCGCGATCGGGCCCTGCCGTGCGTGGCGCACGGGCTCGTCGTCATGGGCAGCGGGCATCCGCCCCTCCTTTCCTAACAAGTGTTTGGTAGGTTAACGTACCGTCAGGAGCAGCGTCGAGGCCCCATCCACGTCGAGCGCCAGGAGGCTCGCGCATGACACCGCCCCCCTATGTGCCCGGCCACCACCTGCTCGCCGGCCGGACCGCGGTCATCACCGCGGCCGCCGGCGCCGGTATCGGCGGCGCCACCGCCCGCCGCTTCCTGGAGGAAGGCGCCCGTATCGTCATCGGCGACGCCCATGCACGACGTCTGACGGAGAGTGCCGAGGCGCTCGCCGAGGAGTTCGGCGCCGGCAAGGTGGCCGCCCTGTCCTGCGATGTCACCGACGAAGACCAGGTCAACGCCCTGCTGGAGCTGGCGGAAGAGCGCCATGGGCGNCAGGTCAACGCCCTGCTGGAGCTGGCGGAAGAGCGCCATGGGCGGCTCGACATCGTGGTCAACAACGCCGGGCTCGGCGGCACCGCCGACCTCGTCGAGATGACCGACGCGCAGTGGAGCAAGGTCCTCGATGTGACGCTGAACGGCACCTTCCGCTGCACCCGGGCGGCCCTGCGCCGGATGAAGGCCGCCGGCCGCGGCGGCGTGATCGTCAACAACGCCTCCGTCGTCGGCTGGCGCGCCCAGCGCGGCCAGGCCCACTACGCCGCCGCCAAGGCCGGGGTGATGGCGCTGACCCGCTGCGCCGCGATGGAGGCCGCCGCATACGGCGTACGCGTCAACGCGGTCTCGCCGAGCCTCGCCATGCACCCGCACCTGGTGAAGGTCACCACGCCCGAGCTGCTGGCGGAGCTCACCGAGCGGGAGGCGTTCGGCCGCTACGCCGAACCCTGGGAGGTCGCCAATGTCATCGTCTTCCTGGCCGGCGACTACGCCTCGTACATGACCGGGGAAACCGTCTCCGTCAGCTCCCAGCATGCGTGAGACGGGAGTGCGGGGATGCCGAGGGCCGGCGGGAACGGCGAGCGGACGGCCATGACCCCGTCCCCCGGGCGCCGCCGGGAACTCCTCGCCGCCGCCGCCGAGGTGTTCGCCGCCCAGGGCTACAACGCGACCACCGTCCGGCAGATCGCGGACGCGGTCGGCATGCTCGCGGGCAGCCTCTACTACCACTTCGACTCCAAGGAGTCGATGCTCGACGAGATCCTCGCCGGCTTCCTCGACGAGCTGTGGGCCGGATACGCCGCGGTGCTCGCCGCGCGGCTCGGCCCCCGGGAGACCCTTGAGGCCCTGGTCACCGAATCCTTCCGGGAGATCGACCGGCACCGCGCGGCCGTCGCGATCTACCAGAAGGAGGCCCGGCACCTGGCCGCCCAGCAGCCGCGCTTCGGCTACCTCGCCGACGCCCAGCGCAACTTCGAGCAGGCCTGGCTGGGCACCCTGGAGCGCGGAGTGGCAGCCAAGGTCTTCCGCGCCGATCTCGACATCCGGCTGACGTACCGCTTCGTACGCGACACCGTCTGGGTCGCCGCCTCCTGGTACCGGCCGGGCGCACAGCACGGCCCCGAGGAGATCGCCCGCCAGTACCTGTCGATGGTGCTGGACGGGATCGCCTTGCGGAACTGACCGACACCTCCGCAGAATCTGACCAAGGAGACCACCATGTCCGAGGCCTACATCGTCGACGCGGTCCGTACCCCGGTCGGGAAGAAGGGCGGGGGTCTGTCGGCCGTCCACCCCGCCGACCTGGGCGCGCATGTGCTGACGGCGCTGATGGCGCGCAGCGGCGTCGACCCGGCCGCCGTCGAGGACGTCGTCTTCGGCTGCCTGGACACGGTGGGACCGCAGGCCGGGGACATCGCACGCACCTGCTGGCTGGCCGCCGGACTGCCCGAGGAGGTGCCCGGTGTCACCGTGGACCGCCAGTGCGGCTCCTCGCAGCAGGCCGTGCACTTCGCGGCGCAGGGAGTGCTCTCCGGCACCCAGGACCTGGTCGTCGCCGGCGGCGTACAGAACATGTCGCAGATCCCGATCGCCTTCGCCAGCCGCCGGGCTGCCGAGCCGCTGGGGCTGACCGAGGGCCCGTTCACCGGCTCCGGGGGCTGGCGGGCCCGCTACGGCGAAGCGCCGGTCAACCAGTTCCACGGCGCCGAACTGATCGCCACCAAGTGGCACATCTCCCGCGCGGACATGGAGCGGTTCGCGCTCCGCTCCCACCAGCGGGCCGTCCGCGCCCTCGACGAGGGCCGCTTCGACCGCGAGACCGTCGCCTACGGGGACGTCACCGTCGACGAGGGGCCGCGCCGCACCACCTCGCTGGAGAGGATGGCCGCACTGGCGCCGGTCGTCGAGGGCGGCCGGCTGACCGCGGCGGTCTCCTCCCAGGTCTCCGACGGCGCGGCCGCGCTGCTCATCGCCTCCGAGCGGGCGGTGGCCGAGCACGGCCTGACCCCGCGGGCCCGTATCCACCATCTGTCGGTACGCGGCGAGGACCCCATCCGGATGCTCTCCGCACCGATCCCGGCGACGGCCTACGCGCTGAAGAAGGCCGGTATGTCGATCGACGACATCGACCTGGTCGAGATCAATGAGGCGTTCGCGCCGGTGGTGCTGGCCTGGCTGAAGGAGACCGGCGCCGACCCGGAGCGGGTCAATGTCAACGGCGGCGCCATCGCCCTGGGCCATCCGCTCGGCGCGACCGGTGTCCGGCTGATGACGACGCTGCTGCACGAACTGGAGCGCACCGGCGGCAGGTTCGGACTCCAGACCATGTGCGAGGGCGGCGGACAGGCCAACGTCACCATCATCGAACGCCTCTGAACCTCTCCGACCGCCGCTGAGCCTCCCTGGGTGCCTCCGAACGTCTCTGACTGGTCGTCAGGCAGCCGGGTGGGCTCGCTGCGCCGGCAGCGGCAGCGCGGTCAGCGTCCCGTACGCCTCGGTCATGATCCGGTCGACGAGTTCCGCGCAGGACGGCAGATCCTCGATCAGACCGGCGACCTGGCCGGAGGCCATCACACCGAGGTCGGTGCGGCCGTCGACCATCGATGCCTTCAGCAGCATCGGGGTGTTGGCGGCGAGCAGGACCTGGCTCCAGGAGAGGTCCTTGCCGTGCTTCATCGCCAGGCCGTCCCGGACCATCTGCGGCCAGCTCAGACCGGACAGCTTCCTGAACGACGCGGCATGGCGCACCGCTTTGAGCAGCGCGGTGATGCGCCCGGACCGCTCCAGCGTCTCGACCAGCTCGCTGCGCAGCATCCGGTGCGGCAGCCCGTCCACCTTCGTGGTGACGGTGATGTCCTTGACGGCCGCCGCCAGATAGCGGGCCTGTACGGCCTGCGGCACGGTGCTGTCCGACGTCAGCAGAAAGCGGGTGCCCATGGCGATGCCGGCCGCGCCGTAGGCGAGCGCGGCGACCAGGCCCCGGCCGTCGAAGAAGCCGCCAGCGGCGATCACCGGGATGTCGACCGCGTCCACGACCTGGGGGAGCAGCACGGTCGTGGCGACGCTCCCGGTGTGTCCGCCGCCCTCACCGCCCTGTACGACGACCGCGTCCGCACCCCAGGCCGCGACCTTCTCGGCGTGACGGCGGGCGCCGATGGACGGGATGACGAGGACGCCCGCGTCCTTGAGCCGGGCGATCAGCTCGCGGGAGGGGGCCAGCGCGAACGAGGCGACCCGGACGCCCTCCGCCACGATGACGCCCACCCGCTCGCCCGCATCCCCGGCGTCCGCCCGCAGATTGACCCCGAAGGGCGCGTCCGTACGGGACTTGACCTCCCGGACGGCCGCGCGGAGCTGCTCGACGGTCATGGTGGCCGAGGCGAGGATCCCGAGGGCGCCTGCTTCGGCGGCGGCCGAGACCAGCCGGGGCCCCGCCACCCAGCCCATGCCGGTCTGCACGAGGGGATGCCGTACCCCGACCAGCTTGGTCAGCGGGGTCTCGATCCTGGTGTCCGTCATGCCGCCGGCACCTCGCGGTCGCGCAGCGCGTCCGGGTCGATGACCGTGCGGATCAGCCGCAGCTCCTCGGCGGTGGGCTCCCGGGTGTACGGCACCTCGGCGGGCAGTACGAGGGGGAACCCGGTGGCCTCCTGGACCTGCTCGACCGTCACGCCGGGATGCACGGAGGCCAGCCGCATGGCACGGTCCGACGTCGCGAAGTCGAAGACACCGAGGTGGGAGAC
This sequence comes from Streptomyces inhibens, assembly GCF_003389455.1. Lineage (GTDB taxonomy): Bacteria > Actinomycetota > Actinomycetes > Streptomycetales > Streptomycetaceae > Streptomyces > Streptomyces inhibens. Next base: position 104,611 of record NZ_QUAC01000011.1, on the reverse strand, counting down.
GACGCGCGGGATGCGGTGGTAGCGGGTCGCGGACGGCCCGGCCGCGGCCGCGCTGTCGTAACCCACCCCGCTGATCATGTCGACCTTCGCCACAAAGACCCGCGTCGAATGCTTCGGAACCCAGTAACTCACCGGATTGTTGAGGGTGTTGACCGGTGCGCCCCGTACGCCGAGCAGCTGGCGGGCGGGCTGTTGCCAGTCGCCGATGCAGGAGATGTTCTGGTTGCCGAAGCGGTCGAGCTGACTTGCGCCCATCATGACGTGCCGCTTTCCGCCGGTGACCATGGCCAGATGCCGGCGGTACGGCAGCCAGCCCTCGGCCGCACCGTCCAGGCCCACGATCATCGCCTCGCCGTCGGTGAGGAGGAGATCGGGCGAGAAGGTGCGCTTGGCGAGCCGGGCGCCGATGGACGGGATCACGCCCATCGGGCTCGCGAGCACCTCACCGTTGTCGCGCCAGGCCTCGGCGCAGGCGATCACACAGTATTCGGCGCGGGTGGCCGTGGTGGTCGTGCTCACTTCCGCTCCCCCTGCTCTTCGTGCCACGTCTGGACCGCGGACCGGTACGCCTTCTCGTCCCCGTGCAGGAAGCGCTCCGCGAACTGCGGCCAGGGCGTGGTCGCATACAGCTTCTGGAAGGGCTCGTCACGGCCGTAGTCGGGGACGCAGGAGGTGAAATGCGCGCCGTTCGGGGTCTCGACGACTCCGGTGACCGAGTGCCGCTTGACGAGCAGGGTCTGCGGGGCGGCCGTGGCGAAGGTGTCCACGAGCCGCTCGCACGAGACATACGCACTGTCCGCGGCCTCGCAGAACAGGTCGTCGAAGTACGGGTCGGGGCCCAGATACTGTCCGTTGCCCAGCCGGTCGGCGCGGTTCACATGGACCAGCGCCGCGTCCAGGCGCAGCGCCGGCATCGCGACGAACTCCTCCCCGTCCGCGTACGGCGAAGTGACGGTCCGCAGCGTGGGGTTGACCCGCATGACATCCGAGCCGAGGCCGGCCCGTACGGGCAGGAACGGCAGCCGGTTGGCCGCGGCGTGCAGCCCCCACATGAACATCGCCTCGTCCACCTCCATCAGCTCGAACGCGCCGCGCTGGCGGGCCGCGCGGAAGTGCGGTTCGAGGGGGATCGAGTCAAGGGTCGCGAACGCGGCGACCAGCTTGCGGATCCGGCCCGCGGCGGCGAGCAGGCCGACATCGGGACCGCCGTACGAGACGACGGTGAGATCGGTGATCTCGGAGCGGAGCAGCGCCCGCACCAGCGCCATCGGCTTACGGCGCGAGCCCCAGCCGCCGATGCCGAGGGTCATACCGCTGCGCAGCCGGGAGACGACCTCTTCGGGGGTCATGGTCTTGTCGGTCACGGTTACTTGGCCCCCTGGTGATGCTCGGTGCCGAAGGTGTCGCGGACGCGGTCGGCGACTCCGCTGAGGTTCGCCTCGAAGGTGAAGCCCTGCTCGAAGCGGTAACTGCGGTGGACGTCGACGGGGTCGATGCCGTTGAGGGCGGCCTTGGCGAGCCGCAGGAGGTAGCCGTCCTTCCGTGCGATCTCGCGCGCCAACTCCAGGGCCGCGTCGTGCAGTTCGGCGCGCGGGACGACCTTCCAGACCGAGCCGTGTGTGTACAGTTCGGCGGCGGTGGCGGTGCGTGAGGTGTAGTAGAGCGCGCGCATCAGGTGCTGGGGGACCAGGCGAGCCAGATGGGTGGCCGCGCCGAGCGCGCCGCGGTCCAGCTCCGGAAGGCCGAACGTGGCGTCCTCGCTCGCCACGATCGCATCCGCGTTGCCGACGAGGCCGATACCGCCGCCCAGACAGTGGCCGTGCACCGCGGCGACGACGGGCACCGCGCACTCGTACACCGCCGAAAAAGCCTCGGCGCAGCCGCGGTTGGCGCCGATCAGCGCGTCGTGGCCGCCGGATGCGGTGTCCCGCTGCATCTCCTTGATATCGACGCCCGCGTTGAAGCCGCGGCCCTCGGCGGTGAGCACGACACAGCGGATGTTGGGGTCGCGGCCGGCCGCGCGTACGGCGTCGGCGAGGTCGTACCAGCCCTGCACCGGAAGGGCGTTGACCGGAGGGAAGGCCACGGTGACGACCGCGATGCCGTTGTCCGGCTCGGAGGTGGAGACACCCATGAGCAGATCAGCTACCTTTCCACCAAGCGTTTGTTAGGTAGCGAAGTTAGCAGCGGATCGCGCGCTGCGGGAGGGGTGCCGGTTGAGCCTGACTCTCGATCTGTCCGGGCGGGTGGCCGTCATCACCGGCGGTACCCGCGGCGTCGGCGCGGGCATCGCCCGGGCCTTCCTGCAAGCCGGCGCGGAGGTCGTGGTCTGCGCGCGACGGCCACCGGACACCCCCCTCACGACAGCCGGCCGCACCGCCCACTTCCGCCCCCTCGACCTCCGCGACCCCCCGGCCGTACGGGACTTCGTCGCGCAGACCGCCGCCGAACACGGCCGGCTGGACTGCCTGGTCAACAACGCCGGCGGCACGCCGTACCGGCTGCTCGCAGAGGCGGACCCCGAGCGGCACGCCCGGGTCGTCGACCTCAACCTCATCGCGCCGATGACCGCCTCCCTCGCCGCGTACGAGGTGATGCGCGGTCAGCGGACGGGCGGCTCGATCCTCATGATCGGAAGCGTCAGCGGCACCCGCCCCTCGCCCGGCACCGCCGCCTACGGCGCGGCCAAAGCGGGCCTGGACCACCTCGCCCGCTCCATGGCCGTCGAATGGGCCCCGGCGGTCCGGGTCAACACCCTCGTCCTCGGCATGGTGCGCACCGAGCTCGCCGCCCTGCACTACGGCGACGAGGCGGGCATCGCGGCCGTCGGCGCCACCGTGCCGCTCGGCCGGCTCGCCGAACCCGCCGAGATCGGCGACGCCTGCGTCTTCCTCGCCTCCGACCGCGCCGCCTACCTGACCGGCGCGAGCCTGCTCGTCCACGGCGGCGGGGAACGCCCCGCCTTCCTCGACGCCGCCACCGTCAACCACCCCACCGCGCCCGAAGCCGCCAAGGAGAACTGAGATGACCGGTATCTGCACCGGACGCGTCGCCGCCGTCACCGGAGCCGGCCGCGGCCTCGGCCGCGCCCATGCGCTGGCCCTCGCCGCCGAAGGCGCACACGTCGTCGTCAACGACCTCGGTGTGGCACCCGACGGCGCCGGTACCTCCGCGGGCCCGGCCCAGCAGGTCGCCGACGAGATCCGGGCAGCCGGCGGCCGGGCCGTCGCCCACACCGGCGACATCACCACCACCGACGGCGCCGCCTCCCTCGTCACCACCGCCCTGGACGCCTTCGGCCGGCTCGACGCCCTCGTCAACAACGCCGGGTTCCTGCGCGACCGGATGCTGGTCAACCTCGACGAGGACGACTGGGACGCCGTCATCCGCGTCCATCTCAAGGGCCACTTCCTGCCGCTCCGGCACGCCGCCGCGCACTGGCGGGCCGAGGCCAAGGCCGGCCGCAGGCCCGACGCCCGGGTCGTCAACACCAGTTCGGGCGCCGGGCTGCTCGGCAGCGTCGGCCAGGGCAACTACTCCGCCGCGAAGGCCGGCATCCTTGGCCTCACCCTCGTCGCCGCCGCCGAGATGGCCCGCTACGGCGTGCAGATCAACGCCATCGCCCCGGCGGCCCGTACCCGTATGACCGAGCGGACCTTCGCCGACACGATGGCGGCGCCCGCCGAGGGCGAGTTCGACGCGATGGCCCCCGAGAACGTCTCCCCGCTGGTCGTCTGGCTGTCCTCCACCGCCAGCGACGGCGTCACCGGCCGGGTCTTCGAGGCCGAGGCGGGCCGGATCACCGTCATGGAGGGCTGGCGCCCCGGCCCGACCGCCGACAAGGGCAGCCGCTGGACCCCGACCGAGGCAGGCGAAGCCGCCCGCACACTCCTCGCCGCCGCCGAGGTGCCGCAACCGGTGTACGGCGCGCGATAGCCCGTGCCACGGTGCGCGCTCCAGGGCGTCAGCGCCCCGTGGGCCCCAGCCCCGCGAGTCCGGCGGCGCGCGCGAGCAGCTCGACGAGCATGTCGAAGGTGAGCCGGCCGGTGAACGTATTGCGCTGGCTGGGGTGGTAACTCCCCAGGACCTGAAGTTCCTGCCGTCGGCCGGTGGCGGGCAGGGTCAGCCGTACGCCGTGACCGAACGCGGGGCGCGGCCGGGGGAGCGGCCACCCCGCCTCACCGAGCACGGGCAGCAGCGCCTGCCAGCCGAAGGCCCCCAGCGCCACCACCGCACGCAGTCCGGGGCCGAGCAGTTCGAACTCGGCCGCCAGCCACGGCCGGCACGTGCGGCGCTCGGCCGGTGTCGGCTTGTTCTCCGGCGGAGCGCAGTGCACCGGGGCCGTGATCCGCACCCCGTACAGCTCCAGTCCGTCGCCCCGGTGCGTCGCGGTGGCCTGCGAGGCGAGACCCACCGCATGGAGCGCGGCGAACAGAAAGTCACCCGACGCGTCCCCGGTGAACATCCGGCCGGTGCGGTTGCCGCCGTGCGCGGCGGGCGCCAGCCCGACGATGGCCAACGCCGCGTCCGGCGGCCCGAACCCCGGGACCGGCCGCGCCCAGTACTCCCAGTCCCGGAACGCCGCCCGCCGCTTCGCGGCCACCTGCTCCCGCCACTCCACAAGCCGGGGACAGGCCCGGCACTCGCTCACCCGCGCGTCAAGCTCCGCCAGCCCACCACAGCGCGGTGCGTAATAGGCCGGAAAGGCGCCCTCGCCGCTGCCCGGCGGCACCCCCGCGGCTCCGGTCTCGTCCATCCCCTCACGCTAGAGGACCACGGCCGCTTCCTCAGGGCTGCGACGAGGCACGGTCGGCGAGGTGTGCAGGGGGTGCGATGCCCGGGGCGAGCGCGGGGTCCGGTTCGAGGGGGCCCCAGGACGTACGCAGCGGGAGCACACCGGCCCAGAGGCCGAGTGCGGCGTCGGCGCTGTCCGCGTCGTCCGGCGGGCCGGTGCGGATCTTCACGGACGCCTCGTCGAGGGAGAGGGCGAGCAGCGCCGTTGCGGCGAGTTCCTTGCGGCTCGGGCGCCGGGCGTAGTCCCACTGGCCCGGTGTGGCCTGTTCGGTGAGGCAGCGCAGACCGGCGAGCTTCTCCTCCGGGTCGGTGACCAGGCGGGGCGTGCCGAACACCATCGCACTGCGGTAGTTGACACCGTGCTCGAACACGGAGCGGGCCAGCACCAGCCCGTCGACATGGGTCACGGTGACACAGACGCTCGCCCCGGGAGAGGCGACCAGGCTGCGGCTCGCGACCGACCCGTGGAAGTACAGCGTGCTGCCGTCCGCACCGTAGACCGTGGGCACGACGAGCAGTGTGCCGTCCACCGTCACCCCCAGATGACAGAGGAAACCGGCGGCCAGCACGGCATCGAGCTCATCGCGGTCGAGACTGCCCTGCTCACGCAGCCGGTGATGGCGGGTGCGCTCGGTTTCCGGCAGCTTCCGGCCGTGCGACGGGACGGACGAAGGGGGGCGATGCAGGGACAGGCATGGCGAAAATTCTACTGATTCCATGCATGTATGACTAGATCACGCCTGAATTCGTTGCGGCGATGCCTCATGTCAACGAATTCAGTACATTCCCGGGTCTCTCTGGGTCGCTCACAACAGCCCGTCCCACATCTGTTCCACGATCATGGCCCACCAGCGATTGGGGCCGGCCAGGCTCTGCGGGTCGATGGCCGCCAGATCGTTCTGGAAGCGGGCGGTGTCCTGCGCCGCGGCGGCCGGGCCCAGCTGCCGGCGCGCCGCCCAGCGCTGCTCCAGGAGCGCCAGCGAACGGGCGAAGGATTCCAGGTCGGAATTGACGAACGAGGCCCATCCCGAACCGAGTTCAACGGCCCACACCTTGGCCGTCGCCGGCTCGACACAGATTTCCCGCCCGAAGTCGTCCCCGATCCGGACGTAGCCGTACGAGTCGTACGACTCCTTGATGTGCGGCTTGAGGGTTTCGCCGCGCAGCTCGGCCCAGCCCGGCAGATCCACCGCCGCCGGTTCCCCGGGCGTCAACCGGAAGAAGGGCGGGAACTCGGCCGGCAATCCGGTCCGGGTGAGGGTGTGGAGCGCGGAGGGGGGAAGCGCGGCATTCTGCAACTCTTCGGCCTCTCGCTGAATGAGGGAATTCGCGCCGAACGCGGCGAGCAGTTCGCTGCGGGCCGCGGACTCCGGATGCGTGGGCGGGCCGGAATCCGCCCCCTTCGACGGGAGCGGCAGCCGGGCGGGGCGGGCCGCGAGCGGCTTTCCCTCGCGCCGGGCGAGTTCGGCGGCGTGCTCGTAAAGCTTTTGCTGGCCCGCTGCCCGGGACCGGGCGTCCGTTCCGTAGTCCACGGTGTGGCTGACCTTCACCTGCGGCCAGGAACGAGAGATCAAAGCGGCGCAATTCCCGCCGGGAAGGGCACACACCTGCAATTCGGTGTACAGCTCCAGCACATCTTCGGGACGAATTCCCAGCTGCGCGAGATGGTCGGCCAACTGCCATTCGGGGTGCGGGCGTCCCGGACCGCTGCGGGCCAGCTGAGTGCGTTCCGCGCCGTCGCGATCGCGGAATCGGCAGACCGCTGTGTAACCGAGGCCGGTGCCCAGCGGCGCCCCGTCGTCGTACGTCTGATTGCTGCTCATCTGCCCAGTCCCTTTTACCCGTTGTCGTCAGCAGCCCTCGCCGGACAGCGACCGCTCTGTCGAGCTATTCGAGAATGTACGTGCTGTCACTGACAAGCTGGGGCCACATCGTGGCCAGCGAGCCCTTCACCGGCCGGCGGGTGCACGCGGGATCGATACGCCCGAGCCGGCGCAGGATGTGCTCCCGGAACTCGTCCGCTTCGTGCGGATCACGCTCGTTCGAGGTGACGACCGCCTTCAGCGCAACCGTCCAGCAGCGCAGAAAGGCATCCAGCGAACTGTTGACGAGGCATACGAAGGTCCCTCCGCCCTTTCCTACGTCGGCCAGCACGACGCGACCGCTGCCGTGCTCGATGCACAGCCGCATGCTCTCGTCCCCCACGAAACCGATCGCCGAGGCGTCCGGCCGGCCGCCCCGCTCGGCACCCGCACCCGCACCCTCACCGGCGCCGAGCCGGGGAAGCGTGGGCACGAACTGTTCCGTCCCCCCGAACCAGATCTCGGAGGCGGGCAGACCGACCTCGGTGAGCAGACGCGCGGTGCCGGGCAGCGCCGCCAGCGGACCAAGGCTCTCCGGATCGGCGAGAACGGGCCGCCCGATCAGGGAGAACAACGGATCCAGCTGCTCCCGGGTCAGCGCACCGCCGCCGTAGAGGGCGTCGTCCACGATCCGCCACGAAATGCGCCGGCGCGGACGAGCGGGCAACGCCCGCCGGCCCGGCCGTCCCTGAGCCACGTCGATGAGCATCATCCCGCTGCGGCCGAGCAGCAGAGCGCGCTCCCCGGACAGCGGATGAACCTCTCCCACATGCCCTTCGGGGCACACAAGAGCCGCGGTGTCGAAGGATTCCTCGCCCGTCGGCCGCACCCCGACCCACCCGTCGAACTCCTCCCGTACGACCTCCAGGGGCCCGGTTTGCGGAGCCGCCTCCTTCGAAGGCTCCTCCAAGGCTTCCGGAGGCTCCGTGGACGCGTCGCCGACGGGAACGCCGTCCGCGAGCGCCCACCACTGGTAGAGCCCGCTCAGCTCACTGCGGGTGCAGAACTGCTCAGATCCCTCGACGCTGCGCCAGCCGTGCAACTCCACCGGGCCGGGCCATTCGGCATCGAACTCCGTCGGCTCGAAGACCCCCAGCGGCCGCCAATGAGCCCAGTGGGTGCGCCAGATCCGGGGGACGCCGCGCCGCAGCAGCCAGTCCGCGAGTTCGGTGTCGTCACAGACCGAAGCCGTGAGCCCGAGCCGCGAGGCATGCTCCGACACATGGCCGGTTCTCGGCCCGATGTAGAGGCGACGCGCCTGGGTGAGCGCCCGCCGACGGGTGCGCAGGGCCGGCCGGGACGCTCGGCCGGCGTGCCGGTCGGCCTCCTCGAAGGACGGCAGATCCGCCAGGAAGGCAACGGCAGGATCGGCGATCCACTCGTCGAGGACGCCACTCGCGGCCGCATGGGCCAGCCCCGGCCCCAGGACGTACTCGGCTTCCGGCGAGAGCAGCTGCACACCGGCCGAGGAGCGCTCCACGTCGGTGAGCACCGCTTGGGGCGCCAGCGCCGTCGCGATCTTGCGCTGCAACTCCGGGAGAGCAAAGCCGTACGAGCGCCGGACCGCGGCGGCGAGGGCGGTGTCACGCAGCCGCAGATGCCGGACCCGGCCGGCGTCCGTGCTGTCCGTGCCGTCCGCGGAGCCGGGGGGGACATCCGTCTGCCCTGCGCCCGGCTGTTCCGCGCCCGGCTGTTCCGCGTCGGACTGTTCCGCGTCGGGTTCCGTCGTCACGAACTCCTCCGCGACGTACGCGGCCGCCGCCCCGACCACCCGCGACAGCGCCTCTTCGGAAGTCGGCTGCCCGCGGAGCGCCGACACCGCACGCGCAGCGAGCGATACCGGCATGCCCGCCTCGCCCTCGGCCAGCACCACCGGGGTGAGCGCCATCCCCACCTCGTCGGCGGCCTCCCCGAAGGAGGACAGAAAGAACCGCCAGGCATCGTCCAATGACGTCGGCAGCGGCGCCGACTCCTCCGGGGTCCAGGGCTCCTCCCTGGCGCGCAGATCCATGGAAAGCGTCTCGGCGAGCAGGAAGTTGGGCCAGGAACTACGGGTGACGGCCTCGGCGGCGACCTCCGCAGCGGAGACGTCCTCGCCGTAGACGGAGCCCGTCACACGCAGCAGCCCCGTGACCCACTCCTGGAATGCGCCGCGCTCAGGGGCGAATGCCGCACTGTCCAGATCGATCAGCGCATGCGCGGGCAACTTTGCGCGTCGCATCAGGCGCTCGGCCTGGGCCCGCGGCAGATCGAGCAGGACACGGATCGGCTCGGCCCCGTTGTCCAGCCGCTTCCGCGTCACGCCTCCCGGCTGCACGAGCGGGAGCAGCACCTCCTCGGCCACCTGGTCGGGCACATGGCTCAGCGACGTCCGCCCGGCCAGCGCCGTGTCCAGCAGCGCGAGGGTGAAGGGAGTGCCGCGGCGCTTGGCCTCCCTGTACAGGGAAGGGGTGGGGAGCCAAGTCCCGGCCGGAATGGGGCCGTCAGGTGCGCTCCCGGGCAGCAGCGACTGTTCGATCTCCGCCTGGATCTCCCGCTGCGTACGTCCCCGTGACTCCAGTACGAGATCGAAGGCGTTGGGCGGCGGGGACGGCGCGACGGACTGGTCGATGAACGCCCGCGCGTCCGTGTCGGCCGCCATCGCCAGCCACGCCAAGAGCCAGCTCTTGCCGCAGCCAGGGTCCCCCGTGACGATACGCACATGGTCGTCGGGCGCCTCGGAAGCGAGCCATGAGACCAGCGAATGTGCGGCGCTTGAGCGGCCTACCAGGCGAAATTCCATGGTGCGCAACCTTACTCGCCATCCGACGACTCGGGACTGTCAGGGGCCGTCGCGGGACCCCTGCCCGCGGCGTGGTGGCGGGAGTCATCACCCAAGATCTCACCGCGCCGCTTCTTGAGATCGTTGATATGTTTCCGCATTTCCGCGGAACCGCTGCCGTCGTCCGGATGCGGCAGCGTGTGCGTCGTCGGCACTTTGCCGAAGACGCGGTACATCAGGGCCGCGCAGCCCTTCTGCGCACAAGGGGCACGTTCCGTGTAGACCTCGACGAGACGAATCCGCTGGCCGTCGGGGAGCGTGGACTGCATGTGCTGCAGATACTCGACCGCGGCCCGCTCGGAGTGCTTCGACTTGCCCGTCCATGGCTGGTCGTCGGACTTGGTGACATTTCCGCTGGTGCCGAAGCTGCGCGCCAGCATCACATATTCCTTCGAGTCCGGCTCTACGACGTACCGGAATGCCGCGTAGTTCGCGGACGGCGACATACCGAAATTGTTCTTTCCGGTGTGCTGGTCCGCGGCGGAACCAGGCACCGCGTACTGCTGGAAGTAGCCATGGTCCAGCCTCGCCCGCTCGACCATGCGGCCCAGGTCGCTGTCGTCCCAGTCCTGCGGCTGGGAGTCGACCAGCTTCTGCGCCTCGGCCGCGGTGAACTTCGCATCGTCCGGTTCATCGCGGATCAGGCCGTCGTATTCATCGTCCTTGTCGCTGCCCTCGTCGCTGTCTTCGCCCTTTTCGTCGTCCTTGCCCTCGCCCTTTTCGTCGTTGTCGTCGTCCTGCTTCTCGTCCTTACCCTCGTCGCTCTCCTTCTGGTCCTTGTCGTTGTCCTTGGTGTCCTGTGCGTTGTCCTTTGTCTTGTCCTGTGTGTTGTCCTTCTCGCCCGGCTGTTTGTCGTTCTCAGTGCCTGCGGGGTCGGCGGGCGGCCGGCGCTCTCCATCCGGATCGTCCTGGTTGTGCGGGGCGTCGGGCATCTCGACGTCCGAGTGGTCGGCGGGATCCGACTTGTTGTCCCGCCGCGGCCGTTTCTTGTCGTCCCCCTCGTCGATTTCCATGTCCTCGGGGGATCGCTCACGCTTCTTCCCGTCGCCGGACCCCGCCGGCTCGGCGGCCGGCCGCCGGTCGCTCTCGTTGCCCGGCTTCTGTGTGGAGCTGTCGCCGTTGACCGGGCGGCGGTTGGGGTCGAGGGGGATGGCGTGGACGCCGTTGGAGCCGTCGTGCAGGGGCTTGTCGCTGCGTTTGCCGGTTTGGGCGTCGACGTAGGTGATTTTGCCGTTGTGGTTGACGACGTTCCAGGCGTGGGCGCGGCCGTTGCGGTCCTGGGTGACGATGACGGCTTGTGAGCCGTGGCCGGAGTTGCGGAGGTCGTTTTCGAGGCGGTTGAAGGCGTCGCGGCCGTTGCCGTAGTCGTTGAAGCGTGCGCCGAGGGTGTTTTCGATGCGGTCGCGGCCGTTGTTCTCGCCGCGGTCGGAGGGGGTGCCGTCGGGGTTGGTGTCGGGGGTGCGGTGGGCGGCGGCGGTGGGGTTGCCGGAGTAGGTGTCGGCGGTGGCGAGGGCGGCGTCGACGCAGTTGTTGTTGCGGCCCGGTGCGTCGGAGCCCGGCTCGTTGATGGTGCCGACCCAGTTGCCGTCGTCCGGATCGGGATGCCGCTGGGGATCGCCGTTCTCGTCCTTGGGGACCGAGTCCTCGACGTGCTGTTGGTGCTCGTCGGTGGGCCCGTCGAGGCCGCCCGGATGGTCGCGGTTGCGGGTCTCGGAGGCGGGGGTCGGGTCGGCGTCGGAATTGGCGTCGGTGTCCGAGTCGGAATCGGGCTTGGTGTCGGTGTCGGTGTCGGTGTCGGAGTCGGGTTTGGCGTCCGAGTCGGAGTCGGGTTTGGCGTCGGTGTTGTCGGTGTTGGAGCCGGGCTCGGGCTTGGCGTCCGAGTCGGGGTTGGTGTCGGGGGTGGGGTTGTCCGCGTGGTCGGTCGGGCGGTCGTCGGGGCGGGTGTCCGCCTGGGTGGGACGGTCGCTGTCGGGGCGCTCGCTGTCCGGGCGGTTGTTGTTCGGGCGCTCGCCGTCTGTGCCCTCGTTGTCCCGGCGGTTGTTGTCCGGGCGGTTGTTGGGCTCGGAGTTCGAGGGGGTGTCCTGGCGCTGCGGGGTGTCGGTGCGCGGCTCGGACGGGGGGCGTTGCTGAGGCGGCTGGTTGTTCTGCGACGGCTGCTGGCGCGGGTCCGGGCGGTTGGTGTCGGGTTGCGGCAGACGGGGGTCGGGGCGCCCGTTCTGAGGGGTGGTGGGGCGCGGGTTGTAGGCAGGGCGGTCCTGGGTGCGCTGCGGGGAGGCGTCCTGGATGGGCCGGGAGCCGTCGGGACGCCGGTTGGGCGAGCCGGGGCCGGTGCCCTGGGGTGTGCCGCCGCGTGGTGGGGCGGTGGTGGGTGTGTGGGCGCCGCCGCCCTGGGCGGGCACGGTGGGTGCGCCCATGATCGGGCCCGCGCCCTGCGGGGTGTTCTGGGGCGACTGCTGCGGGGTGGTGGGCGTGTTGGTGCCGGGGTCCGCGGTGTGCTGGGTGGGCGGCGGCGCGGTGAGGGTGTCGGCGGACTGGGTGCTGACGGTGGTGTCGTCGTCGCCGTGCGTCGGATCGCGGTGCGGCATCGACGGGCCGGAGGCGGGGGAGTGCTGCGACGGAGCGCCCTGGGAGGGCATGCTCACGTGCGGGGTGGCGGGGCGGCCGCCCGCCCCGGACTGGGAGTTGTCCCCGTTGTTGCTGCCGTTACTGCCATTGCTGCTGCTGTTGCCGTCGCTGCCGCTGTTGGAGGTATGGCTGCCGTCGCCCGGAGGGTTGCCGGCCACCGGGTCGGGAGAGGACGACGGCTGCGAAGCCTGGGGCGCGTCCGAACGCGAAGGGCCGTCGGAGAAAGGCGAGTTGGGCTGGTTCGCGGACGACTGGTCGGGGCTCGGGGCGGCGGAATGGTCCGGGGCCGGGCCCGCGTCAGGTGTCGGAGCCGCGTCCGGATGCGGGGAGGGGCCAGGCGTGGGCTGCGTACCGATCGAGTCCGGGTCGGAGTGCGGCCGGGCCGAGTCCGGGGTCGTGTCGGGCGTCGGCCGGGTGCTGACCGGGTCGGGGTCCGGGCGGGCGGAGTCCGGGGTGTTGTCGGGGGTGGGGTGGGTGCTGACGGGGTCGGAGTCGGGGCGTGCCGCGTCGGGGCGGGCGGAGTCCGGGGTGTTGTCGGGGGTCGGCTGAGTGCTGACCGGGTCGGAGTCGGGGCGTGCCGCGTCGGGGCGGGCGGAGTCCGGGGTGTTGTCAGGGGTGGGCTGGGTGCTCGCCGAGTCCGCGTCCGGGCGGGAGGTGTCCGGGGTGGTGCCCCCGGAGTCGGGAGTGGAACCCGAGCCTGGGGAAGTTCCTGAGTCCGGGGAGGTTCCCGAGCCCGGGGAGGTTCCTGAGTCGGGGGAGGTTCCCGAGTCCGGTGTGTGTCCGGAGTCGGGGGTGTGGGAGGCCCCGTACGGGTTGTCGTTGCCGCCCTGGTAGCCGGCGTCGAAGGGAGAGCGCTGGTCCGGGGGCGGGAGCGGCTGCGACTGGGGGGTGTTGCGGTTGCCGTCCTGGCCCGGGCCGGAGCTGTCGGGGGTGGTGGACGGGTTGCTGCCGCCTGAGCCTGTGTGCGTAGAACCTGAATCGCCGGGCGAGTGGCCGGAGTTGGAGCCGCCACCGGATCCGGATCCAGACCCGCTACCGCCGCCGGATCCACTTCCGCCGGACGAGCCGCTACCGCCACCGGCACCGCTGCCGGCGCCCGTGCCCGTACCGCCCGCACCGCCGCTGGACTCACCGGACCCGGACCCGGACCCGGACCCGGAGCCGGAGCCGGCCCCTGACCCGGACCCGGATCCCGACCCACTGCCCGAGCCACCACCGTCGGAGCCGCTACCGGAGCCACTCCCAGAACCGCTCCCGGAGCCACTGCCGCTCCCCGACCCGCTGTCGGATCCACTCCCGGACCCGCTGTCGGATCCACTCCCGGACCCGCTCGATTCATTCGAGCCGCTGCTCTCTCCGCCGCCCCCGTCCCCGCCGCCGTGTTCGCCCCCGCCCCGTCCCGCGGCGTGATCCAGGCCGCTGCGGGCGTGGTGGCCCGCCCTGCCACCCGCGCCGTCGCGGAGCGATTCGGCGAAGGTCTGGCCGGAGTTCTTGGCCGCGTCAAGGCCCGCCTCGGCGCCGGTTTTGACGCTGCGGCCGACGTCGAAGCCCTGCTGGGCCCCGAAGTTCATGTTCACGCCCTGGGCGATGGCGTCGGAGATCATGGCCTCCAGCGCGGAGACGGCGGGCTCCTTGACCGTCTCGACGATCGCCTCGACCAGCGCCTCACGCGCTTCCTTGAGGATGCGCCGGACGATCAGGCGGGTGGCTTGGGTGGCGGCGGCGGCGCCGATCTCGGACAGGCCAAAGGTGAAGGGCGCGGCTGCCTGGGCCGCGATGATCTCCGCGGCGAGGATGGCCAATTGGGCGATCACCGCGACTTTCATCCCGACGATGACCACGGAGCCGGCGTCCAGGGCGAAGGCGATGAGCTCGGCGGCGCTACGGGCGTCGTCGAGGTAGCCGGAGCCGTTGCCGGAGTACTTCTCCCAGGTCTTGCTGAAGCTCTCGATGCTCTCGCCGGAGTTGGCCGACAGGACGTTCCCGGCGGCGGAGACGCCTTCGGACTGCAACTGCTCTACGGCGTTGGCGAACTCCCGCCAGGCGTCGGCGGACTCGTTCATTTTGTCCTCGTCGCCCGTCGGCCAGTCATAGCCGAGCATCTCAAGGACCCACTCGAGCCAGTCCGGCAGCATGAGCGACATGGCGGCAATCCCCCGTAGGACAGCGAAGCGATCGGTCGAGAGCCTGATGTGGCATCAGGGGCTGGTTCAACAGGTCGTCACGTTCTGTACTGAGTAGGTCAAAGTCTAGTCAGCGCAACGGAGTTGCCTCAGGGCGTTCTCTGTCACAGTGTCGTCACCGATAGGGAAGGGGAACGGGCCAATCCCCCCAATCCCTACCCAACTGCCGTCATGTTGCGTCGGGGTTGGTCCGGTCCGGCCCTGCCGGCCGCCCTGCTGTCACGGCCGCGCCGCTCTCACCTGCTGCGCGGCCCTCGCCACCGCGCCACTCTCGCCACTGCGTCACTCTCCACCGCTACGCAGCCCCGGTGCGGTGACGGCGGTGACGGCGGGAGCGCAGCGCCAAGATCCACGGCAGCTTGATCGGAGGGCTCGCCGGAAGCCGCTGGCAAGCGGCAGTGCCCGACTTGGCGTACCCCGGTTTTCGGGCCCGGAATGCCGTGGGCCGGCGACGCAGGCGGAGAGTCCGGGCATGCGTCGGCTACGCGCAATTAGAGGTAATATTTTCGACAAATTTAGCACAATTCGACAACTCTCCGCGGGCAGAGCAACATGTGCTTGTGGGAGGTGCACAGATGATCGCGAGCCTCAGGTATTGGGCGGCGCGGCCGGTCGGCGGGCGCCGGGGGCGACCCCTCCGCGGTCGACAGCCATGAGCTCAAATGACTTCATTTTCTCTTGGCTACCGGCGAGTAGCTGGCCGTCAGTGCACATCGCCCTTCTCGGCGGTTTCGACCTCGTGGTCGGCGATGTCCCGGTGACGGTCCCGGTCGGCTCGAAGCGACTTCTTGCGTTTATCGCGCTCAACGGCCGTGCCGCTGCCCCTCGGTCCCTGGTCGCCGGGAGCCTTTGGCCCGAAGCATCCGAGCAGTGTGCGTACGCGAACCTGCGGTCGGCACTGTCGCGCCTGCGCGGCATCGGCAGGAAGGCCCTGGAGGTCTGCCCTACCGAGGTGCGCCTCGCGCGGGAGGTCACCGTCGACCTGTACCGCGCCCGGTCGCTGGCCCAGCGCATACTCGACCCCCATGTCCCGGCCGAGGACCTCAGGCTCAACGCGGCGACCGTCGACCAGCTCTCCGACGACCTGCTGCCCGGCTGGTACGACGAGTGGGCATTGCCGGAGGCGGAGCAGTGGCAGCAGCTTCGACTCCACGCCCTGGAATCACTGGCGGGAGCTTTCATCGACGCGAAGCAGTTCGCCGGGGCGGTGGCGGCCGCCCACGCGGCCGTACAGGCGAATCCGCTGCGGGAGAGCAGCCAGGCCTTGCTGATCCGCGCCTACCTGGCGGAAGGAAACCCGTCCGAGGCGCTGGACGGCTTCGAACGCTACGCGCACCGTCTCCGCGACGAGCTCGGACTTCGCCCCACCCCGCGGCTGCGCCAACTGGTGGACGGACTGCAGTGGCCGCACTCCAGCCGGTGACAAATTCCCGCTGGCGGGGAGGGTACGGCCAGATCCCTTTCGGTGTTGTGAGCATCCAGTCGTCCAGTTCATCCAGTTCATCGAGTCATCCAGTATTGAATCGGTGAGGCTCGGCACACCGAAGTCAAAGTGGTTGATGAAGGCTGCTGTTGGCGTGCCCACCGCTTGGCGCGCCGGGGCACGCCACCACAACGCCGCCTGGTCGACCGCGACCGCGCTCGCCGTTCGCCCACGGGTCTGGCTGCAACTCCTCGCGCTGGACGGCGAACTCGTTGCCGTGACGTGAAGCGCGACCCCGGGGCCGGGCGCTCCGGCGGCTTCGGCGCTTTCGTCGTCCGCAGCCTCATCGCCACGGACCGCTCGGTCAACCATTCGGCTCAATAGAGTGTCTGTACGGCAATGAGTGTATTTATTCTGATTTGGCAGCGGTGATCCGCTCAATGACCAGGTGATCCGCCAGCGAATCCGCTGAATGTCCGAGACCCGTGATCGAGGGAGCATTGTGGAGCCACGCGAGGCCTCGGACGAGATCGGCCTGGACAGGGCCGACGAAGGCGAGGCGCCCAGAGAGTCCGGAGCCGTCCGCGCGCTGCCGCCCGCGCCGAACGGGTCCTGGTCGCTGCTGTCGCGGATCGTGATCGCGGGGACCATCGCGGTGATGGCGATCGGTGTCACGCTCCACCTGGTCCTGGTTTTCCTGTACGTCGCCCCGCCGAACGCCATCAGCAAGCAGTTTGGCGGGCTGGTCGACGGCTACGTCTATCCGGAGTTCGATCAGAACTGGCAGCTGTTCGCCCCGAACCCGCTCCAGCTGAACATCGCTGTGAATGCGCGCGCCGAGGTCGAGCTCCCCGACGGCTCCAGGCGCCTGACGGGCTGGGTGGGCCTGACCGCCCAGGACATCCGCGCGATCAGGGACAATCCCGCGCCCAGCCATGCGCACCAGAACATGCTGCGCCAGGCCTGGGACTTCTACAACAGGACGCACGATGCCAAGGGGAGAGCGGTCGGCCTGCGCGGCGAGCTCTCCGAGGCCTACGTGCGGCGGATCGCGGCACATCGGCTCGGACCGCGGCGCGACGGCGGCCAGGTGGTCAAGGTGCAGATCTACGCGAGGAACACCCCGATTCCCCCGCCGAAGTGGAGTGACCAGCGCGAGAACACCCAGACGGGCTACCAGGTGCTTCCGTGGTGGCCGGTCTCCAAGGAGGAGTTCCAGTGAGCGTCGAGAAGGACATCGCCCGGGCGCCCTCACCCTTCAAGGGCTTGACCACGAAGCTCGATGCGGGGATCGCCAGGGGTCTGAACAAGATCACAGGTGCGGCGCTCGCGCCTTACCAGGCCGCAGTCGTCCGGATCGGCTTTGCGCTGACCTTCGCGCTCTACCTCATCCGCGAGTGGCCGCACCGGCTGGAGCTGTACGGCACCACCAGCCCGTGGGGATTCGACCTCGCCCATCGCCTTACCGCCTCGAACCACGCGTTCACGGTGCTGCTGTGGTCGAACGACAGGCTGTGGTTCGAGCTGGTCTACCACGGGGTGATCGCCGCGAGCCTGCTGCTGCTCCTGGGGTGGCACACCCGCACGATGTCGTTGCTGTTCATGATCGGGGTGTTGTCGCTCCTGAATCGCAACGTCCTCCTGGGGGACGGCGGCGACACTCTCGTACACCTGATCTCTAGCTACCTGGTGCTGACGCGGTGCGGGCAGGTGTGGTCGCTGGACGCGCGGCGGCGGGAGCGCGCGGCGGCGCTGAGTGGCGATGGCGGCGATCGGGTGAGCGTGGCCCTGTGGGCGTGCTCCGGCGCGGGTCTCGCGATTGCACAAGTGACCGGATTCGCGAAGATCCCGTGGGGTTGGGTACTGATCCTCTGGGGGCTGTGGTTGATCCAGGCGCTGTGGTTCTTGGCGTGGCGGAGTCGTTACTCCGAGTTGCGGTCGCTGTTGAACGTCATCGCCAACCTCGTCCACAACGCGGCGATGCTGGTGATCGCCGCCCAGGTGTGCCTGCTCTACGCCACGGCCGGCTGGTACAAGGTTCAGGGCCCGCGCTGGCAGGACGGAACCGCCCTGCACTACCCGCTTCATCTGGACTACTTCAGCCCGTGGACCTCGCTGTCCCAGGTGCTCGACAGCCGCTCACTGGTGGTCACGATGATCACCTACGGCACCGTGATCGCGCAGGTCGCCTTCCCCTTCACCCTCCTCAACCGCCGAGTGAAGAACGTGCTGCTCGCGGTCCTGATGACCGAACACGCAACGATCGCAGTGATCTGCGGCCTGCCGTTCTTCTCGCTGGCGATGATCGTCGCGGATATGGTCTTCCTGCCGACGAACTTCCTGCGCTGGATCGGGTCGAGGGCGTCGGCCGCGCGGAGCCGCGTCACCGGGCGACTACGCCGCAGCAAGGACCCACAGGCTGCCGAAGCGAAGGCCGGAGTGTGACCACCTGACGCTCAGGGCCGTGTCGTCGCCGAAGGGGTGCCGCGACAGCAGGCCCGGATCGTCATCTGTAGGAAACGATCTGTAGGAAACGTCGAATGTCCCTCCGGCGGAATCGGGCCCGTGCTGGGAACGAACCGCCGGAGGGACCATGCGTTCGGGGCATGGGCCGAGAGCGCTGCAAAGCGCGTGGCTTGCCTCGCCTCAGCCGATGGTGGCGCCGGTGCTGGTGGCACCGGTGGTGCCGCCGCCTCCGCCTCCGCCGATGGTGGCGCCGGTGGTGGTGGCGCCCGTGGTGCCGCCTCCGCCTCCGCCGATGGTGGCGCCGGTGCTGGTTGCACCTGTTGTGCCGCCTCCGCCTCCACCGATCGTGGCGCCAGTCGTGGTGGCACCGGTGGTGCCGCCTCCGCCTCCGCCGATGGTCGCGCCGGTGCTGGTGGCACCTGTTGTGCCGCCTCCGCCTCCACCGATCGTGGCGCCAGTCGTGGTGGCACCGGTGGTGCCGCCTCCGCCTCCGCCGATGGTCGCGCCGGTGCTGGTGGCACCTGTTGTGCCGCCTCCGCCTCCACCGATCGTGGCGCCAGTCGTGGTGGCACCGGTGGTGCCGCCTCCGCCTCCGCCGATCGTGGCGCCAGTCGTGGTGGCACCGGTGGCGCCGCCTCCGCCTCCGCCGCTCGTGGCGCCGGTCGTGGTGGCGCCCGTGGTGCCGCCTCCGCCTCCACCGATCGTGGCGCCAGTCGTGGTGGCACCGGTGGTGCCGCCTCCGCCTCCGCCGATGGTCGCGCCGGTGGTGGTGGCACCGGTGGTGCCGCCTCCGCCTCCGCCGATCGTGGCGCCGGTCGTGGTCGCACCTGTCGTGCCGCCTCCGCCTCCACCGATCGTGGCGCCCGTGGTGGTGGCGCCGGTGGTGC
Source organism: Streptomyces inhibens (assembly GCF_003389455.1). GTDB lineage: Bacteria > Actinomycetota > Actinomycetes > Streptomycetales > Streptomycetaceae > Streptomyces > Streptomyces inhibens. The sequence continues at coordinate 85,550 of NZ_QUAC01000011.1, read as the reverse complement.
TGCTGGCGCCGGTCGTTGTAGTGGTGGCGCCGGTGGTGGTGGCGCCGGTGGTGCTGCTGGCGCCGGTTGTCGTAGTGGTGGCGCCGGTGGTGGTGGCACCTGTGGTGCCGCCTCCGCCTCCGCCGATGGTGGCGCCGGTGGTGGTGGCGCCCGTGGTTCCACCGCGACCCCGAAGCCTGCATCCCACCGGGAACGCGACGAGCTTGCCGTTCACGACGCGGAACTTGCAGATCACCTGCGGTGCCCTGTTCGACGTTTCTGTCGAAGCCTTTGTCGCCTTTGCAGCCTTTGTTGTCTGAGATGGTGTCTCAGCGCTCATCGCGCCTATCGCGCCCACCGTTCCGGTGAGCGTCACGGCCAGGAAAGACGCACCGACCACGTGGGGTATGCGCTTCCGGATATTCCTCGTCATGATGCCTCCTCTTGAGTGGATAGCCGTGGCTACCTCCATCAGCGTGGGAGGTCGGCCATGACGGCGGCGTTGATCCGGCGTGACCCTCGCGTGACGCCGCCCGGTACCGGGCGGCCCGGGGAGCCGACATCTCGTGCAGCCGGTCCGTCTCCGGCGAGCTGATCCATCCCTCGAACCGATCGCGCTCGACCAGGTCGATTCGGTGCGGCAATCAGCAGGAGGAAGCCGGAGCAAGAAGCTGTCCCCGCCCCCGCTCACCCCGCCGCGCGACGCCGGAGGGCCGGAGCCAGGGACAGCTGGCACAGGGCCGCGACGAGGGACAAGGCGGCGCAGGACAGCCAGAGGGTCGTGGAGCCGATGACAAGGAGGCGGGTGCCGGCGATCGGTGCGATGAGGAAGCCGGTGCCCCAGGCCATGCCGATCAGGCCGTTGTAGCGGCCACGGAGATGGGCGGGAGCGAGGTCGGCGACGACGGCAGCGGTGACGGCGAAGACGAGGATCTCGCCGAGCGTCGACACCGCGACGGCGAGGCCGTACACGGCGGCCGCCGACGCGGCGGCCGCCACGGCGTTGCCGCAGGCCGCGATGGCGAACCCGGTGGCGAGCACCCGGCTCTTGTCGAAATCGGCCAGCCGGTGGCCGATCAGCGGCTGCATCGCGATGACGACGATGCCGTTGACGCCCATGACGATTCCGTAGGCGCTGCTGGACAGGGTGGTGTCCTTCATGGCCAGGGGGAGGGTGGCGAACGCCTGCTGGAAGACGATCGCGTAGAGGACGATGATGCCGGCGAACGCCAGCATGGTGCGGTCGCGCACGACGGTGCGGTAGCTGCCGGCCGTACGTTCGCGGGCGGCCGGGCGGGTTTCGGGGATGGCCAGCCATACCAGGACCCCGAAGAATGTGCAGGCCCCCGCGTCCAGCCAGAACAGCAGTTGATAACCGTGTGACGCGAGGTAGCCGCCCAGCACCATGGCGACCGAGAACCCGAGGTTGACGGCCCAGAGCAGCAGGCCGTAGGCGCGGGTCCGGTCGGCGGCCGGGACCGCGTCGGCGACCAGCGCCTGGGCGGCGGGGCGGAAGAGGTCGATGGTGATGCCGAGCACGAAGCAGGCCAGGACGAGCACGGTGAGGCTCCGGGCGTGGCCGAGCGTGAGCAGGGTCGCGCCGTTCGCCAGCATCCCGCAGGTCAGCGCCGTTCGGCGGCCGAAACGGTCGGCGAGGAATCCGCCGAGCGGCTGGGAGATCACCGAGCCGATACCGACGACGGCGAGAACGAGCCCGGTGTCGCCGATCGAGACACCTCTGACTCCGGTCAGATACAGGCTCAGGAACGGATTGACCATCGAGCCCAGGCGATTGACCAGGGAACCGCCCCACAGCACCCAGAACGCGCCGGGTAGTCCGCCCGCCCGCACCCGTACATAAGCGCGCAGCCGGCCGTGGCGTTGCGGGCCGGCCTTCGGACCGGGCGCGTCGATTCTGCTCAAGGCTCTCTCCTACGGGTCGGTCAGTGCCCGCAGCCGCGGAGCATGGACGGCGGCTGCGGCTGCGGCTGCGGCTGCGGCGTCGGGGGCCGGTGCGGGTCCGGTGCGGGGTCCGGCTGCGCAGCCCCTGCCGGGTCCGTCCGCGCCCCGTCCGCCTCTGCCAGGTCCGTCTGCGCCCCCTCCGCCAGCGCCGCCCGGTCGACCTTGCCGTTCGAGGTCGTGGGCAGGCTGTCCCGCCACCGGATGTCCTGCGGAACCATGTACGGGGGCAGCGTCCGCGCGCAGAAGTCGCGGAGGTCGGCGGCGTCCGCGGTGGCGTGTTGCGCCGCGAGGACGACGAAGGCGGTCAGTTGCAGGCCGGCTCCGCCGGGCCGGGGCAGGGCCATCGCGGTCGCGGCGGTGGCGCCGGGGAACTCCGTCAACCGCCGCTCCACCTCGCCCAGTTCGACGCGGTTGCCGTTGATCTGCACCTGGGAATCGGTCCGGCCGCAGAAGTAGAACTCACCCTTCTCCCCCTGTACGGCGAGGTCTCCGGTGCGCAGGACGTACTGACCGGACTGCGGGCACAGCGGGTCGGGGACCAGTGCCGCCCGGGTGGCCTCCGGGTCGTCCCAGTACCCGGAGAAGAGCGCGGGGCTGCGCAGATGGATCTCGCCGGGCACACCGGGCCGGTCGACGACCTCGCCGGCCTCGTCGATGAGGAGCATTTCCGCGCCCGGGTGGGCGACCCCGATGGAGAGCCGCTCCACGGTCTCGGGGAGCGGGTGGGGTACGTCCTCGAAGGAGCAGGCCATCGACTCGGTGGCGCCGTAGCAGTTGATGATGCGGGCGTGCGGCAGCAGTTGCCGGAGCCGGCGCAGTTCGGGCAGCGGGAACTCCTCGCCGCAGAAGAGGACGCCGCGCAGCCGGTCGAGGGCCGCCAGCCGCTCGGGCTCGTAGCGCAGCGTCTGCCGCCAGATCGACGGTACGCCGTTGACCTGGGTGGCTCCGGTCTCCCGCAGCACCCGCAGCAGATGCCGGGGCCAGCGCACCAGGCCCTGCGGGACCGGCACCACGGCGGCCCCGCTGCCCAGCGCCAGACCGATGTTGAGCAGCGAGAAGTCGAACTGCAGGGGCGAGGTGCTGGCGATGCGGTCCTCGGGCGTGGCGATGCGGTGCGCCAGCATGCCCCGGTAGAACGCCACCACCGCCCGATGGCTCATCACCACGCCCTTGGGCCGGCCGGTGGTGCCGGAGGTGAAGATGATGTACGCGGGGTCGGTGACACACGGCACCCGGCGCCGGGGCCGGCGGTGTGCGGGGGCGCGTGTGACGGTCAGCCCGGCCGGTCCGAAGCGGGCGGTGCCGACCGGGCGGGGTATGTCCTCGCGTGTGCCGTCCGCGGCCTGAAGGTGGAGGGCCGGGCGGGCCGTGGTGAGGATGGACACCAGCCGCTGCTGCGGCACTTCAGGGCTCACCGGGACGAAGGCGAGGCCCGCTCGGGAGCAGGCGAGCAGCATCGCGAGGGAGGGGGCAGTGGTGTCGGACTCCAGGATCACCCGGGCGCCGGTCTCGATGCCGAGCGCGTCGAGGTCGGACGCGTAGGTGTCCACCAGGGCGCTGAGTTCCGCGTAGGTGGTCACGGTGGTCCGGCCGGCCTGTGCGGACTCGATGACGGCGGGCGCGTCAGGGGTGTGCCGTGCGCTGTCGAGCAGGAAATCATGGAGGAATTCCCCGCCGGAATCGGCCGGGGCGGGCGGCTGCTGGCTCACGTGGCAAAGACCCCTCGTGGTGTTCGAGATCGGCGATCCGGGGCGGGCCGGGGGGAGTTCGCGGTCCTACGGCTCCTGGGTGCCGTGCGCGGAGGCTGCCCTGGATGGGCGCCCCGGCCGGCGGTCGGCATGGCCGCCCCCGCCCCCCACACTTCCATTCTGCGGAAGTTGAATTCCGGAGAGTGGGGTCAGGTTCTCATGTCCGCGGTGCGGGTGGTGTGTGAGGTGGATCACTTTTGGGTATTTCGGGGCGCCTCTCGCGGGAGTGGTTTCCGGCCGGGTCTCTGTATGGGCGTGGCGCAAAAGGCTTGCTGTCGGCGGGTGTTCGGGCTTGCGGGTGAGGGGGTATCCGGCGCCGATTGAACCTGGACAGACTTCAACGGATTGTGGCAGCGTCAGCCCTGCACGGAATTTATCTTTCGCATGATGGAAGTGCGCCAATGGGGGAGCGTATGACCGAGGCAGGACCGCTTTCGCTGGGCCAGCTCTCGGTATGGCACGACATCCGGGGCCTGCCGGCCCGGCGATGGCACGAGCCGAACAACGCGGCGGTCTGGCCGCTGCCGCGGGGCATCGACGCGGAGCAGGTGCGTACGGCACTGCGGGTGGTCGCCACCCGCCATCCGTCTCTGCGAACGCGTTACGACGTCCATGACGCCGATGCGCCGGGCCAGTTGCCGCCCGACACCGGCTTTCACGACGCGCTACCGGTCATCGAGGGCGGGGACGCCGCGCCCGCGGACCTCGCCGCCGAGCTGGCCGCCCAGCCCTTCGACCTCGGTCGCGAACACGGCTGGCGGGCACGGCTGTTGACCAGTGGGGGAGCCCCTTCGCATCTGCTGTTCATCAAGCACCACATCGCCGCGGACGCCTGGGCGCAGGAGCTGTTGCACCAGGAATTCCGGCAGGCGCTCGCCGATCCCGAAGGGCTGGGCGCCACCCCGCCCGGCCCCGCCGACCTCGCCGCCGAACAGCACAGCGCCGCCGGACTCCGTCGGCAGACCGCGGCACTCGACCACTGGACGCAGCTGCTGGACCGCGCCCCCGCGGTCGCGCTGCCGCGCACCGCGGACACGGCGGGCGACGTCGTCCAGGCCACCCTGCACTCCGTACCGGCCCGGCCGGCCGCGCACACCGTCGCCGAGCGCGCACGGGTCTCCGTCTCCAGCGTCGTCCTCGCGGCCTACGCCCGCAGTGTGGCCCGGATGTGCGGCGCCGACGCCCTGCTGGTGCAACTGATGAGCGCCAACCGGTTCTCCAGCCGCTGGAAGAACGTGGTGACCTCGATGAACCAGTGGGTACCCGCGCTGATCGAGGACGCCCGCAACGACGATCTGATCAAGCTCGCCGATGCCGTGCACTGGAGCGGCCTCGGCGCCTTCCGGCACGGGATGCACGATGTCACCGCCGTCGCCGCGCTGCGCGCCCGTATGCCCGGTGCCGCCGAACCGGCCTGTGCCTTCAACTACGTGGCCGTACCGGAGAAGGCCCCCCTCGACGCCTTACCGCCCCGCGGACCGGTGCCCGGCAGCCCGCCCGCCCTCACCTGGGAGGACCCCTTCACCACCATCGGACCGCGATGTTACGCCCGCGCGCTGGAGAGCGGGTCCGCCCTCTCCGTCCGGCTCACCGCCAAGGACCTCAGCCGTGAGCAGTGCGCCGACGTGCTGTGGGGTCTGCACGAGAGCCTGCTGAGCGCCGCCGGGCGCCACTGAAGGAGCGGCGGGCAGGGCCGGAGCGCGATGCCGGCGCGGCGGGCGGACCACGGCGCGCCCGGCCCGCCCCGCTTGCGTCTGAACCCTTACTGGATAAGGGAGTTGCTGCTTCCGGCGCCGTCCGCCCGCTTCGGGCCCGTGGCGCCGGACCGCACCGGCCGACCGCACCCCGCCCGCCACGCACTGAGCTGACCCGAACCACCCGGCCGCCTTCTGTCGCCCATCCGCTTCCCCGTGCTCGTTCCTGCCCCAGGAGGCCGCCCGTGCCCGAACACGTGATGATCATCCATCGCTGGACCGACCGCTACGCCGACTACGCCGCCTACCTCGACCACACCGCCCACCGCGTCAGCTACCTCACGACCGAACGGGCCGCCCGCCATCTGCCCACCGAACAGGCCGCCGGTGTCCGGCTCGTGGACAGTACGGAGAACGTCAAGGCGGTCCGTGCCGCGATCGATTCGCTGGTCGAGCAGGCCGGGCCGCCGACCCGGATCGCCGCCCTCCAGGAGACGGACCTCGACCTGGCCGCCGACCTGCGCGGCGAGTTCGACCTGCCCGGGCAACGCGCCGACGACCTGCTGCCGCTGCGCGACAAACTGGTGATGGCCGAGCGGCTCACCGCGGCGGAGGTGGCGGTGCCGGCGACGGCCGCGGCGCCGGACCACGAGGCGGTGGCCGCCTTCGCCGCCCGGCACGGCTGGCCGGTCCTGCTCAAACCCCGGCGGGGCACCGCCAGCGCGGGCATCACCCGGCTGGATTCCGCCGAGCGTCTGCGCGCATACGCCTTCCCACGGGATGTCGAGATGCTCGTACAGACCTGGCTGCCCGACCGGATTCTGCACATCGACGGCATCTTCACCGGCGAGCGGCTCGGCGTCTGGCGGGCGTCGCGCTACCTCCACACCTGCCTGGAGTTCACCACCGGCACCGTCCTCGGCTCGGTGGAGATCGACGACGGTGAACTCCTCGCCCGTATCGAAGAGATCGCCGCCGCCACGGCCCGCGCGGTGTTCACCGGGCCGTCGGTCTTCCACCTGGAACTCTTCGAAAGCGCCGACGGCGCACTGACCGTCCTGGAGATCGGCGCCCGGCCGGGCGGGGCCGAAGTGCCCTTCATCTGGCGCGAGGTGCACGGCATCGATCTGATGGCCGCCGCGTTCGCGCACCAGACGGGCACCGAGGACCGTACCGCCCGCACCGTTGCCGACCCGGCCGGGGTGGCGGGCTGGCTGCTGGTGCCGCCGTCGGTGCCGACGCCCTGCCGGGTGCGTGCGGTCACCTCGCACCAGGGGGCCGGACCGTACACCGAAGTCCTCCCGGAGGTCGGCGCGTTGATGAACGGCGGCGGGTACGAGCACGCGGGGGCCAGATTCCGCTTCCGCGGGCACAGCAGCGCGCAGGTCGAGGCCGCCGTACGCCGCACGATGCGGGACGCGACGCTGGACTGCGTCCCCGTCGACCCACAGGCACCCGCACAGCTCGTCGTGGTGGGCTGCGGCAACCCGCCCTACCGCGAATACGCGCTGAGCGCCGTCGCCGCACGGGTGAGCACCGCCCTCGTCCAGCGCACGGACATCGACTGGCAACGGCGGTACGTGGCCGACAGATTCCGCGCCGCGGACACCTCCGACCCCCTTGCCACCACCCGCGCCGTGGCCTCGCTGCTGACCGGCCACCCCGGCCCGGGAGCCGTGCTGACCTGGGACGAGACGCTGCTGGAGAGCACCGCCGCGGTCGCCCGCCGGCTGGGCCTGCCGCATATGAGCCCGGAGGCAGCCCGCCGCTGCCGCGACAAGCTCGCCACCCGCCGGCTGCTCGACGCCGCCCAAGTGCCCTCGGCGCGGTTCCGGCACGTACACACCCGGCACGAGGCGCTGGCGGCGGCGGAAGAGCTCGGCCGGCCGGTCGTGGTCAAACCCCGCGGACTGGCCGGCAGCATCGGCGTCACCCTCGCAGGCGACGACGAACAGGTCGCCCGCGCCTACGAGCAGGCGCTCGCCGCCTCCTTCCCCGGCATCCGGGCCCAGGCCGGCGCGATCGTGGAGGAGTATCTGCCCGGGCCCGAAATCAGCGTGGACTGCGCGGTGTTCGACGGCACGGTACGGATCGTGAATGTGGCGCACAAGCGCCTGGGGTTCGCGCCGTACTTCGAGGAGACCGGGCATCTCGTCGCCCCCTGGCACGAGGAGCCCTGGGCCGACGAGGTGCCGTCCGTCGTCACCGACGCGCACACCGCCCTCGGCATCCGCACCGGCCTCACCCACACAGAGCTCCGCCTCACTCCCACCGGACCGCGCATCGTCGAGGTGAACGGCCGGCTCGGCGGCGACTTCATCCCGCTGCTGGGCACGCTCGCCACCGGAGTCGACCCGGTCGCGGCCGCCGCCGATATCGCGCTCGGCCGCACGCCCCGGCTCACGCCCGTCCGCGACCGCTGTGCGGAGGTCCGCTTCGTCTACCCCGAGACCGACGGCACCGTGCGCTCCCTCGACCTGACCGCCGCAGCGGCCGAGCCCGGCATCGTCGAAGCCATCGCGCTCGCCGCCCCCGGCAGCGAACTGCTGCTGCCGCCCCGCGGCATCGTGCCGCGGCTCGCCGCCCTGGTGGCCGTGGGCGACACCCCCGAGGACTGCGCCGCCGCGCTCGACCGCGCCCAGTGCGCCGTACGGCACTGCCTCACCCCGCTCCCGTGACCGACCGCCCTGCCGACGAAGAGAGATACCCATGACCTGGATCCTTGGTGTCAACGCACCGCCCACCGGCTGGCACGACAGCGCCGCCTGCCTCATCAACGGGGACGGCGAGATCGTCGCCTTCACCGAGGAGGAGCGCTGCAACCGGCACCGGCACTCGCTCTACCGCAAGCCCCTCGGCGCCGCCCGCTTCTGCCTGGAACAGGCAGGCATCTCCGCCGCCGACGTCGATGTGGTCGCCCTCGGCTGGGACAGCGAGCAGCTCTATCCCCGGCGCTTCGCGACCGACGCCGACTTCCTCGCCTACGCCGTCGGCCTGGACTTCGGCGACCGCACCCCGGAGGTCGTCCGCGTCCCCCACCACCAGGCGCACGCCGCCTCCTCCTTCTACGCCTCGCCCTTCGCCAAGGCCGGCGTGCTGGTCATCGACGGGCACGGCGAGAACGAGTCCTCCACCATCTGGACGTACGAGGACGGCGCCGAGCCCCGCCTGGAGCGCACCTGGCAGCGCACCGCCTCGCTCGGCTACGCCTACGACGCCGCCTCCACCTGGCTCGGCTTCTCCTTCCTCAACGCCGGCAAGACCATGGGCCTGGCCGCCTACGGACGCGCCGAACAGCTCCAGGTGGAGTCCCTCGTGGACATCGAGGCCGACGACTTCCGCCTCGCGGTCGAGCCACTGGCGGAGAGCCGGGGGAGCGCTACCGCCGACGAGATCAAGGAGCAGTACGACACCGTCGTCGGCCGGTGGCGGGAGCGCTATACGAAGATCGCCGGTGCGGACGGCCCGACCGCACCCGAGGAACGGCTCACCGAGGACCCGAACGCGATCCTCGTCGCCTACACCGCGCAGCGCCTGATCGAGCAGACCGTGACCCATCTCGCCGCGCTCACCCGCAAGGCGTCCGGCGTCGAGCAGCTGTGCCTCAGCGGCGGGGTCGCGCTCAACTGCAGCACCAACGGCACCCTGCCCGGCCCGCTGTACGTGCCGCCAGTGCCGCACGATGCGGGCGTCGCCCTGGGGGCCGCATGGACGGTGCGGCCGCCCAGGAGGCGGGCGGGTGCGTTGAGTCCCTATCTGGGCGCGGATGTCGGGGCCCCTGATCACCTCAACGGGGAGGGGGCGGAGGATATTTCGGGTCTGGTCCGTGCGGACCTGGATATCGATGTGCTGACCGACCTGCTGCTGGACGGCCGGGTCGGCGCGGTCGCCCAGGGCCGGTCCGAGGTGGGCCCGCGCGCGCTGTGCCGCCGGTCGATCATCGCCGTACCGGACACCGCGGACGTCAACACCCGGGTCAACACCCTCAAGAACCGGGAGCAATGGCGCCCGTTCGCCGGTGTCACCCGGCCCGAATACGGCGCCCGGCTGTGGGACCAACAGGAGTACCTGAGCCTCTACATGCTCGGCGCCGCCAAGGCCACCGCACTCGGCCGCAGCGTCGCCCCCGGCGTGGTGCACATCGACGGCACCACCCGCCCGCAGGTGCTGCACGGCGACGAGGCCCCGGCCGTGGGAGCGGCCCTGGACGCCCTGCAGCAACGCGGAGCGCCACCGGTGCTGCTCAACACCTCCTTCAACGACAGGGGCGAGCCCATCGTCAACACCGCCGCCGACGCGCTGAACGCATTTCGCGCCATGGACCTGGACTTCCTGGTGCTCGGCGACGACCTGTACCGCAAACCGGGCGGTACGGGAGGTGCGCGGTGAAGCCGGCCGGTCCGCCGGAGCCGGCGCGGTTCCGGGCGTTCGGCCCGCGCCATATCGACGACATCGCCCGGCGCTACGGGCTGCCCGACGACATCCGCGAGACCGTGCGCAGGGTGTCGCTCGTCCTGCCCTTCCGGGTCAACGACTATGTCCTGTCCCAGCTCATCGACTGGGACCGGGCCCCCGAGGACCCGATGTTCCAGCTGACCTTCCCGCAGCGCGGCATGCTGGCCGCCGCCGACGAGGAACAGCTGGCGAAACTCTCCGCCGACCCCGCCGACAAGCTGCTGCTGCGGGAGGCCGTCCAGGAGATCCGCGGCCGCCTCAACCCCCACCCCTCCGGCCAGCAGCAGCTCAATGTGCCCAGCCAGGACGGCGTACAACTCCCCGGTCTCCAGCACAAATACCGCGAGACCGTGCTCTACTTCCCCGGCCAGGGCCAGACCTGCCACGCCTACTGCACCTACTGCTTCCGCTGGGCGCAGTTCATCGGGGACGCCGATCTGCGCTTCGCCGCCCCCGACCCCGGCGGACTCCTCGACTACCTGGCCGGCCACCCCGAGGTGCACGACGTGCTCGTCACCGGCGGCGACCCGATGGTGATGTCCACCGAACGGCTGCGCAGCCACCTGGAACCGCTGCTGGGCGTCGCGTCGGTCCGCACCATCCGGATCGGAACAAAATCCGTCGCCTACTGGCCGCAGCGATACGTCAGCGACGCGGACGCCGACGACGTCCTCCGGCTCTTCGAGCGGGTCGTGGCCTCCGGCCGGCAGCTCGCGGTGATGGCCCACTTCAGCCATCCGCGCGAGCTGCGGACCGACCTCGCACAACAGGCCCTGGCCCGGATCCGCGCCACCGGAGCGGTGGTCTACTGCCAGGCGCCGCTGATCGCGCGGGTCAACGACGACGCCACGGTGTGGAGCGAGCTGTGGCGGGCGGAGCTGGCCGCCGGAGCGGTGCCGTACTACCTGTTCGTGGAGCGGGACACCGGGCCGTACGACTACTTCAAGGTGCCGCTGGCCCGCGCCGTGCAGATCTTCACCGAGGCCTACCGCACCCTGCCGGGCCTGGCCCGCACCGTGCGCGGCCCGGTCATGTCGGCGACACCCGGCAAGGTCGTGGTGGACGGGGTCGAGGAGACGCCCGAAGGGGCCTACTTCCGGCTGCGGATGCTCCAGGCGCGCACGCCCTCGCTGGTGGGCAGGCCGTTCCGGGCCCGCTACTCGGCCGACGCCGCCTGGCTCGACGAACTGGAGCTGGACCCCGCCACCCCTGCCGACCTCGCCGCGGCCGTACGCGGCACCGCTCCGGCCGGGACGCCACCGCCGGACACCGGTGCACCCCGGGCCGCCAACTCCGCGGAAAGGAACCCGATATGACCGCCGTCACTGTGGCCCCGCCCTCCCCGAACCTGGCGCTGAACCAGCTGGTGGACCAGCGCCGCGCCGAGGGGGCGTCCCTGGTCCATCTCGCGTTCGGTGAGGCCAGACTGCCGGTGCTGCCGCAGCTGGCCGAGCAGCTGGCGCTCGGCGCGGCGCGCGCCGCCTACGGCCCGGTGGCCGGCGCCGAGAGCGTACGCCGCGCGGTGGCCGGCTACTTCACCCGGCGCCGGCTGCCCACCGAGGCCGACCGGGTCATGGTCGCCCCGGGCAGCAAACCACTGCTGATGGCGCTGCAACTCGTCATCCCCGGCGATGTGCTGCTGCCGCAACCCGCCTGGAACACCTACGCACCGCAGGCGGTCTACGCCGGCAAGAAGGTCTTCGGTGTGCCGATCCCCACCGAATGCGGCGGCGTCCCCGCACCGGGCGCACTGCGCGAAACGATCCGCCGGGCCCGGGCGACCGGCGCCGACCCCCGGCTGCTCGTCCTCACCCTCCCCGACAACCCCACCGGCACCCTCGCGCCACCTTCGGTGATCCGCGAACTGTGCGCGCTCGCACGGGCCGAGGACCTGCTGATCATCTCGGACGAGATCTACCGGGACATCGTCCACGACCCCGGGACCACCGGCTTCCTCAGCCCCGCCGAGGTGGCCCCCGAACGCACCGTCGTCACCAGCGGACTGTCCAAGACCCTCGGGCTCGGCGGATGGCGGATCGGCGTGGCGCGCTTCCCGCAGGGCGACACCGGGGAGCTGCTGCGGGACGCCGTGCTCGCGGCGGCCGGCGAAATCTGGTCGACGCTCGCCGGGCCGATGCAGCAGGTCGCGGAGTACGCCTTCGCCGAACCGCCGGAGATCGTCGCACGGATGCGGGCGAGCGCCCGGCTGCACGGCGCGGTGGCCCGGGCGGTACACCGCATCGCGGTCGAAGCGGGCGCCGCCTGCCGCCCGCCCACCGGCGGGTTCTACGTCTACCCGGACTTCGAGCCACTGCGCGACCTGCTGGCCGGCCGCAAAGTCACCGACTCGGCGTCGCTCGCCGGCCGGCTCCTCGATGACTCCGGGATCGTCGTGCTGGCCGGCCATCTGCTGGGCGACGACCCGCACGCGCTGCGCTTCAAGGCCGCCACCAGCCTGCTGTACGGCAACGAGCAGCAGCAGGAGGAGGCGTTGCGGGCCGACGATCCCACCCGCCTGCCGCATATCGCCGGCGAACTGGCCAGGATCGCCGAGGGCTTCGCCCGGCTGAAGGGAGCAGCGTGAAGGAGATGGACCCCACCCCGGAATCCTTCGCGGAGATCGCCGCCGCGGCCGACCGGCTGCTGGCCGGGCTGGCGGCGCTCGACGACCACGACATCGCGGCCCCGTCCCTGCTCCCCGGCTGGACCCGCGGCCATGTCCTGTGCCACCTGGCACGCCAGGTCCCCGCACTGGAGCGGCTGCTGGAGTGGGCCCGTACGGGGGTCGAGACACCGCAGTACGCGAGCCGGCAGGCCCGTGACGCCGAGATCGAGGCGGGCGCCCACCGGCCGGCCGCGATGCTGGTGGCGGACGTGCGGAAGACCGCGGCGCACTTCCGGCGCACGGTCGAGGAGCTGCCCGCCCCCGCCTGGCAGGCGACCATCCGGCCCTTCACCGGTGAACTCTGCACCTCCCGGCGGATCTTGGTCATCCGGGTGCGCGAACTCGAACTGCACCATGTGGACCTGGACATCGGATACGGCTTCGCCGACATTCCCGCATCGGCACGGCAGATCATCCTCGCCGACGTACTCGGCTATTACGCCGAGGCCGAGGACGTACCCGACTTCACGCTGCGCGACGGCGCAGGTGCGCTGCTCGGCCGCTTCGGCACCGGCGGCCCGGTCGTCTCCGGCACCCCCGCCGATGCCCTGGCATGGCTTGCCGGGCGCTCCGACGGAGCGCGGCTCGACGCCACGGCGGAGCTGCCCGTACTGCCCCGGTGGCTCTGACCGGCAGCCGGCTCCTTCCGCACGGCTGCCTTCCGCACGGCCCCGAACAGCATCGACCAAGAAAGGAATGTGAACGGATATGGCGGACACAGCGGAACGGGAGCACTTTGCGCTCGGTTCGGTCCACAGCGGTCTGCTGGACTGCATCCAGGTCAATCTGGCGGTGCTCGCCGACCACCACTACGGGCCCGGCACGCACCTCCGGCTCGGCGCGCCCCTCGGCTTCCGCTCCTGGGAGCGGGCGGACGGACTGCCGACGGTCGACCCGCCGCTGGTGGAGCAACTGCCCGCGCTGCCGGACCTCCTGGGGCTCCGGGTCGTACGGCAGCAGCGCATGCGCCGTACCGACATGCTGGCGGCGGTCCGCACGGCCGGCCGGGCGCACTATGTCGTCGCGGACTCCTTCCCTCTGCCCTGGCTGCCCTACCACCGGCAGACGCACATGGAGCACAGCTTCCTGCTCGCCGCAGGTCCCGACGGCTGGCATGTCACGGACGCGTACCGCAGCGAGACCCACTGGGGACCGGCCGCGCCCGGCCACTGGGTGCTGCCCGAGGAGGACCTGGCGGGCATCGAGTCGGCCGAGGTCATCGAGCTGGAGCCGAGGGGCCTGCGGCCGGTCCTCGAACTGCCTCCCACGCTGTCCGTGGACGACGCCGATGTGGCGGCGTACCTCGGCGCCTACGACGACTACGCGGACCGGGCGCGGGCCGTGGAGCAGCTCACCGTCGAAACCTGGCTGCTGGCCCGTGCCCGCAAGCTGCACGCCGCCTACCGTGCGCGGTTCGCCGGCCGGGCCGACGGGCCCGGCACCGAGGCCGAGCGTGAGCATCTGCGCACCTGGGACAAGGTCGTCGAGCAGACCTATCTCGCCCACCGCCGGGTGTCCCGGGGCCGCGCCGAGCCGCCGGGCATCGTGGACCGCCTGCGGGATGTCCTCGCCGCCGACCGCACGGTCTTCGGCGACGCATCCGCCCTCTCCGCGTCCCTGTCCTCGACCTCGTCGTCGTCTTCGTCGTCCTCGTCTCCCGACGACGAGGCGCTGCGGCACCGCGTGGCCGCCGTGGCCGGTGCGGTGCTCGGCATGGACGGGGCCGCGCTGCTCGGCGGCGCCCCCTTTGACTCGTTCGCCTCGTTCAGCTCCTTCCGGCTGATCGAGATCGTCGAGCGGCTGGAGAGCGAGCTGGGCCGGGAGTTCGACGCCGACGACCTCATCCCGGAAAACCTCCGCCGGGTCGACGACCTGTGCCGTATCGCCCGCTGATCACCCCGTACCCGAGAGAGGCCCCCATGGACTCCCGCTTCACCGCACTTCTGCAACCCTTCCTCAAGCACACCGGCCCCGACGAGAGCGCCCTCGCCCCCGACACCGACCTGCGCAAGCTCGGCGTCGACTCCATGCAGGCCATCGAGCTGCTCTTCGCGATCGAGGACACCTTCGGGATCTCGCTCCCGGACGACGCGCTCAACGACGCCACCTTCGCGACCGCCGGCAGCCTGTGGCGGGTGATCTCCGCACAGCTCCCGGACGAAGCCACCGAGGAGACCAACGGGGAGAGCATCGGCGAGGCCGCCGGCGCGATCACCGATCAGGCCACCGGCCAGGTGACCGCATGAGCACCGGGTCCAGCGCCCCGGGCCCGGCGCCGCTCGACCTGGCGGCCCCTCTCGCCGAGGTCGCCGAGGTCACCGAACAGCATCTGACGCACACCGACCGGACCGCGGAATTCCCGGTGGACGCGGTCGACGCGCTGCGCCGCACCGGCCTGCTCGGTCTGCTGGTTCCCACCGAATACGGCGGGCTCGGCGGCACCGTACGCGACCTGGTGGCGGCCGCCTTGACCCTGGGGCGCAGCGATATGTCCCTCGGGATGATCTTCGCGATGCACTGCCAGCAGTCCGCCGCCCTCATCCGGTACGGGAACGAGCGGCTGCGCAAGGAGCTGCTGCCGAGGATCGCCGCGGGGGAGAGCTACCTCGCCTCCGTCACCACGGAAGCCGGCAAGGGCGGTCATCTGCTCAGCGCACAGGCTCAACTGGGCGACGAAGACGGCCAGTTGGAGATCGACCGGTTCGCGCCCATCGTCACCGGCGGCGCCCATGCCGACGGCTTCCTCATCACCATGCGCAGCCCCGGAGCCGCCACGGCCAACGACGTCTCGCTGGTGTACGCGCACCGCGACCAGCTCGACATCGGCGCATCGGGGGACTGGCAGCCGATGGGCATGCGCGCCAGTCACAGCGTCGCACTGAAGCTGACCGGACGCGTTCCCGACCACCAGGTGGTCGGCGAACAGGGCGCGTTCCACGAGATCGCCGCCCAGGTCTTCGGCCCGCTGGCGCATCTGGGCTGGTCGGCGGTGTGGCTCGGCACGGCCGCCGGGGCGCTCTCCCGCGTACTGCGACTGCTGCGCAGCCCCGCCGGCCGCGAGCGTTTCGATCCGTCCTCGGAGCTGCTGCTCACCCGTATCTCCCGCTCGCGCCAGCGCCTGGACGCCGTCCACGCGCTGCTGCAACA
Source organism: Streptomyces inhibens (assembly GCF_003389455.1). Lineage (GTDB taxonomy): Bacteria > Actinomycetota > Actinomycetes > Streptomycetales > Streptomycetaceae > Streptomyces > Streptomyces inhibens. Next base: position 69,900 of record NZ_QUAC01000011.1, on the reverse strand, counting down.
GACCCTCCGCACGGTGGAATCAGGCGCCGACCTCTCGGTCCCGGCGCGTCAGCTACAGCTCAACGCACTGAAGATCACCGCATCCGAGCAGTGCCTCGCCGCGGTGGAGGATCTGGTCTCCGCGGTCGGACTGCGGCACGGCTATCTCAAGGACTCGCCCACCCGCCTCGAACTGGCCCTGCGGGACCTGCGCTCCGCGCCGCTGAACTACAGCAACGACCGGCTGCATCTCGCCGACGGCCGGCTGGCGCTGCGGGACCAAGGAGTGAGCTTTGCCTGAGACGCCGCCGAAGGAGCCGCCTGCACCCACACCTCCCCCTGGAACCGGCGACGGGCGCGAGACCCCTTCCTACGCCACGCTCGACGCCCTGCCACGCACCGCGAGCGGGGCGCAGGTATGGGCCGCGCTCGGCCGGGCGGACCTGATCACCCGGGCCTATCGCGACGGCGCGGTCCCCGCGGGAGTCGACCCGGAAGGGCTCGCGGACCTGCTCACCGCCGTCGACGCCCGCTTCTCGATCGCGTCCACCCTGTCGGTGAGCGTCCAACTGGCCACCGCCCTGCCCGTCCTCGCGACGGGCCGGGCCCCCGTGGCGCAGCGGGCGCGGGAGCGCGCGCTCGCGGGCCGGGCGACGGTCGCCCTGGCGGCCACCGATGTCACCGCGGGCACCGACCTCACCGCACTGCGCACCCAGGTGCGGATCGAGGGCGACGCCGTGGAGGTGTCCGGCGAGAAGAACTGGATCGCCAACACCACCACCGCCGAGCACTTCCTCGTCCTCGCCCGGCACCGCCCCGGGCGGCACTTCACCCACTTCACCTGGGTCCTGGTGCCCGCCGACGCACCGGGCGTCACCGTACGCGCGGCGGACTCCACGCTGTTCGCCGACTCGGGCGCCGGCCATGTCGCCTTCGACGGCGTACGGCTCGACCGGGACCATGTGCTGGGCCGGGTCGGCTTCGGACTGCCGCTCTTCGCCCGCCATATCGGCACCGAACGGCTCGCCGGGGCGCAGTGGGGCGTGGCCCTGTGCCGCCGCATCCTGGACGACACCCACCGTCATCTGTCCGGCCGCCCGCACGGCGAGGGCACCTTGTGGGACCTGGACGCCGTACGACAGCGCTTCGCGGCCTGCCTGGTCCGGGTGCGCGAACTCCGGGCGCTGGTAACGGAGTTCAAGGACGCGGTGGCCCGGCACCACGATGCGACGGCGGCCGCCACGCTCAAGGCCGCCGCGGGCGCCACCGTCAACCATGTCCTCACGGAGTGCGGACAGCTGTGGGGCGCGGCCGGCTTCGCCACCGGCGGGATCCAGGAAGTACGCGCCCAGGCCGCGCTGTTCGGGATCGGCGGCGGCGCGAACGAGGTGGTCCTCGGCACCCTGGCGGACGCCGCCGAGAGCGTACTGGCCGACCTGGCACGGCCCGGCACCCTGCCGTGACGGCGCCCCTCCTGGTGGCGGACCAGGTCTGGGTGACCACGGCGACCGCGGACCGGATCACACCCAGCACCCACCGCGACGATCTGCGCCGCGCGGCCGCCATGCCCGCGTGGCGCGCGCAGGAATTCCTCACCGGCCGCGCGCTGTTGAGAGAGCTGATCGCCGCGGTACGGCCCGCCCTGGCCCAGGCGGACATCGTCCCGGACCGGCGCGGCAAACCCTGGCTGCGCGGCCGTCCCGGCCTCGGCATCAGCGTCTCGCACAGCCAGGGTGCACTCGCCGCCGGCGTCGCGGCCGGACGCGCCCTCGGCGTGGATCTGCAACGCCCCGCCCCCTCCGTCACCGCCTCGTTCACCCGACGGCTGCTGCACGAACACGCCCAGCAGCTCGCCGCGCTGCCCCCGGCGCGGGCCGCCGAGGAGGTGGCCTGGGTGTGGACCGCCCAGGAGGCATGCGTCAAGGCCGACGGGACGGGGTTCGCCGGTCGCCCCTGGACCATCGACGTGCCGCCCGGCGCCCGCACCGGCCGCTGGGGCGGCTACCGCTGGATCAGTCTGCGCGACCACTCCCCGACCCCTCTCAGCTGCGCATTCCCGACGGCCGAGACACTCCGGAAAGGCACACGGTGAGCATGCCCGCCGAACGGCACACCCTCTACGACTGGTTCGCGGCCTCGGCCACCGGCCACCCGGACCAGCCGGCCCTGGAGATCGGCGACACCGAGCTGACCTACACCGAGCTCGCCCGGCTCGTCGACACCCTCGCCGCACACCTCCTGCGCCACCTCGACGGCGAACCGCCCCGCCGGGTGGGACTGCTGGCCGCCCGGACCGCCGTCGCCTACGCGGGATACCTCGCCATCCAGCGCCTCGGCGCCGCGGTCGTCCCCCTCGGCCCCTCCTTCCCCGCCGAGCGCAACGCCGGGATCGCACGAGCGGCACAGCTCGACGCCGTACTGGCCGACGGAACCGCCGAGAACACCGGCCGGTTCGACGCTCCCACGCTCACCCTGACCGACCCCGAACTGCTCCGTCTCACCGCCCCACCGCTCCCCGCGATCCGCCCCGCCCGCCCCGAAGACCTCGCCTACATCCTCTTCACCTCGGGCTCTACCGGCGTCCCCAAGGGCGTCCCGATCCAGCACCGGAACATCTGCGCCTACCTCACGCATGTCGTCCCGCGCTGTGTGGCGGGCCCCGGCGCACGCTTCTCACAGACCTTCGACCTCACCTTCGACCCCTCGGTCCACGACATGTTCACCGCCTGGGGGAGCGGCGCCACCTTGGTCGTACCGACCCGCGACGACCTGCTCTCCCCGGTCCGTTTCGTCAACCGGCACGCCCTCACCCACTGGAACTCCGTACCGTCGGTGATCTCGATCGCCAAGCGGTTCCGGGCGCTCCGGCCGGGCAGCATGCCGACGCTGCGCAGCAGCATGTTCTGCGGGGAGCCGCTGACACTCCAGCAGGCCGAGGCATGGCAACAGGCCGCCCCGCTCAGCCAGGTGGAGAACGCCTACGGCCCGACCGAACTGACCGTCACCTGCACCGCCTACCGCCTTCCGCCGGACCGCTCCGACTGGCCGGCGCCCGCCAACGGCACCGTCCCGATCGGCACTCCGCACGAGGGGGTACAACTTCTGTTGCATGAAGGGGAGTTGTGCGTCCGCGGCCCGCAGCGCTTCCCCGGCTACCTCGATCCGGCGAACAACACCGACCGTTTCCTTGCGCCCGACGGGTCCCCGTACGACCCCACCACCGCGCTGACCGACGCCCACTGGTACCGCACCGGCGACGGCGTCGCCCGCGCGGGGGAGGACGCGCCTCTGGTGCACCTGGGCCGCGGCGACCAGCAGGTCCAGGTGCACGGATACCGCGTCGAGCTCACCGAGGTCGAGGCGGCGTTGCGCGCGCTCCCCGGCGTCATGGACGCGGCCGTCCTGCCGCGGACCACCCCCGGCGGCACCGAACTCACCGCGGCATACACCGGCACGCCCGGCACCGAGGACGGCCTCCGGACAGCCCTGCGCGACCGCCTCCCCGGCTACATGGTGCCCGCCACGCTCACCGGCCTCGACGCCCTCCCGCTCAACCGCAACGGCAAGGTCGACCGGGCCGCCCTCGGCGAACTCCTCGGGATACCGGGCCATCCGGCGTAGCGCCCGCGCGGCTACGCCGAGTCCGGCCAGGGCGCCCGCCGGAGTATGTGCTCAACCTCCGTGGGGCGCTGGACGGGACGGGGCTGCCTAGGACTCGTCCGCGACGGACCGCCGGAGGAACGTGCCGACGGTCCGGGTGAAGTGCTCGGGGTCGTCGAGCCACGGGTAGTGGCCGCTGCCCGGCTGTACGGTCAGTTCGGCCTGGGGGAAAAGCTGCGCCGCGGCGGCGGCGATGCGGGGCCGCGGACCGCCGTCCAGCTCACCGGCCAGGACCAGAACCGGCGCGCGCAACGCGGCGATGGCGGTGCGCGTGGCGGCGGGCTCGAAGGCGCCGGACGACGCGTAGATCTCGGCGGCCTCCTCATTGCACTGTTCCACCTCCAACGCGGCGTGTGCCTGGGCGGCCGCGTCCCAACGTCCGTAGAAGAAGGGGGTGGCGGCGTCGAATTCGGCGTCCGTCGCGGTGCCGGCCCAGATGGCTTCGAAGGCGTCGCGGGCGGACCCGAACCATGGCTCGGCCGTGCGCAGGGCGGCCGCCTCCAGGCGGTGCTCCACGGTGAAGTCGACACCGAGCGCGCGGGCACGGGCGGTGATCAGAGAGAGGGTACGTATGCGCTCGGGATACCGGGCCGCGTAGAGAAGGGCGAGATCGCCGGCCGCCGAGTGGGCGAGGACGTCAACGCGGTCCAGTCCGAGGTGACGGCGCAGCGCCTCGACATCGAGGACCTGCCGGTCGCAGCGGTACGTGGCCGGGTCGACGGGGATACCGGAGTCGCCGGTGCCACGCAGATCGAGCATGACCAACTGCCGTTGCTTCGACAGTCCACCGAGGTCGCCCAGGTAGGCGGAGGCGCGCATGGGTCCACCCGGCAGGCAGAGCAGTGGCTCGCCCTCACCCACGACATGAAAGGCGAGGGCGGTTCCGTCGGGAGCGGTGAAGGTAGGCATGGCGCCATCCTCATGATTGCGAGGCGACCTCGGCAAGCGGTTTGCAGCGGCGGCTGCGCGGCCCCGCCGCCTGCCACCAGGCATTCTGCATAACGTGACATTGTACGCTGGTCCTCCGCGCCAACTCGGAGGACCACGATGGGTGAACTCAAGCACCGCAGCCTGATCACTGCTCAGGAGCGGCTCCGCGACCAGGTCGCCCATCAGCTGCGCGCTGCTCTGATAGCGGGCGAACTCCGCCCGGGATCGGTCTACTCGGCGCCGGGTCTCGCCGCCGACTTCGGTGTCTCCGCCACCCCCGTGCGCGAGGCGATGCTCGACCTCGCCCGTGAGGGGCTGGTCGAACCCGTACGCAACAAGGGCTTCCGGATCACCGAGGTCAGCGAGCGCGATCTCGATCAGTACACCGAGATCCGCGCGCTGATCGAGGCCCCGGTCATCGGCCGGATCACCCGCACCGCCACCCGCGAACAGCTCGAAGCGCTGCGTCCGATCGCCCAGGAGATCGTCGCCGCCGCCCGCGCGCACGACTTGATCGGCTACCTGGAGGCCGACCGCCGTTTCCACCTCGAACTGCTGGGCCTGAGCGGCAACGACCGCCTTGTCGAGACGGTCGGCGACCTGCGCAAGCGCTCCCGCCTCTACGGCCTCACCCGCCTCGATGAGCGCAACCAGCTGCTGCCGTCCGCCGAGGAGCATCTCGAACTCCTCGATCTGATGCTGACGGGGGACGCCGAGGCGGCCGAGGACTGCATGGCCCGCCATCTCGGGCATATCCGCTCGCTGTGGGCCCAGGGACGCGATGACCGCACGGTGCCGAACCCCCAGGACCGTCAGGGCCTCCACCAGGACTGACGGCCCGTCGGGTCGTTCATCATCTCGACACCTTCTGAACAAGAAGCTCCTGAGGGCTTGTCAGTGCAATTTCACATTACTATGTTACGGGTCACACTTCGTGGAGTGAAGGCTTCTGCCTCTCCCCCCGCTCAACCCCCCACCCCCCTCGGAGGTTCAGGTGTCACACCCGCGTATGCCGCGCAGACTCCTGCTGGCCACGACCCTCGCCACCACCCTCGCCCTGCCGGCCATCCAGACCGCCCAGGCCGCAGCCCGGCCCAGCGCGCCCGCCGCTCCCACACAGCAGGCACAGTCCAGGCAGCCCCGGGCCGCGGCGGCCCCCACCACCGACAACCCCTTCGACCACGTCCAACACCGCGCCACACAGCCCACGTTCGACGCCTCACCCGCGCCGGCGCCCCGCTCCGTCACCAAGAACGGCCGCATACCGGGGCCCCAGACCAAGAAGACCGGCATCGCGCACCACGCGAGACCGGCCGTCGCACCCTGCACCCTCGACGGGATCACCGGCCTCGGCCCCGAGCGGTTCGCGGACTTCCTCGCCGACCCCGCCGTCACCGCCGACGACTGTCTGCGCAAGCTCGTCTGGAACTGGGACCCCCGGCTCATACCCGTGATGTCCGATGCCCACGTCCAGGCCGTGGCCCGGCGCATCGTCAGTCTCGCCGCCGCCCACGACGGCAAGAACACCAGCCACCTGTACGAGATGTTCACGTATCTGCACGCGGTGGCGTACCAGGACTTCTCCCACGACGAGATCGACACCACCGACGAACAGACCGTCAACGCGGTACGCGCCGCGGTCGACGCCTTCGGCGCCGCGGCCCACACCTTCGACACCACCGCGGAGAACGGCAACACCCTGCGGGAAGCCCTGTACGGCGTGGGCCCGGGCGGACGTCAGTACCAACTCGGCCTGGTCAAGAAGGTCCTGGCCACCATGGACCCGCAGCACACCGGCACCAACAAGAACCGCGCCTGGGGCGGCGCCGCCCTCGCAGCTCTCTCGCTGAACTACCTCGGCGTCTACTCCGGCAACCAGGACGCCAAGTTCCAGGCAGCGGTCGTCGCCGACCCGGCCTACCGCGCCACCTTCAAGGCCTTCGTGGACTACACCCACCTCAAGGGGACCGAAAACGCATGGGTCGTGCGTGACGCGCTCGGCGAGTACGGCCGGTTCGGCGAGATCGAGTCCCTGAGGCCGAACATCGTCAAGGACCTCGGTGCGCTTCTCGGCACCGCCGTCCGGAACTTCGGCGAGGGCAGCGAGCCCTGGGCCAAGGTCGCCTCGTGGCTCAACACCTTCGACGCCTGCAAGCCGTACGGCGTGTGCAAGGAGGACATCGAGAAGAAGATCTTCCCGAACACGTACTCCTACGACAACGGCGCCATCAAGGTCCGCACCGCCCTCGACCGCGCCACCGTCGACCAGCTCTACTACGCCTCCAAGCAGGTCAGGGCGCAGTTCCACCGGGTGCTCGGCACCGACAAGCCGCTGGACGGCGACCCCAACACCACGCTCAACATCGTCCTGTACGCCTCGCGCGCCGACTACCAGATCTACCACCCGCTGCTCACCGGCATGGGCACCAACAACGGCGGCATCTACATCGAGAACGGCGCGACCTTCTACACCTACCAGCGCCGCGTCCCCCAGGACTCCACCCTCACCCTCGAAGAGCTCTTCCGGCACGAGTACGTCCACTACCTCAACGGCCGCTTCGCCGTGCCCGGTTTCTTCGGCGAAGGCCCCTGGTACGAGGGCGACCGCACCACCGCCATGGACGAGGGCAGCGCCGAGTTCTTCGACGGCTCGACCCGCGACGACGGCATCGCCGTCCGCCGGTCGCTCGTCAAGGGCATCATCGCGGACACATCGAACGGCGGCCCGCGGATGAGCGTCAACCAGCTGCTGCACGCGACCTACGACGGCGACGGCTTCCGCTTCTACAACTACGCCGGCACGTTCTTCGAGTTCCTGTGGCGCGACCACCCGGGGAAACTCCAGGAGATGTACAGGCATCTGCGGGAGAACGATCCGGCCGCCTTCGATGCCTGGCGCAACCAGCAGGGGTCGGACGCAGCGCTCCAGCAGCAGTACGACGCCTTCCTCGACGACCAGATCGCCAAGGTCGACGACCTGTACGTCCCCAACACCAAGTTCACCCCCAACCGCTCCCTGAAGTTCGCCAAGGCGAACGAGGTGCGGAGCGCCTTCGCCGCGGCCACCGCAAGCACGCCCGCGTGCAAGGACAATAACGACCCGGCGTACGGCCGCTTCGTGTGCACCGGCCGGATCACCGCCCGCCTCGGCAACTCCGGCGATCCCAGCCAGATCTTCAAGGACATGTCCGAAACCGTCGACTACTTCCTCCTCGACCGCGCAAAGCCCGCCGCCAACAACCTCACCGACATGAACTGCTCCTTCGGCCCGACCACCGTCTGGTCCTCGGGCCAGGCGGGCACCGCGGACTTCAGCTGCGAGGGGCCGCTGCGGCGGTGACCGCGTAGCGGGCGGCCGACCGGCGGGCGAACAGGCCGGTCGGCCCCTGTTGCGCGGGGCCGCGGACCTTTCACGCTGGAGATGTCACGTCGGGCAGACGGCGGCAGTCCGTACACGGAGGAGGCATCATGCGGCACACCCCGCACCTCGTCAGTGATGTGATGACGCAGACCGTGGTCGCGGTCGGCGAGGAGGCGCGGTTCAAGGAAATCGTCGAGACCATGGAGCAGTGGAAGGTCAGCGCGCTGCCGGTGCTGGCCGGGGAGGGGCGGGTGGTCGGGGTGGTCTCCGAGGCCGATCTGCTGCCCAAGGAGGAGTTCCGGGGCGCGGACCCCAGTCGGCTGGAGCAGCAGCGGTGGAGCGATGAGGTGCGCAAGGCCGGAGCGGTGACGGCGGGGGAGCTGATGAGCGCGCCGGCCCTCACGGTGCGTGCCGATGCCACTCTTGCCCAGGCCGCGCGGACGATGGCGCACAAGTCGGTGAAGCGGCTGCCGGTCGTGGACGGCGGGGGGATGCTCCAGGGAATCGTCAGCCGGGCCGATCTGCTGAAGGTCTTTCTGCGCTCCGACGACGATCTGGCGCAGGAGGTCCGCGAGGAGATCGTGGGCCGCCTTTTCCCGGCGCTTGCCAAGGGGCTGCAGGTCACGGTGGTGGACGGAGTGGTCACGCTGAGCGGGCGGGTCCGGGACACCTCGCTCATTCCGGTCGCGGCGCGTCTGGTGCGGGCCGTCGAGGGTGTCGTGGACGTCGAATTCGACGTCACCGGTCCCGTTGCAGGAGGGATGGAACCGCCGGCGGGCGGCCCGCACCGCTGACCGCGGGTTCCCGTTGCCGCTCCGCGGTCTTTGGCGCGCCGTCCAGGATGTCGAAGCTGTCGCCGAGGCCGACGGTCCGCAGGATCCACCGGAAGTGGGGGTTGGTGACGACCAGGGCCAGCCGGCCGCCGCGTTCGCGGATCCGGCGGCGGGCCCGGCACAGCACCGCGATGCCGCCGCAGTCGAGGAAGTCGACCCGGTCCAGGTCGAGCACCATGTGCGGCCGCATCCCGGCCGTCACGGGGTCGAGGCGCCTATTGGTGGGCGCTGCGCTCACGTAGTCCAGCTCTCCGGAGAGTTCGACGACGGTCGGCGCGCCCAGGGAACGCCCTGTCCCGCCATTCGTCGGCTGCCGCAGCATCATGGCTCTCACCTGTCCGTACGATCCGGCACCTGTCCGTACGATCCGGTCTCCATGACTCGGTCTCAGGCCCATGCCACCATGAAAAACGCCCGACGTGGTGGGCCGCCAGGGCCGTGCGGGCCAAGCCGGAGGGGGCCGGTCGGTCCCCGTCAGTCGTCGGGGAGGTCGAGCCGGCGGGTCGTGCCGGGGGCGATGGCGAACGACCGGTCGCGCAGCTCCACCCGCACCGGGGCGTTCTCGGAGGCCGGTACCTCGATCCGTACCTGCTCCGCACGGATGCGCAGGTCGATGTCCCAGTGGCGCCGGTAGCGGATGCGTACCCCGAACTTCGAGAGCTCGGGCAGCGGCGCCGGATCGAGCCAGAGGGCCTGGTCACGGGTCTCCAGACCGGTCATACCGCGCTGGACGAAGTCCAGGGTGCCGGCCATCGCGCCCAGGTGGATGCCCTCGGCCGTGGTGCCGCCCTGGACGTCCGCCACGTCCCCGGTCAGCGCCTCCTCGCAGTACGTCCAGGCGTCGGGACGGCGTACGCGGGCCAGCACCCAGGCGTGGACCAGGGCGCTGAGGGTGGAGCCGTGGGTGGTGCGGCGCAGGTAGTACTCGACGGTGGCGTGCCAGATGTCGTCGTCGAGGGGGTGGCCGAGCCGGCGGAACACCGAGGCGAGCTCCGCGGGCGAGAAGAGGTAGCCCAGCATCAGCACATCGGCCTGTTTGGACGCCTGGTAGCGGTTGACCGTGTCGCCCTCGGCCTCCAGGATCCGGTCCAGTCGCCGGATGTCGCCGTAGCGCTGCCGGTAGCCGTCCCAGTCGAGTTCGGCGAGGTCCTCGTAGCCGGCGAACTGGCTGATCACGCCGTGGTGGTACGGCACATGGAGCCGGTGCGTGAGGTCGTCCCAGTGCTCCGGCTCGTCCGGGGCGAGCTCGATCCGCTCGAACAGCTGCCGCTGATGGGCCTCGGGGAGGGTATGGCACAGATCGAGGGCGCGCATCAGCACCCAGGCGGCGGTGACGTTGGTGTAGGCGTTGTCGTCCACCCCCGGCTCCGCGGCTCCCGGGTAGCCGTCGTGGTACTCGTCGGGACCGACGACGCCACGGATGCGGTACCGGCCGAGGGCGGGGTCCCAGTCCGCGGCGGCGGCCCAGAAGCGGGCGATCTGCAGCAGCATCTCCGCACCCTTGGTGTGCAGATACTCCGTGTCGCCGCTGGCCTGCCCGTACTGCCACACGTTGTACGCGATCGCCGACCCGACGTGGTGCTGGAGGTGGGAGTGGTCGGGCAGCCAGCGGCCGGAGCGTGGGTTGAGATGGAGCTGCTGGGTCTCCTCACGGCCGTCGCCGGCGCTCTGCCAGGGATACATCGCGCCCGCCCGGCCGGCTTCGCGCGCCGCGAGGCAGGCGGCCGGCAGCCGTCGGTAGCGGTATTCGAGCAGGGCCTGGGAGACCTGCGGGAGGTGCAGGTTCAAGAACGGCAGCACGAACAGCTCGTCCCAGAAGACGTGCCCGCGGTACGCCTCGCCGTGCAGGCCCCGCGCCGGTACCCCGACATCGAGATCGGCGGTGTGCGGCGAGAGGGTCTGGAGCACATGGAAGAGGTGCAGACGCAGAATCCGGCCCGCGTCTCCGGGGACGTCGAGCTTGGCCTGCCGCCACAGCTCTTCCCAGGCGCGCCGGTGCGAGGCCCGCAGCCGCCGGAAGTGCGGGGCCCGTAGCGCGCAGTCGACGGCCGCGTGCCGCGGGCTCTCGATCGCCGGGTCACGGGAGGTGTAGAGCGCCACGGTCTTCTCGACGGCCGTGGTGGATCCGGAGGTGACGGGCAGCGACAGCGTGTGGAAGGCCCGCAGTGCGCTGAGCTGGGTCCGGGGCGTTCCGCCGCGGCCGGCGGGGGTGCGGGTCCGCGCGGCCAGCGCGATACGGATGTCCGAGTCGAGGGTGCGGCAGCTCAGCCACAGCGTGTCACCCTGCTCGCTCCCGGTGTCCCAGCCCGTCAGATGCTGGTCCGCCAGACCGTGGTAGCGCGCCACGCCGGCATTGCGGACCGCGCCGTCGATCCCCGACTCCACCTCCACCGAGCCCGCCCACCCCTCGGCCGTGAACGCCGTGCGCAGCGCCGCCAGATGGGGTTCGCCCATGTGCACCAGACGGCACTGCTCCACGCTCAGCCGCCGGCCGGCCTCGTCCTTGTAGACCGACCAGCACGTCAGGGTGCCGTGCCGCAGGTCCAGGGTCTGCCGGTGGTTGGTCAGTTGGGGGTGGTCGGGGGAGAGCCAGGGTCCCGGAGCGGCGTCGGTGGGGCAGATCCGGTAGCGCAGCGGGAGCCAGTTGGGCAGGTTGACGATGTCCTCGTTCTCGATGGGCCGGCCCGCCACGATGGAGGTGAGCCGGTTGTAGCAGCCGGCCGCGTAGGTACCCGGGTAGTGCGCGGGTCCGGAGAGCACCTCGGAGGCCGCGCCGCGGGTGACGAAGTAGCCGTTGCCCAGCGCGCACAGCGTTTCGCGCAGCCGTTCCGCGCCCGCGTCGTACCCCTCGTACGACCAGGTCCAGGCCCGGGTCATCGGCCCTCCCCGGACGTCAGCAGCTCACCGGGGTCGGTCACCACCACGTCGGCGCCATGGCGGCGCAGAGCCGCGGCGCTGTCCGGGCCGGCCGTCCGGTCCACGCCCACCACCAGGCCGAATCCGCCGCGCCGGCCGGCCTCGACACCGGCCAGCGCGTCCTCCACCACGGCGGTGTCCCGGGCCGGGACCCCGAGCCGTCGCGCCGCTTCCACGAAGAGCGCCGGGTCCGGTTTGCCGGGCAGCCCCAGTCGGCGCGCCTCGTTGCCGTCCACCACGGCCCTGAAGAGCGGCAGCACCTCGGCCGCGGTCAGCAGCTCGGTGGCATGGCGGGACGCCGACACCGCGGCACACGGCACCCGCCTGCTCCGCAGCGCACGCAGCAGGCGCACGGTGCCGGGCCAGGTGGCGATGCCGTGTGCCCGCAGGCTCGCGGTGAACAGCTCGTCCTTGCGGGCCGCGACGGCCCGGACGGTCTCCGTGCCCGGCGCGTCGTCCGGGTCGCCGAGCGGCAGGTCAAGGCCCCGGGAGCGGAGGAAGGCGGCCGCGCCGTCCTGCCGTGAGCGGCCGTCGACATGGCGCAGATAGTCGTCCACCGGGTCGAAGGGGCGCTGCCCGCCCGCGGCCGCCAGCACCGGGTCGAAGGCGCCTTTCCAGGCCGCGGCATGGACCCGGGCGGAGTCGGTGATGACCCCGTCGGTGTCGAAGACCACGGCCCGCAGCGAGTGCAGACACGCTGCCAGGGCCGGCGCGCCGGTCATAGTGACGGTTCCGTTCGTCGGTGTCCTTCCATGGCACCACGGCTGCGGCGCAGGGGCCCGTTCGGCCCTGGTGCGCGCACGGAGGCGGGGTGACGATGGGAGACACCTCCGGAAGCCGGACGACCGAGAGTGTGGAGGACGCCATGGGTGACGTAGGTGGGTCCGCACCGCAGCGGCCGATCCGGGTGTTCCTGCTTGACGATCATGAAGTGGTGCGCCGCGGAGTCCAGGACCTGCTCGACGCGGAACCCGATATCGAGGTGGTCGGCGACGCCGGGACCGCCGAGCGCGCGCTGGCCCGCGGCCCCGCGCTCCGCCCGGATGTCGCCGTACTCGATGTGCGGCTGCCGGACGGCGACGGGATCAGCGTCTGCCGGGAGTTGCGCTCGCGGCTGCCCGGTCTGGCCTGCCTGATGCTCACCTCGTTCGACGACGACGATGCGCTGCTCGACGCGATCATGGCGGGCGCTGCCGGCTACGTCCTGAAGGAGATCAAGGGATCGGACCTGGTCGCCGCCGTACGCACGGTCGCCGCCGGCCGTTCGATGCTGGATCCGGCGACCACCGCCCGGCTGATGAACAGTCTGCGCGGCGAGGAGCCCGACGCGGCGGCCGAGGAGGATGCGCTGTCCGCGCTGTCGCCGCGGGAACGGGAGATCCTCGGCCTGATCGGCGAAGGATTGACGAACCGTCAGATCGGCGAAGAGCTCTTCCTCTCCGAGAAGACGGTCAAGAACCACATCTCGCGTCTGCTGGCCAAACTCGGCGTCGAACGCCGGGTTCAGGCGGCCGTCCTCGCCGCTCAGGGCCCCCCGCCACCCGCCGGACCACATCGGTGCTGACCTCTGCGCCCGCTCGGGGTTGCCGGTCAGGACGACGGGAGCGGTGCGCGCCACACCAGGCGGGTGCCGCCGCGGTCCAGTGCCTCGACCGTCATCTCACCGTCCAGGCTCTCCGCCCGCTTGGCGAGATTGCTCAGCCCGCTGCGGCGGCCGCCCCGCGCTATGCCGACACCGTTGTCCGTGACGCTCAGGCTCAAGGTGCCGCCGCGCACGATCAGCGAGATTTCGACCGCGGTGGCGTGCGCATGCCGCGCCGCGTTGCTCAGCGCCTCACCCAGCACCGCCACCACATGGTCCGCGATCTCGGCCGGCACATCCGTGTCGATGAGTCCCTCCATGTGGAGGGAGGGGGTGAACCCCAGGGGGCGGGCGGCCTGCTCCACCGCCGTGACGGTCCGGACCCGCAGACCGTGGCCGGCCCGGCCCGAGGTGTGCGCGCGGAGCCCGAAGATGGTGGACCTGATGATCTTGATCGTCTCGTCCAGATCGTCCACCGCACGCAGCAGCCGCTCACTCGCCTCCGGGTGGTCCACGAAACGCATCGCGCTCTGCAGCGTCATACCGGTGGCGAAGAGCCGCTGGATGGCCAGATCGTGCAGATCACGGGCGATCCGGTCGCGGTCCTTGAGCAGTGCGAGTTGCTCGGTGTCCTGGCGTTGGTCGGCCAGCTCCATGGCCAGGGCCGCCTGACCCGCGAACGTCAGCAGCGAGTCGGTCTCCAGCTCGGTGAACGGGGCGCTCTGCCGCAGCCGCGCCAGCAGCAGCACACCACGGGCCCGCTCACCGGTGATCATCGGGACGGCGACCGCGGGGCCCAGCCCCATCCAGCGCGGCGGACCCGCGGTGATCCGTGGATCGTGCTCGACATCCAGGCTGATCAGCGGCTCCTTGGCGTCGAGCGCGGCCCCCATGAACGACCCCTGACGGGGGAGGAACAGTCCGCGGTGCGCCTCGGCGTCGACGCCCGAGGCCAGGGCGACCTGCAGCGTCTTTTCGCCCTGCTCGGGGACCGCGACGACACCGAGGTCCGCGGTGAGGATCTCCAGCGCACGGTCCACGATCAGCCGGAGCGCCCGCATCTCGTCCGACCCCGCCAGCAGGACGGCGATGATCTCGCTGTGGGCCGCCAGCCAACGCTGGCGGTAGCGGGCCTCCTCGTACAGCCGGGCGTTCTCGATGGCCACCCCCGCCGCGACCGCAAGCGTCGAGAGCACGGTCTCGTCCTCGGCGTCGAACCCGCCACCGCCCCGTTTCTCGGTGAGATACAGATTCCCGAACACCTCGTCACGGACCCGGATGGGCACCCCGAGGAAGGAGTGCATGGGCGGGTGGTGCGGCGGAAACCCGTATGACGAGGGGTGTTCGGACAGCTCCGGGAGCCGCAGCGGCCGGGGATGACGGATCAGCTCACCGAGGATGCCGTGCCCGGCGGGCAGCCGGCCGATCGCGTCCTGCTGTTCCGCACTGACCCCGACCGGCAGGAACTGGGAGAGCCGGGTGCCTTCGGAGACCACGCCCAGGGCCCCGTACTCGGCGTCCACGACCACCACCGCCGCCTCCACGATGCGGCGCAGCACCTGCGGCAGATCCAGCTCCCTGCCCACCGAGAGCACGGCCTCCAGCAGCAGATGCGCCGGTTCGCCGGGGCCCTGGCGCATCGCATCGAGGCGCCTTTGCAGATCGTCCGGCAGCGCACCGAGCTGCCGCCGGGCGGTATCACGCAGAGGGTTTCCGTCGTCGCCCACGATGACTCCGCCGTGGCCCACGGTGGCAGGGCCACTCCTCCACGGTAGCCGCCGGGCGCAGCAGGGGCCTGCGCGGACGCCGCCCCGCCCAGGAGAGCCGGGTGGCCCGTACGCCGATGTCCGTACGACCCTGCGCGGCACCGGGAAACGGTGCGACGGTGAGAGTACGCACCGCTCTCCGCCGCTGCGTGGGCGGCCGCCGCGAGGAAGGAAGTGGGGACGATGGAGCACCCGCTGGTCGTGGGTACCGACGGATCGGATTCCGCCTTCCGGTCGCTGGACTGGGCGGTGGAGGAGGCAGCGCTCCACGGGCTCCCGCTACGGGTGGTCTACGCCTCCAGATGGGAGCGTTACGAAGGCGCGGCCCTGGCAGAGGGGCTGGAGCGGCCCAGCGAGCAGGTGCTCGCGGAACGCATCGTGGAATCGGCCGCCGAACGCGTCCACCGCCGTAACGCCGACGTCAAGGTGTCGACGGAGGTGCTGGCCGACGACGCGGTCGCCGCCCTGCTGGCCGAGGGCCTGCATGCCTCGGCCCTGGTCCTGGGCACGCGGGGACGCGGCGAGATCGCCGGCTGGCTGCTGGGATCGGTCAGCCTGGCGGTGGCGGCCCGGGCCCGCTGTCCGGTGATCGTGGTACGCGGCGATGCGGCGGGAGTGGCGGGGACGCACGGGCGGATCCTCCTCGGGGTCGGTGACCCGGCCAAGGCGGCGGAGGCCGTCCGCTTCGCCTTCCGCGAGGCCGAGGCCCGTCACTGCACCCTGGTGGCCGCCCATGCCTGGCGCTGCCCGCCACACGAGACGTCCGACCCTCCGCTGCTGGCCGCAGAGGCCCGGCGCCACCACGAGAAGCAGGCGTCGGAGCTGCTCGACAAAGCCCTGAACGAGGCGGCCGGCGAGCATCCGGAGGTGCATGTGCGCCGCACCACGGTCGAGGGGCCGGCTCACAAGGTGCTGGTGCACCGCGCCGCCGCCGCGGACCTGCTCGTCGTCGGCGCGCGGAGCCGCCATGGCCGCTTCCTCGGCCTGCAACTGGGGCGGGTGGCGCACACCGCGCTCTGCCACGCGGCCTGCCCGGTGGCGGTCGTTCCGCAGCATGCCGACCACGAGCACACCGAGGACGAGCACGCCGATCACGAGCACACCACCGAGCACGGACACGCCTGACCGTGACGTCTCAAGCGGGTCACTTCTCAAGCCACGAGGATCACTTCTCAAGCCCGGCCGCGTGATCGGGAACGTACGTCTGCAGATCCCGTGGCGGTCGCTGATAGCCCGTGGCCGGGGGCCGCGGCGGCAGTTCGAGGGTCGGCGGGGTGACATCGGGATAGGGCACCGTCGACAGCAGATGGGCGATCATGTTCAGCCGCGCGCGGCGTTTGTCGTCGCTCTCGACGACGTACCACGGTGACTCCGCGATATCCGTGTGCACGAACATCTCGTCCTTCGCCCGCGAATACTCCTCCCAGCGGGTCAGCGACTCAAGATCCATGGGGGAGAGTTTCCAGCGCCGCGTCGGGTCCTCGATCCGGCGCCGGAAGCGCTGCTCCTGCACCTCGTCGCTCACCGAGAACCAGTATTTGCGCAGCAGAATCCCGTCCTCCACCAGCATCCGCTCGAATACCGGGCACTGGCGCAGAAACCGCTGGTGTTCGGCGGGCGTGCAGAATCCCATGACCTGCTCGACGCCGGCCCGGTTGTACCAACTGCGGTCGAACAGCACGATTTCGCCGGCGGCCGGGAGATGTTCCGTATAGCGCTGGAAATACCACTGGGTGCGCTCACGCTCGGTCGGCCGGGGCAGCGCGACGATGCGCGCCACCCGGGGATTGAGATGTTGTGTGATGCGTTGGATCGTGCCGCCCTTGCCGGCGGCGTCCCGCCCTTCGAAGACCACCACGAGCCGGGCGCCCTCGACGCGCACCCATTCCTGGAGTTTCACCAGCTCCGTCTGCAGCCGGTACAGCTCCGATTCGTACCGCGACCGCGACAGTTTTCCGTGGCCGGCGCCGGCCTGCTTGTCCGTCATGCCATGACGTTACGAAGAAAAGCCGCCGTGAGCTCAGGCATGCGAGCCGAACGGGGCCAGCACCTCGCGCTCGATCCGCCGCCGGACCTTGTCGGTCAGGACGGACAGCCGCCGCGACACCTTCGCCTGCACAGGTTGCGGCGACCGGATGCGGCGGGCCGTCGCGGGCAGTTCGGCGACGTCCGCCGCGAGCCGCTGCCGGGCGTCCTCCAGCCGGTCGCGCGGGGCGCTGCGCCCGCCCGCGCGCATCAGCGTTTCCAGCAGCGGCGTACTGCCCTCAGGGGGCGTCTCGTCGGCCAGGCCGATCACATCGTGGCAACCGGGCCGGCGAAATACCTGCTTACGGCCGGGGGCGGTCACCTTCGCCGCCGAAAGCTTCATCACGGAGCGGCCTTCGTAGGCGACGAGCTTGTACGCGGAATCCAGATAGGGAGCGTCGGCGCTCACCCCGACCTTGGTGCCCACCGCGTAAATATCGATCGGCGTTTCCGAGCGCACCAGATCGTGCACGGCGAATTCGTCCAGCCCGCCGCTGGCGACGATCCGCACCTGGGGCAGACCCGCGTTGTCCAGCATCGCGCGGGCATGGAAAGCCAGCCTTCCCAGGTCACCGCTGTCCAGACGAATCGCCGATCCGTCTCCGCGGCCCAGCGCATTCAGCACGCGAGCCGCTGCCGCCACGCCGGATTCGGTGTCGTAGGTGTCCACCAGCAGGGTCACCGGCCCGGGATGGCACTGCGCGAACGCGGTGAATGCCGCTTCCTCGTCCTCGAACGCCTCGATATAGGAATGCGCCATGGTGCCGACGGCCGGCAGCTGTTCGGCATGCGCCGCCGCCACATTGCTGGTGCCCGCGAAACCCGCCATGGCACCCAGACGGGCCGCCTGGAAAGCGGCCTGGGTTCCATGGGTGCGCCGCAGCGAGAAATCCACAACGGGGCGCCCCCGCGCGGCGATCACACAGCGGACGCATTTGGAGGCGACGGCCGTCTGATGGTTGAGCTGATTCAGTACGTACGACTCCACGAGCTGGGCCTGCGGCAGCGGAGCGGTGATTTCCATCAGGGGTTCACCGGCCAGCACCACGCGCCCCTCCGGCACGGCGCGCACCTCACCGGTGAAACGCATGTCCAGCAGCGGTGCCACATCCTGCGCGGGCCGCTGCAAGGTCTCGGCGAAGACCTCCACGTCCTCGCGCCGCAGACGGAAATCGGAGAGGAAATCGAGCACCGATTCCGCACCCGCGGCGATCAGGAACCCCCGGTGCGGTGGCAGCTCCCGTACGAAGCAGCTGAATGTCGCCGGCTGCGTCATGCCCTCGCGCAGATACGAAAGCGCCATGGTCACTTCGTACAGGTCGGTGATCGTCGCATCCGACATCGCCGACTCCTTCCACGCCCGCGCCGCCCGCCCCGGGCACCGCGGGCCCGACGCGCGGCGGCGAGGTTCACGCCATCGCGCTCGTCCAGCCGTAGGCGACCCGCCGCTCCCGTACGGGCGGTCCGGCGCCGATGCCCTCCAGATCGTCGTCCGCCACCCGCAGCAGTTGTCCGGCGAGGTCCCGCATCGCACGCCCGGCCGCGATCTCGTCCCCGATCTCCGGCACATCCCGGTCCTCGGGGTTGCACCGGGCCTTGCCGTGCCCGGTGAGCGAGTTGGTTCCGGTGTTCAGCACCACGCGTGCCGTGGTCGTCCCGTCCTCCTCGAACAGGTACAGACGGACGTCCCACTCGACAGTCTTCGCCATGGCATTCCTCCGCATCCCCTGATCCGGACTCTCATGCCCCCACCGCCATCATCCGCCTTCTCCCGCGGGGCGTCATGGGCACGGCAGCGGGCAACGTGCGGGTCACTCGTGCGGCACCACCGCCACCGGACACGGAGCGTGGTGGACCGCGGCCTGTACGACATGGCCGATACGCGGCGCCGGCAACCGGCGCCGGTGCCGGCGGCCGACCACGAGCAGCGCCGCGTCCGCCGTGCCGCGCAGCAGCGCCGGCGCCGGGCTCTCCATTTCCACCCGGTCGTCCACGCGCAGGTCCGGGTACTTCTCCCGCCACGGACGCAGCGCCGCGGTCAGCTCCAGCCGGGCGTCCCGCTCCGCATCCTCCGCGGCGACCGGCTCCACTCCGCCGCCACGGTTGTACGCGTACGACGGAAGGTGCCTGCCGTGTACGGCACGCAGCGTGACACCCCGCCGCGCGGCGCTGTCGAAGGCGAAGGCCAAAAGCGCCTCGCACGGCTCGTGCAGACTCAGCCCGACCACCACATCACCGTCCCGCTGCGTCTCGGCGGTGTTCTGCCGGGCGCGTACGAGAACGGTGGGGGAGTCGGTGTGCACCACGAGCTGGAGCCCCAGCTCACCGAGGGCATAGCGCGCCACCGGTCCCAGATCGCGGGAGCCAAGGACCAGCAGGTCCGACTGCCCGGCGGCCTCGCGGAGGGCCTCCAGCGGGTCCTTGGCCACCAGGTCCTCGTCCACCGGAAGCTCCGGATGGGCGGTCCGGACAGCCTCGCGGGCCTCGTCCATCATCCGGTGGGCCCAGTAGTTCTGATCCCCTTCGGTCGGAGGACGGTGCGCCGGCTCCGGCGCGAGCAGCACCCATGCGTGCAGCAGCCGCAATCGCGCCGTGCGCAGCTGGGCTTCCTGCGCCGCCCACAGGACGGCCGCCAAGGACTCCGGCGTACCGTCCACACCGGCGGTGATGACGTCCTTCATGACCTCGCTCCGTTTCCTGGGACGGCCGTGGCGGGGCCGGTGGCCGTTCGGCAACTCACGTCCGACGCGCCCAGCCGCAGCGTCCGGCTCGGCACATCCCGCGCCCTCTCGTCCCGGATCGCCTATCTCCAGAGTGCGCCGCCGAGCCCGCTCCGGCATGAGCGACCCGGTACCGGCGGGCGACCGGCGGCCTGGAATGAGCCGGATGGTCCGCGGTCGGGGCCCGATGGCCCCTGACCGCCCCGCCCCGTCCGGACCAGGCTGAAGGAGCCTGCCATCCGGCCGTCCACTCACCCGGAGGTGCCCGGTGTCCACCCGAACCCTCGACGACGCCACGGTGACCGGCATCGTCACCGACGCCACCACCGCTCCCTCCATGCACAACGCCCAGCCATGGCGCTTCCGCTACCACCGCGGCAGCCGCACCTTCGTGCTCCGGGCCGATCTGGAGCGCGCGCTGCTGCACGGCGACCCGGCCACCCGCGGCCTGCACCTCGGCTGTGGCGCGGCGTTGCTGAACCTGAGGGTGGCCGCCGGGCAGGCCGGACACCGGACGGCCACCACGCTGCTGCCGGTCCCGGCCGATCCGGCACTGCTGGCCACGGTGCGGCTGGACGCCCGGCACGCGATGCCGGACGAGGCGCTCACCGACCTGTATCCCGCGATCCATGAACGGCACACCAGCCGCTACCCCTTCGCGGACCGGCAGATCCCGGAGAGCGTCCGTACGGACCTTGGCGAGGCCGCCCGCCGCGAGGGCGCGCAGTTCGCGTGGGTGACGCCGCCGCACCTCCAGACGGTGCTCGCCCTCATCAGCGACGCGGAAGGCTATGACCACATGGACCCGGACCGGGCGGCGGAGGAGCGCAGCTGGATCCGGGACACCTCGGCCGAGGCGCCCGTGGACGGGATCCCGGACTACGCCTTGGGCCCCCGCAAGCGCGCGGGCATGGCGCCGGCCCGTGATTTCGCCGGACTGCGCCCGGTCCCCGGACGGCCGTTCTTCGACTTCGAGCGCCACCCGCAACTGGCGCTGCTGAGCACCGCGGGCGACACCCCCACCGACTGGCTGCGCGCGGGCCAGGGCCTGGAACGGGTACTGCTCCTGGCCACGCTGCACGGTGTGACCGCCTCGTTCGCGACCCAGGCCCTCGAATGGCCGGAGCTGCGGTGGATCCTGCGCGACCCGGTCTCCGGAACCGGCCATGTGCAGATGGTCGTCCGCCTGGGCTACGGCCCGTCCGGGCCCCGTACGCCACGGCGTCCGGTGGGGCAGGTGCTGACGATCGGGCCGTGACCGGCGACGGGGCGTGACCCGAAGGAGGGGTGATCCGAGGGGCGTCAGGCCGCATGCTCCTCGTGCGGCTCGTGCGGTGAGCCGCCCATCATGCGGAGCATGGCACGGCCCCCGGTGCGCAGGAAGCGATGGACCAGTGCGGCGGCGAGCAGCAGAAAGACGATGTTGAGCCAGGTGGTGTAGTTCCAGGAGACGCCCGACATGGGGATCTGCGCGTCGGCCTGGTGGGGGATCAGGCCCAGTGCGCCGAAGGTGAATTCGACGAAGTAGCCCGCCACCACGACGGCCGCGTAGAACGTGCCCAGCAGAAAGAGGGCCATCTTGGCCCCGTAGTACTTCCGGTAGATGTTCAGGATCGGCAGGATCAGCAGGTCGGAGAAGATGAAGGCGACCACCCCGCCGAAGCTGATGCCGCCCTTCCACAGGACCACCGCCAGCGGCACATTGCCGATGGAGCAGACGAACGAGGCGATCGCCACCAGCGGACCGATCAGCGGCCCCCACAGCTTCGCGGCCAGCGGGTGGCCTTCGAAGAAGAAGGCGCGCCAGAAGCTGTCGGGGACCCAGGCGGCGATCGCGCCGGCGATCAGCAGGCCGATCACCAGGTCCTTGATGATCGCGGCCCACTCCATCACGAAGACATGCGCGGTCGAGGTGAATCCCGCACCGGAGAACAGCCGCTGCGCGAAGGAACCCTCGCGCCGCACGGACATGTCCATCGCGGCATGGCCTTCCATCGAGCCGGCCAGGCCGCGTTCGGCCTGCTCGCGGGCCCGGCCCAGCAGCTTCTCGCGCAGAAAGAGGCGGAACAGCAGGGCCAGCAGCAGGATCATGACCGGTCCGCCGATGAACTCCGCGGCCGTGAACTGCCACCCCAGCAACAGCGCCAGGATGACGCCGAGTTCGACCACCAGGTTCGTGGAGGCGATCTCGAACGCCATGGCGGCGGTGAAATGCGCGCCTTTACGGAACAGGGAACGTGCGAGGGCGACGGCGGCGTACGAGCAGGAGGAGGACGCGGCGCCCAGCGCGGAGGCCAGCGCCAGCGTGCGGGGGCGGTCGTCGCCGAGCAGGCCGACGACGGTGGATTTGCGCACCACGGCCTGGACGATCGCGGACAGCGCAAAGCCCAGGATCAACGCCCAGGTGATTTCCCAGGTCATGGACCCCGCGAGGGACAGTGCATGGGTGATCGCGGACATCGGCTGAGGTGTTCCTTGGCGCACCCCGGCCCAAACGCGGCGGTGTCAGACCCGCCCGTGTGCCTTCTGCGCCCGCCGCGACAGCGAGTCGATGACCACGGCGACCAGCAGTACACCACCGGTGATCATGAACTGGGCGGCGGTCTGGATGCCCATGAGCGCCACACCGGAGGCGATCGACTGGATGACCAGCACACCGAGCAGCGCGGACCAGGTCCTGCCCCGGCCGCCGAACATGCTGGTGCCGCCGATGACCGCGGCGGCGATGGCGTCCATCAGCAGATTGCCCGACCCCGAGGTCTGGGTGGCCGAGGTGACGCGGGAGGCCAGGAACAGGCCGCCGATCGCGGCCATCGTCCCCGACACCATGAACACCGAGATCCGCACCAGGTCCACATTGAGGCCGGTACGGCGGGAGGCCTCGACGCTGCCGCCGAGCGCGAAGACCATCCGTCCGTAGGGCGTACGGCGCAGGACCTGGTCGAGGCCCACGAGGAAGACCAGGAAGATCAGCAGGGCCAGCGGCAGGCCGTGGAACTCGTTGAGCACAGCGGCCGCGGCCAGGCAGATCACCGCCAGCACACCGGTGCGCAGGACGATCTCGCGCAGCGGCCTGGCCGGCACTCCGGCGGCCTTGCGGCGCCGTACGTCCTGGTAGGAGGCGAGGAAGTACCCGGCGGTGCCGAGCGCCGCCAGGCCGTACGCGGCGGCGACATTGGTGAAGTAGTAGTTGGTCAGCATGGCGACCAGGCCCTTGTCGTCCAGGTTGATGGTGCCGCTGGACCCCAGGATGTAGAGCATCAGACCGTTCCAGCCCAGCAGGCCCGCCAGTGTGACCACGAACGCGGGCACCCCGACCTTCGCGAAGAAGAACCCCTGTACGGCTCCGATGACCGTGCCGGCCACCACCGCGAGCAGCAGCGCAAGGCCTTCCGGCACACCATGGATCACGTTCAGCACCGCGAACCCGGCCGCCGCCAGTCCGCTCACCGAGCCGACCGACAGATCGATCTCACCGAGCAGCAGCACAAAGACGACCCCGGTCGAGATCATCCCGATACCGACGATATCCACGCTCAGGTTGGACAGATTCCGCGGCGAGAGGAAGTTCTCGTTGAGGCCCGCGAAGATGATCCACACCACGAGCAGGCCGAGGGCGACCGGGACCGAGCCGAGCTCGCCGCTGTGGAATCTGCGTTTGAGCATGTCGAGGGGGTTCTGCCGGCCGCGCCCGGGCGGGGGCCGTTCGTCCCGGCCGGCCGGGAGGCGCTTGCGCAGCGGCGACGACCATGTCCTGCTCACCTCCCCACCTCCCACCCGGGTGCCGCGCGGCGCGTCACGGCGTTGTCGGTGGCCCCGGTGATGGACGAGATGATCTGCTCGTGGGACGTGGTCGTGACATCGAAGAACCCGTTGTTGCGGCCGAGCCGCAGTACCGCGATCCAGTCCGCGACGGCCTTGACGTCCCCCATGTTGTGGCTGATCAGCAGCACCCCGAGGCCACGTTCGCGCAGCTGCTCGACGAGGTCGAGGACCTGCGCGGTCTGCTCGATGCCCAGCGACGCGGTGGGCTCGTCGAGCAGGACCAGCCGGGGCTCGCCGATCAGCGAACGGGAGATCGCGACGGTCTGCCGCTGGCCGCCGGACAGCGAGGCGACCGGGAGGCGCACGCTGGGCATCCGGATGGCGAGGGTCTGGAGCAGGTCCAGGGTGAGGCGCTCCATCTCCACCTCGTCCAGCAGACCGGCCCGGTGGATCTCGCGGCCGAGGAAGAGATTGCCGACCACATCGAGGTTGTCGCACAGCGCGAGATCCTGGTACACCGTGGCGATCCCCAGGTCCTGGGCGTCATGCGGCCGGGCGAGGTGGACCGGTCGGCCGTCCCACTCGATAACGCCCTCGTCAGCGGGGTCGACCCCGGCGATCACCTTGATCAGTGTGGATTTGCCCGCGCCGTTGTCCCCCACGAGCGCGACGACCTGACCAGCGCGGATCTCCAGCTCGACGTCCGCGAGGGCCTGGACGGCGCCGAACCGCTTGAAGATTCCGCGCAGCGCCAGCAAGGGCGGTGCTGTCATGGGGTACCTGCCTTACCTGGTGAGCCCCGCCTTCGCGCAGGCGGACGCGTACTTGGGGGTGCAGATCTGATCGATCGTGTACATGCCGTCCTTGATCACGGTGTCCTTGATGTGCTGCACGGTCACCGGGACCGGGGTGAGCAGCACGGCCGGGATGCCGTGCGTGGTCGGGCTGTTGATCCGCTGCTTGGCGATGTCGTCGAGCTTCTCGCCGCGCGCCAGCGCGACGGCCATGGTGGCGGCGGCGTCGGCCTCGGGCTTGAAGGGCTTGAGGACGGTCATGTACTGCTCGCCCGCAACGATGCGCTGAATGGCGGTGAGCTCGGCGTCCTGGCCGGTGATCGGCGGCAGCGGATCGACCTTCGCGGCCTTGAGCGCGGAGATGATGCCGGAGGCGAGGCCGTCATTGGCGGAGTAGACGCCGTCGATGTTCTCGGCGCCGAGGGCCGCGATGGCGCCGGACATATTGGCGTTGGCGACTTCCGGACGCCAGCCGGCGGTGTTGTACGCCTTGCCGATCCGCACCTTGCCCTGGAGGACGGACAGCGCGCCCGCCTTGAACCAGGCGGAGTTGGGGTCCGTCGAAGCGCCGTTCATCATGACGATCTGGCTGCTGTGCGCCTTGTCCCCGAGTGCCCTGAGCAGCGCCTCGCCCTGGAGCCGGCCGACCTTCGCGCCGTCGAAGGAGACATAGCCCGAGACCGGCCCCTCCACGAGGCGGTCATAGGCGACCACCGGGATGCCGGCCCGGCGCGCGTTCTCGACCGGGGCACGCAGCGACTTGGAGTCGGTGGCGTCGAGGATCAGTACGTTCACCCGCTTGGTGATCATCGCGTCCATCTGCTGCTGCTGGGTGGCCACGTCATGCTGCGCGCTCACGGTCTCCACCGTGCACTCACCGCACAGCTGATGGATCTTCTTCTCGATCAGCGGCTTGTCGAAATAGTGGAAGCGAGAGGTGCTGTCCGGGATCAGCACACCGATCTTCAACGCTCCGCCGGAAGCAGGTCCGGTCGGCTCGTGCGCCCCGCCTGCCTCCCCGCAGGCGGCCGGGCCGGCCACCATGCACAGGCCGGCCAGGACGACGGCAGCACCCCGCAGGCGAGCATTCACGTCACCGGACCTCCTCACCCTCCGCAGCGGCCGCATCCCCCGTGCCGAGCCGCTCGCCCGGCTGCAGGGCGACCTCGCTCCACACCTGCTTGCCGCCGCTCAGCGGCACCGAGCCCCAGGACGCCGACATCGCCTCGACCAGCAGCAGCCCGCGGCCGCCGGTCGCCTCCCAGTCCACCGTCGCCGGCTTGACAGGTGCCCGCGGCGAGGCGTCGTTCACGGCGATCCGCAGACGGTCGGCGGTCAGCGTCAGATCCAGCCGCACCTCGCCCTGTGTGTGCGCAATGGCGTTGGTGACCAGCTCGGACACCACGAGCAGCGCCACGTCCACCTCCTCCGTCACACCCCAGGTGCGCAGCGTGCGTCCGGTGAAACGGCGGGCGTGCATGACGGCGTCGGGCAGCCGCCACACCGTCCAGCGGACCCGGGTCGGGCGGACCCGCATCCCGTCGTAGCGCAGGACCAGCACCGCCACATCGTCGTCGCGCCGCTTGTCGCTCCCCAGCAGTGCATCGGCGACCCGCCCGGCATCGGCAGGGTCGGCTGCGGCGAGCAGCTCTCGTACGCGGCGGATGCCGTCGTCCAGGGGAAGGCTGGCCGACTCGGCCAGGCCGTCCGTGAGCAGCACCAGAACGGTGCCGGGAGCCAGCCCGACCTCGGTCAACGGGAATTCCCCGTCCGCGGCCACGCCCAGCGGGGGCCCGCCCTCGACCGACAGTTCCTCGGTGCTGCCGTCCGGGTACCGCAGCAACGGCGGCAGATGCCCGGCCCGGACGAACCAGGCGATGCCCTCCTCCATGTCCAGGTCCACATAGCAGCAGGTGGCGAAGAGATCGGTCTCCATGCCGTGGAGCAGACGGTTGGCGTGGGCGACCACCACATCGGGCGGATGGCCCTCCACCGCGTAGGCCCTGATGGCCGTGCGCATCTGGCCCATGATCGTGGCGGCACCGGCGCTGTGCCCCTCCACATCGCCGATCACGAACGCCACATGGCCGTCGGACAGCGGGATCACGTCGTACCAGTCGCCGCCCACTTCGAGGCCCATCGTGGCGGGCAGATAGCGGGCCACGGCCACCCCTCCCGGGAGCGCCGGCAGCTTACGGGGCAGCAGACTGCGCTGCAGCATCGTGGCGAGCTCGTGCCCGGCGTCCATTGCATGGGCCCGCACCAGGGCCTGCCCCACCAGACCCGCGGTCGCGGTCAGCAGCGACCGCTCCTCCGGCCCGAACGAATGCGGCTCGTCCCACCCGACCAGGCACACCCCCACGATCCGCCCGTCGGCCGGCAGCGGCAGTACGGCGAGCCCACCGGGGCCGATGCCCGCGAGGCCGGGCTCCAAGGCGGCATCAGGAGGCCACAGGGCGACATGCCCGCCCCGCAGCACGCCCTCCAGCGTGGGCATCGCGTGACACGAGGCATCGGGCCATTCGGACCGCCACTCGGACTGCCACAAGGCCGGCCAGGCTACGGGTTCCGGAGGGTCGAGGAGCGTCACCACCAGCCGGTCGGCCTCCAGCTCGGCGACCGCCACCCGACTGGCCGACAGCGGCGCACGCAGCGCCGCGACCACCGCCCGGCTCACCTCCCGGATGGTCGTCGCCCCGGCCAGCGCGGCGGACAGCCGCTGCACGACGGAGACCTCGTCGGCACTGGGACGCAGATAGGAGGCGTCGGCGACCACCCCCAGCATCCGCTCCGGAGCGCCGTCGGCGTCGACCACCACCCGGCAGCGCAGGCTCAGCCAGTGCAACTCCCCGTTCGGCCGGCGGATACGGAACGACAGCTGCTGGCCGCCGGTGGTCACCCCGCCCGGCTCCACGATCGACATCAGTGCGGGAATGTCGTCCGGCGCGGTGCACGCCAGCAGCGTCTCCACCCGCCGGTCGAACTCCCGCGGAGCGATACCGAACAGCTCCAGCACCTGTGCGTCCGCGTCGATCCGCCCGGTGCCCAGCACCAGGGTGAATGCGCCGCCCCGCAGCGTGTCCAGCCCGGGGCCCAGCAGCGACCGCCGCTCGGTGCGCGCCATGACCCGGGCCGCGACGGCCTCCAGCCCCGCGGCCACCTGGTCGGCGTGCAGCTCCAGAAGGTGCCGGCGGTCCGCGTCAAAGGCGTCGGCCTTGTCCACGACGACCAGGCACCCCAGCCGTTTGGGATCCTCGCCCAGCGGCAGCACGCCCAGCGAGACATCGGCCAGTACCGTCTGGGCACCGTCATAGGCGCCGAAATCCGAGGGTTTCGCCGGGCTCAGCCACTGGGGCAGGCCCGTGCGGAAGGCCGCGGCGACCGCAGAGTTGCCGGACACCGCGTAGCTCGTCGGCAGTCCGTAGGGAACGCCGGAGCCTCCGACCATCTCGGCCAGCTGAAGATCGCCGTCCCCTTCGGCCGGCACATAGACGGCGGTCAGCTCAGCCCCGGAATGCCCAAGGACCCGCGCGGTCACTGCCTGCACCGCCTCCGTACGCGGGAAGCCGTCGTCGTAAGCCACGGTCGCCGTATCCGCCCTCGGGGCCAGGGCGTCGACCCCGCCACCGCCTCATCGGATATTTCGTAATTTACCGCCTCTCCTCCATGGTGCGGCATGCAGGGAGAGGGGAGCGAGTCGGCGCCGGATCACGGTGCGTGACCGGGGAAGTCCTCGGCCAGCAGCGCGGCCAGGTCGATGAACGCCTCGTACGTCTTGGACCGCAGCCGGGTGATGTCGATATCGCGCTGGCTGTCGAGGCGGTAGTCGAAGGGGATGAAGACCAGCCCGCCGGAATGGTCGCGGAACCCCTCGACGAACTCGTCACGCCGCAGCGGCCGGTCCGGTCCGCTCAGACCCGTGACGACAAGGACGGCGCGCTCCGCCAGTGCGCGGTACCCGCGGCGCGCCAGATGAGCCAGCAGCAGCCGCGTCTGATCGAGACCGCGCTCGGTCATCCGCACCACGACGACCAGGCGGTCCGTCACCGCCAAGGCGGTGTCCGTGACGGTCTCCGTCCGCAGATAGGCCCAGTCCGCGAGGACGACGGAGAAGTGCCGGCTCAGCAGCTCCGTCAGCCGGCGGTACTCCTCGTCGAACACCGCGACCGGGGTGGTGCGGCCGAGGCCGTGCGTGAGCGCGCGCAGCCCTGACGGGCCGTCCAAGGTGTGGCGCAGCACATCGTCGTAACCGACCGAGGGCAACGCGCGCAGCAGATCACGGCGCAGGCCCGCGGAGCCGCCGAGATTCAGCCTGCCGGCCAGCTCACCGACCGCGTACCCCGCGTCGACCGCGATCACCCGGCCACCGCGGGCGGCCGCCAGCAGCGACCCGAGCGCAATCGTGACCGTGCTCCGGCCCACGCCCGCGTCCACCCCGACGACCGTGGCCCGATAGCTGAAGCCCAGGCGGGCACGGATCAGTTCCCACTTCCGCTGCTGCTCGGGTCCGGCCCGCCGCAGCCCCAGCCGCGGAGCCAGGCCACCGCCCCGCAGCGGCTGCGCCGCCTCCTCGGCAGGCTCCGCCGAACCGTCGTCCAGCGGGATCTGCGGACCCGGGCGGAACGAGAAGCGCGCGGCGCCCGATGCACCGTCCCCGTCTCCCGCACCCCCGTCGGCCGCGCCGTCACCCGCCCGCAGCTCCGTCGCCAGCGGCACGTAACGGGCGAAGCCCTCGGCGACCTCACCCGCCGTCGGACGCTGCCGCGGATCCTCCGACAGACACGCGGTGACGATGTCCCGCAACGGACGCCAGGTGTCGCCCTGCCACAGCGCCATGTCCCCGCCCTCCGCCGACTGCGGCGCCCGGTGCTTGTCCCCGAGCCTGCGCAGAATCTGCCCCAGCGACTCGACGTTGTCCGCCATGGTGGGGACCGCCTCCGCCCCCCGGGCCCGGAAGCGCCCGTCGATGCCGCACCGCCCCAGGCCGGTCAGCATCAGCGAACGGCCCACGACATGGACGCTCTGCGGCGTCAGCTCGGGCAGCACCAGCCCCTTGAGATGGCACAGATTGACCGCGCTCGCGAGATGCCATCCGTAAGCGATCGACAGCAGCGTGTCCCGCCGCAGATGAGAGGCCGCGTCCGGCCGCAGGATGCTGCTCAGCTGCGGCGGCGGCCCGCCCTCGTCCTGCCCGGAAGGACGGTAGAGCTGCATGGCGATCCACGGCGGATCGTCGTGCACACCCGTGCCCAGCAGCAGCGGCGCGTACTGCCCGGCCATCCGCCCGAGCGCCTCCGCCTCGGTGGCCAGCAGCGCCCGCGCCTCGTCCGGCGCACCCGGCCGGATCACGCGCAGCGCGGCCTCGTTGCCGTGACGGTCGCGGCCCAGATAGACCAGGGAACGCGCGCCCGGCTGCCGGCCGTGCAGCGTGTACGGGCCCAGCCGGCGCGGATCGCGGGCCGTGAGCGGACGCCAGCCGTCGGGACCCGCGAACTCCGTATCGTCCTCGTCCGACGGCGCCACCTGCACCGAGGCACCGAGCCGGGCCATCAGCCGCCGCTCCACCGAGGTGAACGCGCGCGAACCGGTCGGCAGACGATCCATGCCGTCCGGATGCGCAAGCCAAGCGGGGAAATCGGGGGAGCGTCCCGCCAGCTGCTCCAGACGGCGACCGATGTGCCGGCCGGTACGCAGCAGTTCCGGCGTGGAGACGGCGTCCAGCAGCGCCGACTTGGCCCCCTCCGCGAAGTCGAAGATCCGGTGCTGGTCGCGCAGCGGACCGGCCACCGGCGCCTCGACGGGCTGCATCAGACCGCCCAGGAACACCTCCGCCAGATGGGCGGTGTCGGCGGACCACGGCACCGCGGACTGCACCAGCCGCATCACCGGCACGGAAACGGGCGCGACCGCCGCGATATGGGCGGCCAGCCGGTACGCCTCGGGCGAGGCCGCGTCACGGAACCGCCGTACCCCCTCCGGGTCGTCACCGAGCGGGACGGCGGCCCGTCCCGCCGGGGCGTGCAACAACGGGAGCTGGACCGTGCCACCGGTCGAGGCGAGCAACCGCGACCACACCGACACGGGGCCCGCGGACGCCTCCAGCACCGGCACCGGCAGCCCGTTGAACGGCGCGAGTTCGGCCGGCAGCACCGGATCGCTGACCGTCCACGAGCCCCCCGCGGCCCCGCGCCGACGCGTGGTCACACGCCAGCGGTCGGCCCGGATTCCCGAGCCTCCCCACAGCCGCCGCGGAAGCGCATGCAACACGGCCACCGGCCCGTTCGCCGCCCAGCGCCTCAGCACCCGGTGCATCCGCCCGTCCCGCCAGGCGGCGCCCATACCGTCGCTCAACAGCAGAACCAGCGTCTGGCCCGAGGGATCGGCCAGCACCGCCGGCGGCAGCGAGGTCGTATTCGGGTCGAACGGGCGGCCGCGCAACAACGGAGCATCGGGACCGCGGGTGTCCAGACCGTGCACCCGCACCACCCGGAACGCGCCGATCCGCTGCATCATCGTCCGCCACTCGACGGCGAGCCGCCGCCACAACAGCATCGACATACCGTCGTCCACCACGAGCGCCAGATCGAGCCACCGCTCGTGCCCGGGACGCAGCACGACGTCGGGCAGCCCGCTCTCGGCGAGCGCGGCGGCCGTCGCCGCCTCGTCGAACTCCTGAAGACGGGTATGGGCCCGGCGCTGCCGCAACGGGCGCAGCGCCCGGCCGATGCCCAGCTCCCCGAGGAGCGCCTTGTTCTCCGGAACCCGCAGCGGTACCGCCGCACTGTTCTTCGGGGGCAGCGGATATTCGGGCCGCCGCGGGCGCGGAGCCGTGGCGGGCGCCGGCGCGGCATGCAGATCACCGCCGAGGTTGTCCAGCGGCAGTACGTCGGGCGGTTCCGCCTCCGTCACGGCGCCGTCGTCCGGCACGGGCGGCGGCGGATCCCCCAGGTCCCCGGCATCCGCGGCCTCATGACCGACACATAACGCCCGGGCAAGAGGCGCCGTGTCCTGCCCCGTGGGCAGCCGGCCGGCCAGCCAGAGCGCATCGAGCAGCGAGTGCCGGTCCAGCTCGACGCCGGCACCCGCGAACACCGCGAGTACCTCCCCCAGCCGCTCCGATCCCCCCGTCATCGCTCAGACAGTCCCGCCCAGTTGATGAAGTACGGCGTCCAGCAGTCCGTCCGCATCCAGATCGACGCCCCCGGCCCGCAGGAAGACGGCGTTCAGCAACTGGTCCGTCGCGAGCTCGCCCGGGCCACGACGCTGGAGGAACGACCGCAGCAGATCCTCCACGCCGACCAGCGCGCCGTCACCGAGATGGGCCGCCACGATCGCCCGCAGCCGCTCCTCGTCCGGCGTGGGCAGATCCAGCCGGATACAGCGGCGCAGAAAGGCGGGCGGGAAATCCCGCTCCCCGTTGCTCGTGATCACCACGACCGGGAACTCGGTGCACAGCACCTTGCCCCGCTCCACCGTGACCAGGTCGTTGGAGTCGGCCGCCAGAACCTGTACGACCGACTGCGACTCGGGCAGCCGGGCCAGCTCCGGGATCTCGAAGACACCCTCCTCGAACACGGTCAGCAGATCGTTGGGCAGATCGACATCACCCTTGTCGAGCTCATCGACGAGCAGCACCCGCGGCCGCGGACCCGGCACGAGGGAGGTACCCAGCGCCCCGAGCCGGACAAAGCTCCCGATGGACGGCTCCACCTCGCCACGGTCACGGCTGAGCGTGGTCTCCCGCAGCCGGCCGATGGCGTCGTACCGATACAGCGCGTCCTGCACAGTGGCCCGGCTGTTCACCGGCCAGCGCAGCACCTCGCCGAGATCCAGCTCATGCGCGATCGCCCGGGCCAGCGACGACTTGCCGGTCCCGGCCGGCCCGGTGACCAGCAGCGGCCTGCGCAGATGGAGCGCCGCATTGACCACATCGGCATGCTGCGGAGCGATCAGATACGGCAGCGGCCCGGCAGCACCACGCCGGGACCCACCGAACCGCCGCCAGGGCGGAGCCTGCGGCAGGGTGACCCGCCGCTGCGTGCCGTCTCCCTGGAACAGCCGCCAATCGGCGGTGGGTTCGGGGTTCATAAGAGCTCCGTGGGTTCGGAAAGCTGGAGTTCGGGCAGGGTGCGGTCGGGGTCGGCCCAGGCGAGTACGGGTCTGCCCGGGTGGGCGGCCGGCTGGTGGAGGGTCTTGGCGCGGTAGGAACGGACCTGCTCGGGCAGGGCGCGGGCCGGGGCGCCCGACACCTGACGGACGGCGTGCGAGGCGTCGTGGGCCGGGCCGCGGTCCCACAGCACGACGGGTACGCCCATGGCCAGACACACCTGGATGATCTCCACCCGGACCCGTGCGGACACCTCCACCGACACCCGGGCGGCGTCGCGTCGGTCGAGCAACTTGCCGTACACCTCACGCACTCCGGTGGACGAGCCGGTGATGTGGAGGGGACAGGAGGATTCCAGATGCTCCCAGCGGTGGCGCCAGTCGGAGAGAAAACGCTCGTTGCGGCGCAGGAGTTCCGGGCAGTGCACCACCAGGGCGTACTCCGCACCCAGCACGCCCGGGATCAGGCCGTCCTGGTCGGCGAACTCCCACTCGTCCACGGGGAGTTCGAGGCTGTCGCGGTCGAGCAGGACCTCGACGACCGGCCGGGTCCCTTCGGGTGCGGACCGGCAGAGCCGTTCCAGGACCCGGAGCACCGCCTCGGCGGTCTCCGCGGCGGTGTACTGGCGGTCGGTCTCGGTCGGCGCGCGGTGCGGACCGGTGCCGTCGTCGCTCCAGATGCGCAGCCGGAAGGCGTCCGCCCCGGTCTTCACCAAGTGCACCAACAGGCGTGGCGGCCGGGTGCGCCGGCGCCGTCCGAGCATCCATTCGTCGGCGTCGGCACGGCGTTCGCGCAGCGAGGACGCGGGGATACCGAGACGGGCGGCGACGCCGTCGGCCCACAGCCGCAGCCGGGCGCGCTCCGGCGCGGGACACAGCACCGCCGCGTATTCGACCGCCCGCAGCAGTCCGGGTACGCGAAGTTCCCCCGGCCCCGAGCGGCTGTCGCCGGAGAGCTGTTCCAGCCGGTCGAGGAGTTCGGTGAACGGGGCGTCGTAGGGGAGCTCCGCGACCAGGGGCAGCGCGGCCCGTACGGCTTCGGGCAGTTGGTCCGCGATATCGCCGGGCAGGTCTGCGAGGAGGGCGAGCAGTCGGTCGTGCTCCCGGGGCGACAGCAGCCGGGGCACGGCGGAAAGCTTCGCCGCGGCGATGAGTGCGGAGACGGCGCCCGGGTCCCTGGAGCGCAGGGCCTCGGTGAGCGCGGCCAACGCCCGCTCCTCGGTCACCAACAGCCGCGCGAACTCCTCCGGGCTGGGGGCGGATCCGTCCGTGGGGTGTCCGAGGCCGCAGCGTTCGGCGACCGCCCTGGCGTAGTCGGCCCGGAACATCGGCGCGGGAAGGATATTGGCCATCAGGTCCGCGAGGACGGCCTGGGCCGGGTCGTGGTCGGCGGCCGGCGGGTCGAGGAGGGCGCCGGCGCCCACCGCGCGCAGCTCTTCCTCGACGCGCTGCCAGGGGATGCCCCAACTGCGGCGGGTGATGTGCCGGGAGTCGTAGGGCAGCGCGCAGCCCGATGCCGGGTCGACGGGCGGCAGCACACAGGCCGCCACGAGTCCCACGACCGCGCCGTCGGCATCCGACCACAGGGGGCCGCCGCTGTAGGCGGGCCCGATCGCCATACCGGAGAGCGTGCCGTCCATGTAGCCGATACGGCCGTCGCAGGACTTCACCCGGACATCCGCGTACGAGCCGGTCAGCGCGCTGCCGTGCCAGGCGCGTACGGAGTGCCCCATGCGCATCGGCCGGAACTCCGGCGGCGCCGGGGCGGATAACTCGGTGATGAATCGGAGGACCGCCAGATCGCCGGCCCATTCCAGTTCGCCGCGGCCGGGCGCGCCGTCCGATCCGTCGAGCCGGCGGGGCGGGATCCAGTGGACGGGCCGCGCTTCGTGCACCTGCGCACCGGCCGGCCCGTGCACCTGCACCCGCAGCGTGGCCCCATCCGGCCGGCTTCCGTCGAAGAGCTCCTTCCCGAGCGCGTCGTTGACGACATGGGCGCAGGTGAGCAGGTGATGCGGTGCCAGTACGAGGCCCGCGCCCGCCGTTTTGCCGTCCCTCGTATCGAGCACCGACGCCACCCGGAATCGCGGGTCCGCCGGATCGGTGGCGTCCGATCCGGTGCCCGGGGTGGCGCCTGGTATGGCGCGGAACCAGCCCATCACTCCGCCCGCTGCGGCTGCCAGGTCGCCGTGATCGTCAGACTCGCGTGGCCGTTGGCCCCGACGATGCCGAGCTTGAGGTCCTGGCCGACCTGCACCCCGAACTGCACCGACATCTCGTGCGGTGGCCGTTCGGAGGCGATGACCGCGTCGTGGATCTCCTGGAGCAACGGCCCGAGCGGACGCAGCGTGCTGCGCATCGCCGCGACGGCGCTCGCGCCGGCCGCCGCGCCGCCCCCGCGGGCCACCGGCACGGTCGGGCCCATACCGTCCGGAAGATCGTCGGGGGCGGGCTGCGCCGGGGGGAGGGGTGCGGAGCCGGTCGGAGCGAGTTCCAGCCGGATTGACGTTCCGTCAGCAAGGCTGAATTCAGAGAGATTTGGCACACACTCATTGTGCCGATCATCGGCGGTCACGACAGCAGAACGGAGGGATCGTTCCCGGTCAGCCGGTGTCGGACGATGCCATCCGGTGTCACTCGGTGTCACCCGGGCACCAGTACCGCGGCACCCTGGACCCGGTCGGCCGCCAGGTCCTCCAGCGCCTGCGGAGCGCGGCTCAACGGATAGGGGCTCACGGTGACTTGGATCCCGATCCGCGCCGCGGTCTCCAGGAACGCGCGGCCGTCCTCCCGGGTGTTTGAGGTCACGCTGCGCAGGTTCCGCTCGTAGAAGAGATGGCTCTGATAGTTCAGCGTGGGAACGTCGGTGAGGTGGATACCGGCGATGGCGAGGGTTCCCGAACGGTCCAGCGCCGCCAGCGCCACCGGCACCAGATCGCCGACCGGCGCGAAGAGGATCGCCGAGTCCAGCGGTTCGGGCGGGGGGTCGTAGGCGCCGCCGGCCGAGGACGCCCCCAGGTCGAGGGCGAGCTCTCGCGCCTGCGCGGACCGGGTCAGTACGTGAACGGTCGCCCCTTCGGCCAGCGCGACCTGCGCGGCCAGATGCGCCGAGGCCCCGAACCCGTAGATGCCGAGCCTGCCGCCGGGCGGCAGCGCACTGCGGCGCAGCGCCCGGTAGCCGATGATCCCGGCACACAGCAGCGGCGCTAGCCGCGTGGCGCTCTCGCTGTCGGGGAGGGGATAGGCGTAGTCCGCGGGGACGAGCGCGGCATCGGCGAAGCCGCCGTCGGCGTCCCAGCCGGTGTACCGGGATGCCGGGCAGAGATTCTCGTGGCCCGCACGGCAGTAGGGGCAGACACCGCAGGTACCGCGCAGCCAGGCCCCGCCGGCCCGGTCACCGACGCGGAACCGGGTGACCGCCGCGCCGGCGGCGACCACGCGCCCGACGATCTCATGCCCCGGTACGGTCGACGGCCGGCGCGGGGCCAGATCCCCTTCCGCCAGATGCAGATCCGTACGACACACCCCACAGGCCTCGACCGTGAGCAGCAGATCATCGGGGCCCGGTTCGGGAGCGGGACGCCGCACGGACACCAACGGGCCGGAGGCAATCGGACCAGGCCGCCGAACGACCCAGCCGGACACTGCATCCGGGCCGGAAACCGATCGCATGGGTCCAGAATGGCGCGCACCGGGTGGGCGGACAAATGGTGTCCTGGGGTGGGGTGGGACGTGCGGGGTTGCGGCCGCCCCTCGTTACGCCGCTGGGGACTGCCGGCCGCCCCACCCACCCCACCGCTTCTGACAAACTCTCCGCCGACGCAATACGCAGTTGGCAGCAGCATGCTCAGTTGGTAGCACCCGGGGGACCACGTGCATCTCACTCTCGCCCGCGTGGTGCAGACCTGCTCGGCCTACCCGTCGCAGTGGGACGCATGGACGACCGCCGGCCAGTACCTGTACCTCCGTTATCGGCGCGGCGTCGGCTGCGTCGAGCAATATCCCAGCGACGACATCGACACCTGGGACGCGGATGAGTCCGCGCTCGTGACCGAGTGGGACGACGGCACCGGCGGCGGCACCATCGAACTCGCCGACTTCCTCGCCGCAGCGGGCCTGCAGCTCGCACGGGACGCTGAGGTGTCATCGCTGTAGACGCCTACCGCCCGATCCGCAGCCGGCCTCGCAGCTTTTCCACCAGCGGGTACTTCTCCCGCTGCTCACGGGACTGCCGGTCCAGTTCCTCCACCAGCCGTTCGGACCGCTTCTCCACCTCCAGCTCGTCCAGGATCCGGTCGATCTCGGCCAGCAGCGCTCCGTGCAGCTGCCACTGGCGCGGGTGCTCCTGTACGCCGTCGAGGAGCAGATGCGCGACGATCTCGCGGCCGGCGCGGCTGGCGGCCAGCTCCTTGACGAGCTGATCTTCCGCCTCGTCGGCGTTGGTGGTGACCTGCGTCGTGATCAGCACGGCGAAGCTCTCGACCGCACGGGCCATATGTGTGAACAGCTCCCGCAAGGCGGTGGCGGTCTCCGCGGGGAAGAGCGGCTCCTCCGTGCGCGCCTTGGCAAGATCGGTCAGCGTGCGGCACACCGTACGCAACACGACCGCAGAGATCTCCAAGGCGTCCAGACCGGTGCGCAGCACCACGCGGTACAGCAGGCCCTCCCTGACCCGAGGGTTGAGCCGGAGGCTTTCCTCCGCCTGCCGGAGAGCCGCGTCCACCTGGACGATGTCATGATCCAGCTGGCGCGCCTCGTGCAGCCGGGCAGCGGCCTCCGCCACGGGGGTGTGACCGCGCACCTCGTCGCCGAGAGCCAGCAGCAGATCCCGCATCCGGCGGGCGAGCCCCTCGATGGCCTCACTGGCGGGTTGCACCCACACCGGGGGTACGAACAGAACGTTGAACAGCAGCCCGACAGCCGCCCCGATCAGCGTCTCCAGCACCCGGTCCCAGGCCGTCGCGGCCACCCGCGTCGTCGTCACCCCCAGCACCAGCATGGCGCTGATCGCCACCTCGGGAACGAACTCACCGGCCCGTACAAAACGGCCGATCACCAGCGACGCAAGGATGATCAGCCCCAGACTCCACCAGGTCAGGCCCACCAGCGAGCTGAAGCCGATGGCGATGACCACCCCGACCACCACCGAGTTCACTCGGCGCATGCTGGTGGTGAGGGTCGCGAACAGGGTGACCTGGACGACGAGCAGTGCGGTCAGCGGCGCGGTCAGCGGTGCCGGTTCACTGCTCAGCATCAGTGCGACGACGTACGAGATCACGGCGGCTACGGTCGACCGGACGGTCTGTACGACCACGGGCTCTCGGTGCCGCCTGACAAGATCCAACAATGGATCGGTAACTTCAGGCACTCCTGGTTTCCTCCCCCATTTCGCACCACAGGCAACATCGGTTACCCGAACGCCTGCATGCCGGCGCCCTGCGCCCGCCCGTGCGACAGGCCGGAGCGGAGGTCGACGGGCGGAGGGTGAAGACGGAAATGGGCTCCTCGCGTCGCCGCGCACGGAATGCCGAACGGCGCCGGGCGAAACCGAAATAAACCGGTGCGTCAGCCGAAGATCGCTGCCAGCTTGCGCAACATCTTCGTGAGGGGGCGCTTTCCGGCGGAAGGCGACGGCTCCTCGACGCCGGTCGGCGACTCGGCCGCCGGAGCGGCCGCCTCCGGCCCGTCCGACTTCTGCGTCGCGGCCTCGTCGACGCGCGACGTTGTGGGCTTCGGCGTGGTGCGCGCGGCCTCGGCGCGCACGATCGCGCCAAGAGCGGCAAAGATATCGATGGGCATGCCAAATCTCCTGCAGTGCGGAAGTCCCGAAAGCTGAAAGCTGACGACGGCAGGCCGCGATCGCCCCACCGTCCCCGTCGCAGAACTGGGGACAGGGATGGGGGTGGGGATGGGTACGCGAATGCGGCCGGGTCAGCTCAGCAGCGCAGGACGACCGTGCGCTTCGGCGATTTGGCAGCGGCAGTCGTCACGACGGCCCCGGAGGGGACATCCGCCGATGCGGTGATCGTCTCCTCCACGGGAGGGTCCCCGAGCGCCTTACCGCTGCTCCCCGTCGGGACCTGGTGGCGTAGATGACAGGCCGACGCCTCACACTTGCGCCGCACGCCACTGCCCGGATGCTTCGTACCGCCTCCGGTCGAAGTCAGCACCGGCCCCGCTGCCACACATGCCTTCCCGGCCGGGCCGGACACGGCGGAAGCACTGGCGCGCGTAAGGCGGCAGCCGTCCCCATCGGGGATCGGTACCTGGGAGGAGTCGGTGGTGAGCGCGGTGTGCAGTAACGCCAGCAACGCGACGAACACCAGCAAACGCAAACCGCCAGCTGCCGCGGAGCGGCCCGAGCTGACGGTGTAGCGCATGCGAGTCTCCCAACGCTCTTCCACGAAGGAATCCCCGCGAAGAGTACGAAGCACTCCAGAGCCACCAAATGAAGGGATATTTCCACCCGATCCGACTACGCCATCGCACACACGCTCCTAAGCGTGCTGAGCTGTGTGGGTGACGGCGAGATCGCGTACACGGCGCCGCGCGGTACGCGGCCGGCATTTCCAGCACGTCACCGTGGTCGCAAAACGATTGCCGTCACCGGGGACTGGCGGGAGCCCTCGCTTCCTTCGAATGAGGCCTGGGTCTATGAGCCACATTCGTACGGGAC
This sequence comes from Streptomyces inhibens, assembly GCF_003389455.1. Lineage (GTDB taxonomy): Bacteria > Actinomycetota > Actinomycetes > Streptomycetales > Streptomycetaceae > Streptomyces > Streptomyces inhibens. The sequence goes on along the minus strand of NZ_QUAC01000011.1, from coordinate 30,787 downwards.
GAGAAGCAACCCGGCGCGCGCGTACGCTGATTGACGGCGGCATCCGCGCACCATCGGACAATTCCTCACCCTCGGGAGCGCGCCGCGCCGCATCCGCAAGGGGCGACGGCCTGACCATCGCGAGGAACACCAGCAACAACCGGGAGAGCCAGGAATGTCGCGCTATCGCGAGATCAAGTACCGGACCGTCACCTCGTTCCAGAGGCGGATCGGCAATCCGATCCTCAAGCGGCTGCCGAATCAGACTCTCCTGGAGACCACAGGGCGAAAGTCCGGGCTGCCACGGAAGACCCCTGTCGGCGGACGCCGTATCGGGAATGCATTCTGGCTCGTCTCGGAGTACGGCGAGAAGTCGCAGTATGTGCGAAACATTCAGGCACATCCGCAGGTACGGGTCCGGATCAAGGGGCGATGGCACGCCGGCACCGCCCATCCGATGCCGCAGGACGACGCCCGTGCGCGGCTCAAGACCTTGCCGCGGCTCAACAGCGCCGCGGTCCGAGCGGTCGGCACGAACCTGTTGACGGTGCGGGTCGACCTGACCAACTGATCAAGCTTTTCTTGACCTGTAGGTCAAGAAAGCTGTTACTGTTCTGATCATGGGAAGGCCGAAGCAGTTCGATCCGGACGCCGCCGTCGAGCAGGCCATGGAGGTGTTCTGGCGCAAGGGGTATGCCGCCACCACGCCGCAGGACCTCGTCGACGCGATCGGTATCGGCAGGGGCAGTCTCTACAACGCCTTCGGCAGCAAGCACGCCTTGTTCGACAAGGCGCTGCGCCGCTACCGCGACAGTCAGGCGCTCGCTCTGATCGAGATGCTTGAGGGGTCGGGGCCCGTCAAGGACCGGTTGCGCAAGACGCTGCGGTTTCTGGTCGAGATGGACCTTGCCGATCCGGACCAGCGTGGCTGTATGGCGGTGAACGTGGCGGCGGAGCTCGCGGGGACGGACGAGGGTGCGACGGAACTGGTCCGGCGCATGTTCGACCGTACCGAGGGTGCTTTTCGCGCGCTGGTCGAGGAGGGGCAGCGGGCGGGAGAGATCGCCTCCGGCCGTGACGCCCATGCCATCGGGAGTCTGTTGCTGAACACGGTCGTCGGTCTGCGGCTCATGGTGCGTGTCGCCGAGGGGCCGGACCGACTTTCCAGGGTGATCGACGCGATGGTCGACGCCCTCTGACCCTGCTCGCCCGCGAGCAGGGGTGGGCGAGCGGGTGGCGGGTGGCAGGTGGTCGGGGATTGACTTCTGCCCACATTTTGTACCTGTAGTTCAAGAACTGGAGAATCATGAAGCTCGACCTCACTTCCAAGACCGCTGTTGTCACCGGCGCCAGCCGAGGCATCGGGCTGGCCACCGTCAGGGCGCTGATCGATGAGGGCGTCCGCGTCGTCGGCGCCGCCCGTACGATCACCCCCGAACTCAAGGAATCCGGAGCCTTCGCCGTTTCGGCCGACCTCGGCACCGCTGACGGAGTGGCCACCCTCATGGGCAGCGCCTTTGCCGAACTGGGCGGCATCGACCTGCTGGTGAACAACGTCGGCGCCGGCGACGCCGTGGAGCCGATCGGCTTCCTTGACACCGACGACGCGCAGTGGAAGAGCATCTTCGACCTCAACCTGCTGAGCGCGGTCCGTGTCAGCCGGGCCGCGCTGCCCAGCTTGACCGAGCGCCGCGGCGCGATCGTCAACGTCTCGTCCATCAACTCCCGGCTCCCTGCCGCCGGTCCGGTCGCCTACAGCGCGGCCAAGGCGGCACTCACCGCACTCGGCAAGTCCCTGGCCGAGGAGTTCGGGCCGCGGGGCGTGCGCGTCAACACCGTCTCGCCCGGCGTGGTGCGCACCGCCATCTGGGAAGACCCCGACGGCTTTGGAGGCAAGGTCGCATCCGGGGCAGGGGCCGAGCACGCCGCGTTCCTTGAGCAGATCCCGGACGCGTTCGGCATCACCACCGGGCGGATCACCGAGCCCCGGGAGGTGGCGGCCCTGATCACGTTCCTGCTCTCCGACGTGGCCGGCAACGTCACCGGCGCGGACTACGTCATCGACGGTGGCACGGTCAAGACGATCTGACGGACGGCGGGGGCGGTAACTCCGTTGTCCTGGCAGGGAGTAGGGGGCACCATCGGGATGTGTTCGAGTTGCTGCCCGGGGTGGGGCTTGTTCTCTCTCGTCTCCCTCGCCACGGGGATGTTCTGCGGTTCGGTGCGTCCGAGCGGGATGCCCAGTGGGCCGTCGCGGCCCTGGCGGATGTGCGGGAGACGTGGGTCTGCGGGGCCGGCTGGGCCTTCACGGCCCGGTACGACGGGCTGGAGCTGCTGGCCTACGGTGATGCGCGGGACCGCGAGGGCCTCGGCCGGGACAGGCCCGGTCTGGCCTCGGTCGTTCTGGCGCGGTGTCGGGAGTCGCTTGCCGGCCCATCCGCTGTGCCGGTGGTGCTGGACGGCATCGACCTGTTCGGGTATCCGGCCGCCGAGGTGCTGGATGTGCTCGGTCTCGATGCGCCCAGCCTCGGTGTACCCGGCCTCGCTGTGCCCGGTCTCGATGGGTATCCCGGCGTCGGGCTCTCGGTGGCGCTCCCTGGCAGTTATTTGTCAGAGGTCAGGATCTCGGCGTAGCTGATCAAGACGCCAGGGGAGCCTGCCGTGGCGCGCCGTGCCAAGGGCCCTGCCGATGGCCGTCTTGAAGCCATCACGACCGTTGCCTCACCGCCGCCCCTCCCGCTAAAGCACATCACTAACCGAATCCGCCAGCCTCCGCCGCGCCGCCCGAGCTGCCGGCAGGGCCGATACCGCCCCGGCGACCAGCACCGCGACCGTCACGACCAGCAGCAGGATGCCCAGGCCGGGGCGTTGGGCGATGCCGGTTCCCCAGCCGCTGGTGTGGCCCTGGAGGTTGATGAGCCATTGGGAGGCGAGGACGCCGAGAGCCGTGCCGGTCAGGGCGGCGGTCAGGGTGATGAAGGCGGTGGCCGACACGATGACGGCGGTGATTTGGCGGGGCGTAAGGCCGACGGCCCTCAGGGCGAGCAGGTCGCGGCTGCGGTCGCGTACGCCGGCGCTGACCGTTGTGGACAGTTCCGCGAGGCCGATGAGGATCAGTACGGCGATCAGGCCGACGCTGACGGCGCGGACCGCCGACAGCTGGTCGGCCGGGTTGGGGATCTCGCGTACTTCGAGACGGCCGGCGGACGCCTTGGTGAGGGCGTCGCGTACGGCGGTGGGGTCGGCGCCGTGGTGCAGGACCAGTTGATAGAAGTCCGGGCGGGGCGCGGGGAGCGTGGTGTCGTCGTCGCGCAGGGTGTCCAGGGCGGTGGAGATCACCCGGCCGCCGTCGGCCGTTTCGATGCTGCGGCCGACGATGTGCAGGACGTGCGGGTGGCCGGCGACGGTCATCCGGACCCAGTCGCCGACGTGGGCGTCCAGGAGGTCCAGCAGTCCTTGTCCGGCGATCGCTTCGTCGGGGCCGTGCGCGGGGCGTCCCTCCACGATGGAGAAGGGGTAGGGGTGCGCGTCCGTGCCGAGGCCGCGCAGGGTGATCGTTCCGGTCTGGCCCGGTACGAGCGCCTGCACCTCGGCGCCCGGGTAGGCGGTCAACTGCCGCTGGGCGGTGAGGAGTTGACGTAGGGCGTGGTCGCCCAGGGTGTCGGAGCGCGCGGTGAGGGCGGCGGGCAGGCCGGCGTTCTCGGGGTGGGTGGCGAAGCGGTCCAGGGTGGCCCAGGCTCCCAGCGCGATGGTGATGAGCAGCAGCGGAACGGCGAGGCGCGCCACGGCCGCCGAGGAGCGCAGCGGGTGGTGGAAGGCGGCTCGCCAGCCGAGGACCAGGGCCGGTGGGATGCGGAGGCCGAGCGCCCGCCGGGTCGTGCCGGACAGCCGGCGGCCGGTGGCCACGGCGGCGCGCGCGACGGGCACCGGCGGTACGCGTCCGGCCCGCCAGGCGGCCAGACAGGTCGCCGAGCCGATGAAGACCACCACGCCGCCGGAGATGGCCAGGGGCAGCCAGGCATGCTCGGGGAGCTGCTGCCACAGCGTCATCGCTTCCCCGATGCGGCCGGGGATCAGGGTGCCCAGCGTCTGGGTGAGCAGCGCCCCGAGCGCGACGCCCAGCAGCGCGAAGCCGAGGTGCAGGACGAGGAACATCCGGACCACCTGGCTGGGCGTGAAGCCGATGGCCTTGAGGATGGAGATGTCCCGTAGGTGGCCGCGGATGCGGGTGCTGATGGCGCCGCCGACCGCGAGGGCCGCGGCGAGCAGCGCGCCGAGTCCGAAGAGGCCGAGCAGCCGGGCGAGGAGCTGGTTGTCGCCCTCGGCCTCGGCCTTGGCCTGCCGCCAGGTGGAGACATCGCTGATCTGATCGGCGCCGAGCTGGGTGACCGCCCGCTGTACGACGTAGTCGGTGTCCGCGGGGTCGGTGAGCTGGAGGCCGATGGTCCGGCCGCGCTGGTCGCGGCCCGCGTCCGAGGCGGCGAGCGTCGCGGGCAGCACCCAGGCCACACCGGGGGTCTCGCCGGCCCGGAACGCGACCTCGGCGGTGTCCGCGACGCCCACCACCCGCAGCGGTGTAGCGAACCCGCTCAGCACGAGGGAGTCTCCCGGCTTGGCCCACATCGCACGGGCCACCGAGCTGTCCAGCACGATGCCCTTGGTGGCGCCGGCGTCGGTGCCCGCGTCGAGCCAGCGGCCCGCGGTGATCTGGGGGGCGGCGGTGGCGGGGCGGTGCGGTGTGCCGCGCAGCTCCAGCGTCGCCTTGGAGCCGCCGGGCTGGAGGCCGGCGGTGGCGCGGACCGTACGGAAGGGGCCGGAGGCGGCCCGTACCTCGTCCAGCCCGGCCAGCGATCCTGCCGGGGCGCCGTCCTGGGTGTGAATCCATACGTGGGCGCCGGAGGACTGGGTGAAGGCCCGCTGCCAGGGGTCGGTCGCGTAGGCGAACAGGGCGGTCGCCAACAGCAGTGAAATGGTGATCCCGGCCGTCGCCAGCACGATCAGTACGGCCGCCGCCCGGTGTGCTCTGAGGTGCGCGGATGCCCAGCGCGCCGCTGCTCGCACGCCGGTCAGCCCTTGAGCTTGAGCACGTCGGCGACCCCGGCCTCGGGGCGGCTGCGGCCGCCGCCGAGGTGCGCGTCGTCGACCACCTGGCCGTCGAAGAAGCTGATCACCCGGTCCGCGGCGCTGGCCATCCGGGCGTCGTGGGTGACCAGCAGGATGGTCTGGCCGCGCTGGTGGAAGCGGGCGAGCAGCCGCAGCACCTCTCGGGTGCCCTTGCTGTCCAGGCTGCCGGCGGGTTCGTCGGCGAGCAGCAGGCTGGGGGAGTTGACCAGGGCGCGGGCCAGGGCGACGCGCTGCTGCTCGCCGCCGGAGAGCTCGCCCGGTGTGCAGTTCTCCTTGCCCGCCAGGCCCAGCTCTTCGAGCAGCTCTGCGCGGTCGGTGCGGGCCTGCCGGGGGGACCTTCCGGCCAGCAGCGCGGGCAGCTCGACGTTGTCGGCGACGCTGAGGTTGGAGACCAGGTTGAAGAACTGGAAGACGATGCCGATGTGGTTGCGGCGCAGCACCGCCCAGCGTGCCTCGCTGAACGAGTCGACCTGGCGTCCGTCGATCCAGAGGGAACCGCTGTCGGGACGGTCGAGGCCGCCGAGGAGGTGCAGCAGGGTGGATTTGCCGGCGCCCGAGGGCCCGGTGACGGCGACGAATTCACCGCGCTCGATGCGCAGGTCGACACCGCGGACCGCGTGGACGGGGGCGCCGCCTTCCGGCCGGTGGGTCTTGACCAGGCCGGCTGCCCGCAATATCGGTCCGGACGGCTCGTCCCGGTTCATTCCAACTCCTCTTGACAGCGCTCCAACCAGTCGAGATCCGCCTGCAGATGCAGCATCGCGCCCTCGATCAGCAGATGCGCGACCCGGTTGTCGCGGTCCTCACCCGCCGCGAGTTTCGACAGGTCACGCATGGTGTTGAGGTAGTGGCGGCGCTGCTTGTTGATCAGGGTGATCTGGTTTGCGGTCCCGGTGTGGGGGGCGAGGGCGAGCTTCATGAAGAACTCGTCCCGCACCCGTGGTTCGCCGGTGGACTCCTCGAACCACGCGTCCACCGTCTCGCGTCCCGCTTCGGTGATCCGGTAGATGCGCTTGTTCGGGCGGTCCGACTGCTCGACGTCCTCTCCCGCGATCAGGCCCGTTTTTTCCAGCCTGCCCAGGGTGACGTAGATCTGGCCGACGTTCGGCTGAGGGTATGCCGAGCCCAGGAGGTTCTCAAGGGCCTGCTTGAGTTCATAGCCATGTGCGGGGCCGCTGACCAAAAGCGCCAGAAGTGGCAACCGCACGCTCTCCCTCTCCCTCCCCGCCCTGCTTGCCGGTTATCTGAACCCGTCCGACTGTGAGCCGGGTCGCCAACGCATCTTCCTGCGGCATCTAGTATCCCGCATATCTAACAGGTATACATGGGGCGGGCTGTCGGTCCAGTGTCCCGTCGACGCCTGTAGGAGGAGGAGCCCATGCGGTGGAAGCGTGCCGCGGGAAGGGCTCTGCTCGTCTGCTCGCTGCTGTTCGCGGGCAGTGCGGGCGCGCAGGCCGGGGAGCCGGCCGCCGGTTCGGACGGTCGGGGCCCGATCACTTTGGTGACGGGCGGGGACCTCACCGGCTATCTGCGCGGAGTCCTCGACGGCTGGAACGACCGGCACCCGCGGGAGAAGGTGACACTGGTCGAGCTGCCCGACGCGGCCGACGAGGTGCGGGCCCAGATGGTGACCGAGCTGCGCTCCCACAGTGACCGTTTCGATGTGCTGAACATCGATGTGGCATGGACCTCGGAGTTCGCGGCCGCTGGGTGGATCACCCCCGTGGACGGCCGGCAGTTCCCGCTGGATCACTTCCTGCCGCCCGTGGTGGACACCGCCACGTTCCGGGGCCGGCTGTACGCCGTCCCTTATGTCACGAATGCCGGACTGCTCTACTACCGCAAGGACGTGCTCGACCGGGAGGGTGTGCGGCCGCCGCGCACCTGGGCCGAGTTGGCGCGGCTGGCCAAGACGGTCGCGCCCAAATACGGGCTGGACGGTTACGCGGGCCAGTTCCTGCCGTACGAGGGGCTGACCGCCAACGTCGTGGAGGCCGTGCAGTCGGCGGGCGGCACGGTGCTCGCCGGCGAGGGCACCCGCGTCACGGTGGACTCGCCCGCGGCCCGCCGGGGCCTGTCCTTCCTCCTCGACGGGGTGCGCGAGGGATGGATCCCGCAGCGTGCGCTGACGTACAAGGAGGAGGAGTCCCGCAAGGCCTTCCAGGGCGGCCGGCTGCTGTTCCTGCGCAACTGGCCGTATGCGTACGCGCTGGCCAACGCGGAGTCCTCGAAGGTGGCGGGCAAATTCGGCGCGGTACCCCTGCCGGGTCCCGACGGGCCGGGCTCCAGCGCACTGGGCGGCTCGAACCTCGCGGTCAACGCGCATTCGCAGCACCCGAAGACGGCCGCCGAGCTGATCTCGTATCTGACGACGGAGTCGGTCCAGCGCCGGGTGCTCACCGAGGGGGCGCTGCCGCCGGTGTGGGCGGATCTGTACACGGATCCGAAGCTGGTGCGGCGTTTCCCCTACCTTCCGACGCTGAAGCGGAGCGTACTGGCGGCCAGGCCGCGGCTCAAGAGCCCGCAGTACGACCAGGTGAGCCTGGCGGTGCAGGCGGTCATGCATGACGCGCTCGTCCATCGGCGGAGCACGGATGCGACCGTCGCGCGGCTGACGCGGGAGCTGCGGGCCATCGTCGGCCGCGGCTGAGCGACCGGCCGACCGGACGTAACCGTCAGCGGTCCCTGCCGCACCCTCACCACCCCCTCTTCTACTTACTTGTTAAGTACAGGCGGCTATCAAAATTACCCACAAACTGGGGCATCTTGCCGCTACTTTCGACCATTTCGTTGACACCCAAATGACATCCCTACTTAACATGCATGCATAACAGCGACCCCGCAGGCCGCACGGCATGCCCATGTAAGAACGGGATCACGGCAGATGCTCATAGCCACGGCAGGGAACGGCCACTCGGCCGGCTCCGCGCCTTCCCCCTCCCTCCCCGGCCCGGCTTCCGCCGCGCTCTCGCCGGCCGCCGAGAGCGCGTCCCACGCCACGGCACAGCGCTGGTGGCGCGACGCGGTGATCTACCAGGTCTACGTCCGCAGCTTCCTCGACAGCACCGGCGACGGCATCGGCGATCTCGCCGGCGTCCGCACCGGACTGCCGTACCTCAAGAAGCTCGGGGTGGACGGCATCTGGCTCAGCCCCTTCTACCCCTCCCCGCAGCACGACCACGGCTACGACGTCGCGAACTACCGCGATGTGGACCCCGTATACGGCGACCTCGCCGAATTCGACCTCCTGGTCGCCGACGCCCACCGGCTCGGCCTGAAGGTGCTTCTGGACATCGTCCCCAACCACTGCTCCAGCGAGCACCCGTGGTTCCGCGCCGCCCTGGAGGAAGAGCCGGGCGGGCCGTCTCGGTCGCTCTTCCACTTCGCCGACGGGCGCGGGCCGGGCGGGGAACTGCCGCCCAACAACTGGCGGGCCATGTTCGGCGGCCCGGCCTGGTCCCGTATCAAGGAGGCGGATGGCACGGACGGGCAGTGGTACCTCCACATGTTCACGCCCGAGCAGCCCGACCTGAACTGGCGCAACCCCGCCGTGGGCGCCGACTTCGAAAAGGTGCTGCGGTTCTGGCTGGACCGCGGTGTGGACGGCTTCCGTATCGATGTGGCCGCGGGGCTCTTCAAGCACCCCGAGCTCCCCGATTCCCCCGACCCGTCGGCCGACGAGCGGACCCGCGACTCGGTCAACCCGCTGGCCTGGAACCAGCCCGAGGTGCACCAGGTGTGGCGCGACTGGCGGGCGCTGTGCGAGGAGTACACGGCCCGGGACGGCCACGACCGGCTGCTGGTCGGCGAAGTCTCCGTACGGACCCCGAGCGAGCAGGCCGCCTACGTCCGGCCCGACGAGCTGCACCAGGCGTTCTTCTTCCACCTGCTGACCGCGCGCTGGGACATCGGCATCTTCCGCAAGGTCATCTCCGAGGCGCTGACCGACATCGCGGGCACCGGCTCCACGGTCACCTGGGTGCTCAACAACCACGACCAGGTCAGGACCGTCACCCGGTACGCGACCGAACCCGGCGACAGCGCCGGGGGCACCTCCCGGCCGGAGTCCGGGGGAGGACTGGGCCCGGCGCGCGCCCGCGCCGCCGCCCTGCTCATGCTGGCGCTCCCCGGCGCGGCGTATGTCTACCAGGGCGAGGAACTGGGCCTGCCCGAGGTCGTCGACCTGCCGGACGAGGTCCTCACCGACCCGATCTTCCACCGTACGGGCAGCCGGCAGCACATCCGCGACGGCTGCCGGGTGCCGCTGCCCTGGTCCGGGCACGCCTCCCCGTTCGGCTTCACCACCGGTACCGACGCGGCGCAGCCCTGGCTGCCGCAGCCCGAGTGGTTCGCCGAACACGCCACGGACCGGGCGCTGGCCGACACCCGCTCGTTCTGGCACCTGTACCGCGACGGGCTGCAACTGCGCCGCAGCCTTCCGCAGCTCGGCGAAGGCACTCTGCGCTGGCTGGAGTCGCCGCCGCAGGTGCTGGCGTTCGTCCGCGGCGACGGTCTGGTCTGCGCCGTCAACTTCGGCACCGACCCGGTGCCGGCCCCGGTACCCGGCACCCCCCTGCTGGCGAGCGGCGACTGCCCCGAGGGAACGCTCCCGGGATCCACCGCCGCCTGGTGGATGCACGCCGCCGACCCCCGATAGCCCCACCCCTCGACCGCTCCACCTCCACCGCTCCACCTCGACAGCCCGACCTCGCGGGTCCGACCGAAGGGAATCCCCCCATGAGACACACCGCGGTACGCCACACCCGAACCGCCATATCCGGCGCGGCCGTGCTCGGCCTCGCGCTCACCGCCACCGCATGCGGCGGCGGAGTTTCCGCCGGGGGCGGTAAGCAGGAGCTCAACGGCCAGACGATCACCGTGGCCGGCGTCTGGACCGGCGTGGAACAGCAGAACTTCAAGAAGGTCCTGGACGCCTTCTCCGAGAAGACCGGCGCGAAGGTCACCTTCGCCTCCACCGGCGACAATGTCTCCACCGTCGTGGGCAGCCAGATCGAAGGCGGCAACGCGCCCGATGTGGTGATGGTCCCGCAGGTCGGCGTGCTCCAGCAGTTCGCCAAGAAGGGCTGGCTGGCGCCCCTGTCGGCGGAGATCGGCGCCGAGGCCAAGAAGAACTTCGCGCAGGTGTGGAAGGACTACGGCACGGTCGACAAGACCTACTACGGCCTGTACTTCAAGGCCTCCCACAAGTCGACGGTCTGGTACAGCCCCGAGGCCTTCGCGCAGGCCGGCGTCAAGCCCGCGAAGTCCTACCAGGAGATGCTGAAGTCGGGCCGCGCGCTCTCCGACTCGGGCGTGCCCGCCTTCTCCGTCGCGGGCGAGGCCGGCTGGCCGCTGACCGACTGGTTCGAGAACATCTACCTCTCCCAGGCCGGACAGGAGAACTACGACAAGCTCGCCGCCCACAAGATCCCGTGGACGCACCCCACCGTGGTCAAGGCGCTGACCACGCTCGGCAAGCTGTTCGGCGACAAGAACCTGGTGGCCGGCGGCGGTTCGGGCGCGCTGCGCACCGACTTCCCCGAGTCCGTCCAGCAGGTCTTCGGCCCGGAGCCGGCGGCGGCCATGGTCTACGAGGGTGACTTCGTCAGCGCCCTGGTCACCGACGAGCTGCACAAGGAGGTCGGCAAGGACGCGAAGTTCTTCCCGTTCCCCGCGGTCGACGGCGGCAAGGCGCCGGTGGTCAGCGGTGGTGACGCCGCCGTGGTCCTCAAGGCCGGGAAGAACAAGAAGGCGGCCATGGACCTGGTGAAGTACCTGGCCACCCCCGAGGCGTCGGCCATCTGGGCCAAGGCCGGCGGCTACATCTCGCCCAACAAGAAGGTGCCGGCGGGCTCGTACCACGACGAGGTGACCCGTAAGGCCGCCCAGTCGCTGACCGACGCCGGGAACTCCGTGCGTTTCGACATGTCCGACCAGGCCCCGGCGGCCTTCGGCGGCACCCAGGGAGCCGGCGAATGGAAGCTGCTGCAGGACTTCCTGCGCGACCCCTCCGACGCCGCGGCAACGGCCCACAAGCTTGAGGCCGCCGCCGCCAAGGCGTACGGAAACTAAGGACCAAGGGGCTCGATCCATGCCTGTCACCACTCCTGCGGAGGCGCCCGCCACGACGCGCGGCGCCCCGCCCCTCCCCCCGCGTGGCAAACCCGGCAGGCCCGCCGCCCCCGTGCGGCGCGCCGTCCGGCGCCGCCGGCGCATCGCCGCGGTCTTCCTGCTGCCGGCACTGTTGCTGCTGGGCGCCCTCGTCGCGTACCCCATCGTGTTCTCGGTCATCCGCAGCATGTACGACGCCTCGGGCGACACCTTCGTCGGCGCCGACAACTACACCGAGATGTTCCAGGACCCGGCCACACTCCGGGCCATCCGCAACAGCGCGATCTGGGTCGTCTTCGCCCCCGCGCTGCTGACCGGACTCGGCCTGGTCCTGGCCGTACTGACCGAGAAGATCCGCTGGAAGACGGCGTTCAAACTGCTGATGTTCATGCCGATGGCGATCTCCTTCCTCGCCGCCGGCATCATCTTCCGCCTCGCCTACGAGCAGGACCCGCAGCGCGGTGTGCTCAACGCGGTGGCGGTGAGCGTCCACGACAACTTCCAGGGGGAAAACACCTCCTTCCCGACCGCCAAGGCGCGCCTCGGCGACAAGCAGCTGACCAAGGGCCACGACGGCTCCTACCGCACCACCCACCGCACCAGCCCCGGAAACACCGTCAACCTCGGCCTGGTCGGCGTCCCGCCCAAGGAAATGCCCCCGGCGGCACGACCCGCCGCATCCGCCGCCAAGGCCCCGGCCGCCGACGGCGAACTGCGCGGAGTGGTCTACCTCGACTTCACCCCCGGCGGTGGCGGCAAGCCCGGCACGGTCGACCGCGGTGAGCGCGGACTGCCGAAGCTCTCCGTCGAGGCGGTCGACTCCCACGGCAAGGTGGCGGCCAAGGCCACCACCGGACCGGACGGCTCCTACCGCCTGACCGGTCTGGCCCCCGGGTCCTACGCCGTCCAGCTCCCCGCGAACGACTTCGCCGCCCCCTACCAGGGCATCTCCTGGCTCGGCCCGGCCCTCATCACCCCCGCCATCATCGGCGCCTATATGTGGATCTGGACCGGCTTCGCGCTCGTCCTGATCGGCGCCGGACTCTCCTCGATGCCGCGGGATGTCATGGAGGCCGCCCGGATGGACGGCGCGAACGAATGGCAGGTCTTCCGCAGGATCACCGTTCCGCTGCTCAGCCCCGTCCTGGGCGTCGTGTTCGTGACGATGGTGATCAACGTGATGAAGGTCTTCGACCTCGTCTACATCATCGCCCCCGGACCGGTACAGCAGGACGCCAATGTCCTGGCCCTGCAGATGTGGCTGGTCTCCTTCGGCGGCGGCAACAACCAGGGACTCGGCAGCGCCCTCGGCGTACTGCTGCTCCTCCTGGTGGTCCCGGCCATGGCCCTCAACATCCGACGTTTCCGCAGGAGCCAGTCATGACCACCGTCCGTGCAACCACCGGGCCCCGCAGGAGGATGACGGCACGGCCGGCGAAATGGCTCAGCCGCGGCGTGATCCAGGTGTTCCTGCTCGTCATCGGCCTGGTGTGGCTCACCCCCGCCGCCGGCCTCTTCCTCTCCTCCCTCCGTACGGAGGAGGCGAATGCGAGCAGTGGCTGGTGGACCGCCCTCACCGCGCCCGGTCAGCTGTCCCTCGACAACTACACGGCGCTGCTGAAGGACTCGGGCATCACCCAGGCGTTCTGGAACACCGTACTGATCTCGGTGCCCACCACCGTCGCCGTCGTGGTGATCGCCGCCCTGGCCGGATACGCCTTCGCCTGGCTGGAGTTCCCCGGCCGGGACTGGATCTTCCTGCTGGTGGTCGCCATGCTCGTGGTGCCGGTCCAGATCGGACTGCTGCCGGTGGCCAAACTGTTCGGCGCGCTCGGCCTGTTCGGCTCCATCCCCGGTGTGGTGCTCTTCCACACCGCCTACGGTCTGCCCTTCGCCATCTTCCTCCTCCGCAACTACTTCGCGGAGATCCCCAAGGAAATGCTGGAGGCCGCGCGGATGGACGGCGGCGGGGAGTGGCGGATCTTCTCCCAACTCGTCCTGCCACTGGGCCGCCCCGCCATCGCCAGCCTCGCCATCTTCCAGTTCCTGTGGGTCTGGAACGACATGCTGGTCGCCCTCCTCTTCGCCGACAACGAGTCACAGCCGCTGACGGTGGCCCTCCAGTCGCAGATGAGGCAGTTCGGCAGCAACATCGGGGTACTGGCGCCCGGCGCGTTCCTGTCCCTGATCGTTCCGCTGGTCGTGTTCTTCGCGTTCCAACGGCATTTCGTGCAGGGCATCATGGCCGGCTCGGTCAAGTAGGCCGCGGTCTGCCGCCGGGGCGGAGTGCGAAGGGACCGATGCACCTCGCACTCTGCCCGGCCCGGCAGCCGGACCGGGCCGGTTCGTCACCGATGTGCCCGGCCTGCACTCGTGCAGCTCCTCGAAAGGTTCGGCATCACGGTTGTCCTTCAACAGCGCGCCCCGTTTGCCTCCGTTTCCCTCCTCCGGGCAAAGGCTGCGGTAGATACTCAGGTCCGTCCGGTATCGCCTCCAGCCGCGGCAAGGCGAGTCGCCCCTCGCCGCCGGAAACGCAAAGAAGGAAACCCCATGAACGGCATCCCCGTCTGCGGTCCTGAAGGCCCCATCCGCGCCACGGCCGCCTCGCAGGAATCGCCGCCTGCCGTGCGGGCCGTGCTCTTCGACTTCTCCGGCACCTTGTTCCAGATCGCAACGTATGCGGGCAGAATTCGGGCGGCGTTGGGACGGCCGGTGGACGACGGTGCCATGGACGGGCTGCTGGACGGGCTCGAAGCCGGACTGTCGGACCCGGAAGTGATCGAGGCCCAGCGCGCTCGGGATGTGTCCGCCAAGGCTCATCGGCACGCCTTCACCACCTGGTATGCGTCGGTCCCGGAGCTGGCACCGGTGGCCGATGTGCTCTACGGCCAGCTGCAGGCTCCTGAGCAGTGGGTGCCGTACGCGGACACCGGGTCCACGCTGGATCAACTGACGTGCAGCGGTATAGCGCTGGGGGTGGTCAGCGATGTGGGCTGGGATCTGCGCGCCACCTTCGCCCACCACGGACTGGACCGCCATTTCTCCTCCTGGGTGCACTCCTTCGAGCACCACACCGAGAAGCCGGACCCGTTGCTGTTCCAGCATGCCTGCCGCGAACTGGGCGTCGACCCCGCCGAGACGCTGATGGTGGGCGACAATCCGGCCAAGGACGGCGGAGCCGTCGGCGCCGGCCTGCGCTCCTATGTCCTGCCGGCCGGCGCCGCGCCTGGACACATCCGAGGGCTCGATGCCGTCCTGCGCCTGACGGGGCTCGCCGGACCGTGAGGCGTCCGGGCCCGCTCAGTCGCAGGCGATGCCCAAGTCCGCCCGCATGGCGGCGTGCAGATGCAGGGGGACAGCGGGGCAGGACCAAGGCGGTCGGCTCCGGCGCTCGCCGGGCGGCCGACGCGTACGGAGGGGTGGCGCCCGGCCTCGTCGTAAACAAGTGGACGGACTTCGCCCCGGAGGGTGTGATGGGGAGCCCGTTGTACTGCCGAACACGTTCCGGTGCCGAGGACGTCGGTGTCGAACACGCTCCGGGGCCGAAGTCGCTCCGGATGGGGGGAGAGGGTCGATGACCAGCGCGAAGATGCATGCCGACGAGGTCGATATCGACGCGTCGCTGGTCGGCCGGCTGGTCGCCGCGCAGTTCCCGCAGTGGGCGGATCTCCCCGTCACCAAGGTCCGTTCCGCCGGCACCGACAACGCGATGTACCGGCTGGGCGACGACATGGCCGTGCGCCTGCCGCTCACCCCTGGCGCCGCCCGCGGGGTCGACAAGGAGCAGCGGTGGCTGCCGCGGCTCGCACCGTTGCTCCCGCTCGCCGTACCGATGCCGCTCGGCAAGGGCGTTCCCGGCGAGGGGTACGACTTGCCGTGGTCGGTCTACCGCTGGCTCGACGGCGAGAACGTCTTCGACGAGCCCCTCACCGATCTGCGCGCGGCGGCCGTTGAGCTGGGCCGCTTCGTCGTGGCCCTGCGGCAGGTCGACGCGACGGCCGGACCGCCGTCCTTTCGTGGCGGGCCGCTGCGTACCCGCGATGACGATGTCCGCGTCGCGATCCGGGACTTGGACGCGGACGGCACGCTGGACGGAGCAGCCGCGACGGCGGCGTGGGAAGCGGCGTTGCGGGTTCCGGCGTGGCACGGCGCGCCCGTCTGGGTCCACAGCGACCTCCTGCCGGGAAACCTGCTGGCCCGGGACGGCCGGCTCAGCGCTGTCATCGACTTCGGAGGGCTGGGCGTCGGCGACCCTGCCTGCGACATGATGGCCGCCTGGGCGGTGCTGTCCGCCGAGACCCGCGATCTGTTCCGCGCGGCGGCCGGCGCCGACGATGCGACATGGGCCCGGGGGCGCGGCTGGGCGCTGTGCTTCGGGCTCACCGCACTGCATTACTACCGCGTCACCAACCCCGTCCTCGCCGACGTCGGCCGACGCACGATATGCGAAGCCCTTGCCGATTGCCGGGGTACCACCACCTGAACCTGGAGCCCGGCCCGACCCGCGTGGCCGCGCCCGCCCCGCCCGTGTGGGCCGGTACGCGACCGAAGGCTCCTCCTGGCCCTCTTCGGGCGTATACCGCTCCACCGCCTCCGGATCGAGGGCAGCCGGGCTCCGGCCGAAGCGCTGCTCGCCTGGCCATCCCTGGATTGACCCTGCCTAACGACCTTGCTGCGTAAGGAAGTTAGGGAGTTAGGGAAGTCGGGCCGTGCATCGGTACGTCAGTCGCTGAAGTCCCGGAATACGCCGTCGGCGTCGGTGGCGTCGGCGAACTCGAAGAAGTACATGTTCCCGATGGACAGGTTGGCCTCCACCGAGTAGAGGGCGGCGGCGGTGACGCGGAACGTCCGTCCGTGGTCGTCTCGCAGGCCGATCGCCAGGACCGGCCATTCCGGGGAGGCCAGGGTGGTCTCGTCCACGACGAACAGGCAGCGCTGTTTGCCGGCCGCCTCCTCGGTGAGAAGTTCCAGCAACTGAGCTGCCGTCAGGTTGGCGAAGGCGGGGTTGTCGATGAACTCGACATCGGCGGTGTAGCCCTCTTCTCCGGGGGCGGTGATTGCCGCGCCGGCGGCTTCCCATGCCTGCTGGTTGCGGAAGTCGGTGCGTATGACGGGTGGGGCGTCGGTGGTGGGGAGCATGAGCTGGGGCATGGCGCGCCGCCGTCCTTGTGGGGTGTGGTCGGCCGGATACTCTACTGCCCTTCTACGAAGGGGAGTTGGGGAGGGCCGGCCACACGGCGACGCCCCGGGCGCGGTTACCTCGCGGGCGCGTCACCCGCATAGCGGCCGAAGAAGTGCGAGAACCTCTCCAGCGGATCGCCGTCCAGGCTCCACGGCCAGGGCGTTGCCAAACCCTTGGTGGCGCGGAGTACGGTCGCGGCCTCGGCCATCCGCGTGGATTTGAGCAGTGCGTAGGCCAGTACGTTGAGATCGGCCAGTGCTGCCGCATGGCGGAGGAAACCTGGGCTCGGCCAGTAGTGGGCTGCCTGGTCGAGTGCCTTGGCGGCGTCGGGGCGGCGCCAGATTTCGCCCGCGCTGAGGGCGGTCAGGCCGCCGGTGGCCACGGCCCGCTGGTGGTTGTGGAGGTGGGCGGTGAGCTCCAGCCCGGCGGCGGGGGCATCGAGCGGCATATCGGAGCGCATGCCGTCGAGCAGGTCGAGTATCAGGGAGGTGGAGCCGCACTCGTCCGGCGACAGATAGCCCAGAGCCTGGAGGTGAGCTTCGCGGTTCCACGGGTCGCGCGCCTTGATCTCGCGCCAGATGGGCGACAGATCCCGGGAGGGGCGTCGCTCCATGCGGAGCGTGGCGAGGTACAGGGTCCACGGGGTGGGGTCGGCGGGGAGCAGGCCGGCGGCGAGTTGGCAGGTCTCGCGGGTGCCTGCCAGGTCGATGGGAGAGCCTTGCCCGGCCTGGATCAGTTCCGACCAGGCGTGGAGGAGGAGTGCGCCGGGGTCCTGCGGGCTGTTCCGGCGCCAGATGCCGGGCATCGCCCGCCCCGCGGCCGCGGCGAGGACTCCCACGCGATGGGCCCTGCGGTCCCAGTCGTGGCCGGCGTCGTCGATCACGTTCGCCACCAGGGCGAGGACCGAGGTGTCGAGCTGGCCGCGGGACCAGCAGTTCTCCAGGCGCTGCCGGGCCTGGCCCAGGGCGATGTCGTCGAGCTCGGGGAGCAGGCGGGGAAGGCTGCCTTTGCGGCGTCTGAAGGCGGGCATGGCTTCGGAGGCCTTCCGGGGTGAAGTTCGGGGTGGGACGGGGCCGTGCAGCGTCGTGCGGGCGGCGGTGTCTTTGGGACACCGCCGCCCGCACGTAGGGAATGTACGCTCGCGCGCTCCGTCAGTGGGAGCTGACGGCTGCCTTCTTGTCGGCGTTGCCGGCGAGGCGGTCGCGGACGAGGGAGACCGCGACCACGATCACGGCGAGGAGCACCGACAGCAGGACCTGGATCCGGCCGCCGCCGTCGCTGTCGTCGGTGAGCATGTAGACCAGCACGAACGAGATCATCGCGATCGTCGCCCAGGTCAGGTAGGGGAACAGCCACATCCGGACGACCAGCTTGTCCGGGTTCTCGCGCAGGATGATGCCGCGCATCCGCAGCTGGGAGAAGCAGATGACCAGCCAGACGAAGAGCGCGACCGCGCCCGAGGAGTTCAGCAGGAACTGGAAGACGGTGTCCGGCCACACGTAGTTGAAGCCGACCGCGATGAAGCCGAAGAGGACGGAGGCCAGGATCGCGGCCTGCGGGACGCCTCGCGTGTTCGTCCGGGCGAAGGCCTTCGGGGCGTCGCCGCGCTGGCCGAGGGAGAAGGCCATACGGGAGGCGGTGTAGAGACCGGAGTTGAGGCAGGAGAGCACCGCGGTCAGCACGATGACGTTCATGATCTGGCCGGCGTGCGGGATACCGATGGAGTCGAGGGCCGCGACGTACGAGCCCTTCTTGGCGATCGAGGGGTCGTTCCACGGCAGCAGGGAGACGACCACGAGGATCGAGCCGAGGTAGAAGATGCCGACTCGCCAGATGACGCTCTTGGTGGCCTTGGTGACCGCGCGCTCCGGGTCCTCGGACTCACCGGCGGCGAGGGTGACGATCTCACTGCCCATGAAGGAGAAGACGACCATCAGGACGCCGGTGAGGATCGCGCTGGGCCCGTGCGGCAGGAAGCCGCCATGTGCGGTGAGGTTGCTGAAACCGGTTGCCGCGTTGTCGGAGCCGGGCAGCACACCGAAGATCGCCAGGCCGCCGAGGACGATGAAGGCCGCGATGGCGACGACCTTGATGCCCGCGAACCAGAACTCGAACTCACCGAACGAGGCGACCGAGGCGAGGTTGGTGGCGGTGAGGACGATCATCACGATCAGTGCCCAGGCCCACTGCGGGACGGCCGGGACCCAGCTGGTGAGGATCGCGGCGCCTGCTGTCGCCTCCACCGCGAGCACGACGACCCAGAAGAACCAGTACAGCCAGCCGATGGAGAAGCCGGCCCAGCGGCCGAGCGCCCGGTCCGCGTAGGCGGAGAACGAGCCGGAGGTCGGGTTGGCGGCCGCCATCTCGCCGAGCATCCGCATCACGAAGACGACCAGCGCGCCGACCAGGGCGTACGACAGCAGGATGCCGGGGCCGGCCGCGGTGATGCCGGAGGCGGAGCCCACGAACAGACCGGCGCCGATGACCCCACCGACGGCGATCATGGACAGATGGCGGTTCTTGAGGCCGGACTGCAGCCCTGACTGCCGCGGAGCCTGACCGCTCCCGGGGGGAGCGGGAGGAGCGGCCACGGGGCTGGGGGGAGGTGTAGTCATCTCGACATCCGTTGCGGTTTAGAGGGGTCATGCACGGGGTGACTGCTGGGATCGCCTCGGTGGTGGACGCACGACAGGGCCGGGTACTGACAGGTTGGCGATCATGGCCCTGACGAATTTCGAAGTGGCGACACAGGGGACGCAGCCTTCGGATGCCTGCGCGGGTGGGGGAGCGCCTATTGCGCCTCCGCGCTCTTGCTCGCCCTCCTTGTGGGAGGTGAGTCGCATCACGCCCGGATTGGATTTGCGTAAGCGTATGTGGAGGTACGAGGCGGCGTATTTGTGAGGTCCGACAAATTCGCCCTCAATAGCTGTACGAGCGGCCAATGCACATCCCCGGAAAATGGGCTCGCGCCCGGGGAGGGCGGGTGACCGGGTGCGGAAAACCGGGTGGACGATCGGGCAATGACCGGGCCGTGAGGGGGTGGGAATCCTGCTGACCGCACCCGTTCCGCTCCGCTCCGGAGCGGTTGCTGGTACGGGCGGACAACGTGACCCGGGAACCCTTGGCGTCCCGGACAGATGTCCCGGACGGCCCGCGCTCTAGCGTGAGTTCGGCCATTCCGCCGGCCGACGAGCAAGGGGACTCCATGGCCACCCTGCCCTCCGTACCGAACGTACCGACCGGGCCCAACATACCGACCGGATCGAACGTACCGACCGGGCCGAATGTACCGTCCCGGCTCACAGATCCGCACCGACCCCCTATGCCACCAGCGGTGTGCGACGGGAGGGGGACGGGGGACGGAATGCCGGGTGAAGGGGAGGACGCATCCGCGGAGGCCGGGCCGGCGACTGATTCCGAAGGGATCGTGGTGATCGGCGGTACGACGCTGGCACGCCGGGTCTGCGCCTCGCTGGGCGAGAGCGGGCATCCGGTCGACCATCTCGCCGCACCGGACGATCAGGAGCTTCGGCGGGCGCTCGCCGTGCGGCCGGCCGGCGTCGCCGTCCTGGTGGGCGACGACCTGTCCGCGCTGCGCTATGCGCTCGCGGTACGGCATGTCTGCGAAACGGTCCGGATCGTCGTCACGGTGTTCGACCGCACCGTGGCGCAGCAGCTCCAGTCGCTGCTGCGGCGTTGTGTGACGGTCTCACCCGCCGATCTGCTGGCGCCGACGCTGGCCGGCCTGTGTGTGGACCCTGATGCGCTGGCTGTGTGGAGTGACGGGCGGGGCGCGGTGGCGGTCCGCCGGGAGGCGGAACCCCACGAGGAACGGCTGTCGCCAGAGGAACGGTTGCCCCAAGAGGAGCGGTTGTCCCAAGAGGAGCGGTTGTCCCAAGGGGAGGGGCTGTCCCAAGGGGAACGGCTGGTGGAG
Source organism: Streptomyces inhibens (assembly GCF_003389455.1). Lineage (GTDB taxonomy): Bacteria > Actinomycetota > Actinomycetes > Streptomycetales > Streptomycetaceae > Streptomyces > Streptomyces inhibens. Next base: position 10,457 of record NZ_QUAC01000011.1, on the reverse strand, counting down.
ACGGTGTGGCGGGCTAGCCCGGCGGCGCGCCGGCGGGCGGTGCTCGGGCGGCTGCGCGGACAGTTGCAGCCCCATGACGCGGACGCCCGTCTGCTGCTCATCGGGCTGCTGGGCATCGTGACCGTACTGGCCCTGGACTGGCTGTGGTTGGTCAGCGTCTTCCACAAGCCGGTCAGCACCGCGTTCCTGGAAGCCGCCCGGGTCGTCGCCGGGGTCGGGCCGGCCGTGCCGCACGACGGCCACCCCGGGTACGAGGTGGTGTCCGGGGTGGCGATGCTGGTGACGGTGGGCTTCACCGCACTGCTGACCGCGGGCATCGTCGACCGGCTGATCGGCCCGCGCCTGGTGGGTGTCCTGGGGCCGCGGGTGCTGCCCCGCTCCGGTCACGTGATCGTGGTCGGGCTGGGCCAGGTCGGACTGCGGCTGTGCCAGACGCTGCGGCAGCTGGGGGTCCCGGTCGTCGGGGTCGAGCGGGAACCGGCCGCACCTAATCTCCGGCTCGCGCGGTCGATGGGGATACCTGTGGTGCTGGCGCACGGTGAGGACCGGGCGGTGCTCGCGCGGCTGGGGCTGGGGCGCGCCCGCGCGCTCGCCGCGGTCGGCTCCCACGAGCTGGACAATATTGCCGTCGCGGTCGCCGCCCATGGGGTCGCGCCGGACATCCGGGTGGTGCTGCGGGCCGGCGAGGACGAGGCGATCGCCGAAACCCGGTCGCTGCTGCCGCTCGGGCTGACGCGCGACATCACCAGGACGAGCGCGGCGTTTGTGACCGCCCATCTGACCGCTCACCTGACCGCCGGCCCGGCCGGCGCGGGCGCGTTGCCGCGTCGCGTCGTGGCCGATGCCGACCGCGACTATGTCGACCTGCCCGGTCGCGGCCTGGTGGGGTGGCCCGTCCCGGCCGGGGACGACTGTGGCCATGTTGCCGGTGGGCCGGGCGAGCCCCGGGGGTGCGGGGGGTGCGGTGCGGCCGCCGGGGACGCCGTACGGACTTAGCCCGCGACGCCGTACGGAGCCGTACAGAGCCGTACGGAGTGGAGACAGGCCGTGACGGCGTACGGGAGCGAGGCCACGACGCCGCACGGGACAAAGCCTCCGGCCCGCCCCACCCCTCCCGCCCACGGCCTCACGCCGCCAGGCCCTCGGTACCCCCCTCGGACGGCATGCTCTGCTCGGTCCAGATGATCTTGCCGGTCGATGTGTAGCGGGTGCCCCACCGCCGGGTGAGCTGCGCGACGATGAACAGTCCGCGGCCGCCCTCGTCGGTGGTCCGGGCGTGGCGCAGGCGGGGTGAGGTGCTGCTGGCGTCGGAGACCTCGCAGATCAGGGCGTCCTGCCGGATCAGACGCAGGGTGATCGGTCCGGTGCCGTGGCGGATGGCGTTGGTGACCAGTTCGCTGACGATCAGCTCGGTGGTGAACAGCAGACCGTCCATGTCCCACTCCGACAGCTGCCGGCCGGCGAGGGTACGGGCGCTGCCCACGACGGCCGGGTCGGAGCGCAGGTCCCAGGAGGCGACCTGGTGGGTGCTCAGGGCGCGGGTCCGGGCGAGAAGCAGGGCGGCGTCGTCGGACGGCGGTCCGGACAGCAGCGCCTTGACGACATTTCCGCCGATGTCCTTCAGCGCCGGTTCGGGCACCGCGAGGGCGCGGCTCAGCCGGGACAGGCCGATGCCGATGTCCCGGTCGCGGGTCGCGATGAGTCCGTTGGTGTAGAGCGCGATCAGGCTGCCCTCGGCCAGCTCCAGCTCGACGGATTCGAAGGGCAGGGCCCCGAGGCCGAGCGGGGGCCCGGCAGGCAGGTCGGGGAAGTCGACGGAGCCGTCGGGGCCGACGATGGCGGGCGGCAGGTGACTGGCGCGCGCCATGCTGCACCGTCTGCTGACCGGGTCGTACACCGCGTACAGACAGGTCGCTCCCATGAACGTGGCGGCCACGCTCGCGTTCTCGGTGTCCGCGGCCGGGTCGGTGCCGTACGTCTTGACCAGGCCGATGACCAGGTCGTCCAAGCGGGCCAGCAGTTCATCGGGCGGCAGATCGAGGTTGGCCAGGGTGCGTACGGCCGTGCGCAGCCGCCCCATGGTGGCCGCGGCGTTGATGCCGTGTCCGACCACATCCCCGACGACCAGGGCGACCCGCGCCCCGGACAGCGGGATCACATCGAACCAGTCGCCGCCCACTCCGCTCGGGGCGTCCGCCGGGAAGTACCACGAGGCCACTTCCAGGGCGGATCCGCCGGTCAGCTCGTGCGGCAGCAGGTTCTGCTGCATCATCCGGGCCGCGGTGCGCTCGCGGGTGAAGCGGCGCGCGTTGTCGACACACACCGCGGCACGGGCGACCAGCTCCTCCGCGAGCCGTACATCGTCCGCCACGAACGGCCCGAGGCGGCGGGTCCGGAAGAACGTCGCCGCGCCGAGGGTGACGCCACGGGCCTGCACCGGCGCCACCATCACCGAGCGGAACCCGAACTCGCGGATGACCGCGGCCCGTACCGGGTCCTGGGTGACCCAGGCGCTGGTGGCGAAGTCCAGGGCCGGTTCCACCAGGGATTCGCCCGTGAGCAGACAGCGGGCGATGGGCGACGAGGGGGAGCGCTGTACGGCTTCGCCCACGGCCAGGCCCGCTTCCGGGCAGCCTTCATGGACCGACTGCTGCCCGCTGCGACGCATGGTGGGTGTGCTGTCGACCGGTCCGGGAACCGGCTCCCCGCCTCTGAGGACGGAGTCCAGCAGATCGACGGCGACGAAGTCGGCGAGCGCCGGCACCGCGACATCGGCCAGTTCCTGTGCGGTCCGGGTGACATCCAGCGTGCTGCCGATACGGGCGCTGGCGTCGTTCAGCAGGGCCAGGCGCTCCTGGGCCCGCCAGCGCTCGGTGACGTCGATGACCATGTACCAGAGGCCGATGCGCCCGCCCTGGGGGTCCGTCAGGCCGAAGAAGGAGGCCGAGTAGGCGCGCTCCTGGCTGGGGTCCGCGTAGGTGGGGCTGCGGAATTCGTAGTCCATCACCGGCGATCCGGTCCGCAGGACCCGCTGCATCCGCTCCTCGAACGCCTCCGCCTCCAGCTGCGGCAGTACGTCCCTGACCTGCCTGCCCAGCCGTCGCTCCAGGGGGATCAGGCGCTCCAGTACGTCGTTCACCCAGACGTACCGCAGATCGTTGTCCAGCACGGCCATGCCGACCGGCGCATGCGCCAGAAACGGTTCGAGCATCAGCTGGTTCACACCGCCGCCGGGCAGCCGCCACTCCTCAAGGGCGAGCACCGACCAGCGCTCCTGGCCGGCTCCGTCGAGAACCGGCGTGACCTGCACGGCCAGCTGCAGCTCCCGGCCGTCCCGGTGGCGCGCCGCCACCGATCCGCCCCAGCCGTCGCCCGCCCGGCACCACTGGGCGACGGCGGCCACCCGCGCCCTGTCACCGGGCAGCGCCAGCAGGTCCGCCGCGGGACGGTTCAGGATCTCCTCGGCCGGATAGCCGAGCAGCCGCTCCGCCGCCCGGGTCCATGCGATGACCCGCCCCCGTGCGTCCAGTTCGGCCGTGGCGGCCTTCGCAATGTCGCAGGCGTGGCCCGACCCCTCCGGCAGGTCGTTCTCCGAGGTCATCATCGCCAGCCCGTCACCTCAATGGTGCGTATCACTCAGTTTAGGAGAATTACGAACAAAGGGCGGGGTGCGTGGGGCGGGCAAAAAAGCAGGAGCTTCGGCTTCACAGACGGGCCGCGAGCGGGCGCGAGTGGCCGGCGCAGCCGCCGCGGCTCAGGTGGCGGGCGGCAGTCGCAGCTGGAGCATGGCCAGCAGCCGCTGATCGGGACGGCTCAGATCGAGACCGGTCAACTCCTCGGCCCGGCGGATCCGGTAGCGCAGCGTATTGGGGTGTACGTGCAGCTCGGTGGCGGCAGCCCGTACGTCGCCGAAGGCATTCAGATAGGCGAGGACGGACTCGGCCAACTGCCCCTGGCTGCGGCTGTCGTGCCTGACCAGGGCGGTCAGCCGGGGGTCGCGCATGTCCGGGTGCGCGGACAGCAGCGCCAGCACCTCGCTCACGAGCACCTCCGCCTGGATGTCCGGCAGCGCGGCGACCGTGGTGGCGACGCCGACGCTCATCATGGCGTCGAGGATCCGGTCCGCCTCCCGGCGCGACTCCGGGACCTCGCCGAGCCCCGGCACGATGCAGCCGATGGAACCGCGCAGCGACAGCCCCAGGTGGCGCCGCGCGGCGTCGGTGATCTCCTGCCCCCAGGCGCGCAGCGTGCCGATGTCGATGCTGCGCGGCAGCTGTGGCAGCAGCACGTAGATACGCGAATCGACCTGGGTGACCAGGGCGCTGCGGTGCCGGGCCGCGGTGTTCACCGAGATCAGATTGCTGACCTCGGCGCGGGTCAGCTCCGGGGGAGTGGCGTCGGCGGCCCCGTACGAGAAGCCCAGGACGGCGGCCGGGCGGGCCGCGTCCAGCGCCAGGTGGCTCGCCAGCGGCTGAGGTCCGGTGCTGCCCTCCAGGAGGCCGGCCGCCAGCGTGCGGGTCAGCGTCAGATCCGCGGAGAGCTCCCGGCGACGGCGTACCAAGTGGAGCGCGGCGACCCGGGCGGCGCCGAGCAGCGCCTGGTCCGAGCGCTCGGTCAGCGGCGACGATCCCTCCTGCACCCAGACGGTGCCCAGCTGCCGGTCCCCGGACCGGATGGCCACCGCGAGCCGGCGGCGGATGCCCAGCTCGGGGTGGCTGTCGATGTTGATCACGTCGTCGGAGGTGCGCAGCCGCTGGAACACGCCCCATTCGCGCAGCCTCGCCAGATACGGCTCCGGGCCCTGCCAGCCCAGGATCGACAGCCGCCGCAGATCGTCGACCTCGTCATGGTCGGCGGAGCGGGAGTAGGCCAGCACCCGGTTGGCGGTGTCCTCGATGCTGACGATGCCGCCGGTGAGAATGGCGGTGGTCTGGGCGAGCGAGAAGAGATCACCCTCCTCGACCCCCTCGCCGGGGCGGCCCGGCGGCGCGCTCTCCAGGGCCGCCCGGGCCAGCGCGTCCACCTGCTCCCAGCGCGCTTCGCTCCGTACGGAGAGCAGGGCGACGCCCGCCTCGACGGCGGTCTCGCTGAGCGCCGCGGCCTGCGCCGGAGTGTCCAGTTTGACCGCGACGGCGGCGGCCCCGTCGCGCCCGCCGGCCCGTAGCGCGGGGAACGCGGCGCGACCGCGGGCGCCTATGGCGAGCACCAGCGCACCGGGGTGGGCCATCGGCGGATCCTCGGGGTCCAGCAGTGCGACGCTGCGGATCTCCACGTCCAGCCCGCCGGGCGCCGCCTGGAGCTCCACCAGGGGCTCGCCCAGCGACATCAGCAACTGGCGCAGGCTGATGCCGGTGCTGGGGGGTGCTGCCGCGGCGGCTGGATCCATGATCGGCGCCTCTGCTGGGGTCGGGTGGCCTGGCTCATAGGGGTGCCGGCCCTCTCGCAGGCACTTCCGAGCACGTCATGCCGAGCGTCCGATCGGCCCACGGCTGAGCGGCCGCGCGCGTATGAGCCACGCCAACAGTACTGATGCTAACGGCCGGGGCAACCTTGATCGCCCCGGGCTGTGGGGTGCCGCGGTGCGGGGTCGGTGCCCAAGCGGTGAAGCCCCCTTGCCGGAGCGGGCGATCATGTCGGCATATTTCGTCTACAGTGCTGTAGTCGGTTGGTTGCGCTGTGGACACCTGGGTGGGTGACCGCGTGCCGTATCCGCGCCGCCGGCCGCTGCCAGGGCGCGGCCCGTTCGCGCGTGGGACCACACGGAGGGCGACGCGTCGGTGACCACCGCTTCATGCCACCAGGGCAGGGGACAGTGCTTACTGGTCCTGGCGCAACGGCATCTGACCTGGGTGATGCCGGTCGCCTACGGCGCCGCGGCGCTGCTGCCGCAAGCCGGCCAGTGGGCACGGCGGATGCCCTGCGCCGCGCTGTGGCTGCCGGGCGGCGGCCAGGCGGTCCTGACGGTGCAGACCCTGCTGCTGGCCTACGTACTGTTCGTCGCGGCACTTCAGGTGCGCGTCCGGGATCTGACGGTGCTGCTGCGCCGCCCCGCGTTACTGATGGCCGGAACCGCGGCCAACACCGCCGTTCCGCTGCTGATCCTGCTCCTCCTGGCCGGGACCTTCCTTCTCCTCCCGGATGCCGACGGCGGGAGCGGCCTGCTCACCGGGCTCGCGCTGATCGCGGCGATGCCGGTGGCCGGCGGAGCCACCGTCTGGGGCAGCCGGGCCGGCGGCAATCAGACCCTGGTCGTGGGGCTGGTGATGTCCTCCACCCTGCTCAGCCCGCTCACCATTCCGCTCACCCTGGCCGGTGCCGCCGCGGTGACCAGCGGCACCTACTCACTGGCGCTCGCCCGCATGGCGCATCTCGCGGGCGGGGCGCTCGCCGCGGCCGGAGTGGTGGCGCCGTGCCTCATGGGCCTGGCCGTACGCGGCGCCCTGCCGGAAGGCCTGATCGTCCGGGCCCTTCCCTGGCTGAAGCTGCTGGCGCTGGCCGCCGCCCTCGCCCTCACCTACCTCAACGCCTGCGGCGCCTTCACCGATCTGATCGCCCGCCCCAGGCCGGCGCTGCTGGCCCTCGCCACCGTGGCGGCAGCCGCCATGTGCGCGGCATCCTTCGTTCTCGGCTGGTGCCTGGCGCGCATGTTGGGGGCCGCGCACGCGGACACCATCGCCCTCACCTTCACCTCGGGCATGAACAACAGCAGCGCGAGCGCGGTCCTCGCGACCACGAGATTCCCGGGTCACCCGCATGTCCTGCTGCCGATCCTGGCGTACAGCGTGCTGCAGAAACTGCTGGCCGGGCTCGCGGACAACGCCCTGGCCGGGCGGCGGCCCGCGGACGGCGAGGGGGCGGCGGTCGGCCCGTACCTCGGCCGTGGAACCGTTCCTCCCCTCGATCGTCTACAGTGATGTAGACCATCTGGCGCTGTAGACGCCCGGGCGCGCGGGGTGCATGCCGGCCCTTACGGATCCCGGCCCTTACGGGAGGGAATTCCCACCGCCCCCGGTCCATCTGGGATCATCACCGACGGCGTCGACGGCCGGCTCGCCGCTGTCGCAGGCCCGGCCGCTGGACCGAACGCCCACCGCACCGCGGCGCACCCGCGCCCACCGTCCGCACCATCCCGAGAAATGGATCCCATGAGCGCGATCAGCATCGGCCAAGCCGTCATCCTCGGAGCCGTCGAGGGGGTGACGGAGTTCCTTCCCGTCTCCTCCACCGGTCACCTCAAGATCGCTGAAGGCCTGATGGGGATCCCCGTCGACGAAAAGTCCGTGGTCGGCTTCTCCGCCGTCATCCAGGTCGGAGCGATCGCCGCGGCGCTCGTCTACTTCTTCAAGGACATCATGCGGATCATGGGAGCGTGGTTCCGCGGACTGGGCAACCGCGAGGAGCGCTACCACCACGACTACAAGTTCGCCTGGTGGGTGATCTACGCCACCATCCCGATCGTCGTCGTCGGCCTGGCCGCCAAGCCCTTGATCGAAGGCCCGCTCGCCTCCCTGTGGGTGGTGGCCGGCTCACTGATCGTCGGCAGCGGTGTGATGTGGGCGGCGGACCAGATGGGCCGCCACAAGCGTGGTGAGGACGACACCTCGCTCAAGGACGCCATGTGGGTCGGCTGCTCGCAGATCCTCGCCCTCCTCTTCCCCGGCTTCTCCCGCTCCGGCGCGACCATGTCCACCGCCCTCATCCTCGACCTGGAGCGCGTCGCGGCCACCCGTCTGTCCTTCTTCCTCGGCATCCCGGCGCTCACCGGCGCGGGTATCTACGAGCTGAAGGACGCGATCGGCTCCGGCGCCTCCGCCGTACCGCTCGTCATCGGCACCGTCGTCTCCTTCGCGGTCGCCTACGCCTCGATCTCCTGGCTGCTGAAGTTCGTCGCCAAGCACTCCTTCAACTCCTTCGTCATCTACCGCATCCTCGTCGGCGCCCTCCTGTTCGGCCTGTTGGGCATGGGCGTCCTCAGCTGACGACCACAGAAGGGGCCCCGGCGGGGCGCCGACGGTCAGCCGTCGGCCCGCCGGGGCCCTGGCTGTGTGGGTCTCCGGCGACCAGCGCTGTCCGGCGGGGTGCGGAGCTGCCGCCGTGCCGGGCCGTGGTGTGGCCTTGTTGGTGATATGGGTGCCTGAGGAGCGGACCCGCTCGGTGCGGGGCGCGGCGCCCAGGAGGTGGCCTTGTCGGAACGGGATGGCGCGGATGCGGATCGGGATGCCGAGCATGCGCGCGTACTGGCCCGTCTGCGTGTGGTGGAGGAAGCCGCCGAGCGGATCGGTACGACCCTGGACGAGCGGACCACCTGCGCCGAGTTGTCCCGGTTCGCGTGTCAGCACGTGTGTGACGCCGCCGCGGTGGATCTGCTGGTCGAAGACGCTGCGGGGGCGCGGCCCCGATCCCGGCCGGAGTTCCGGCGGGTGGCGACGGCGGGCCTGGTGAGGGTGCTGGAGGCGCGGTTCCCGGAGGAGGAGGGGACGGGCCGGCGGGACGGAGGGTCACCCGCGGTACGGGCACTGGACGAGGGGCATCCGATCACCTCGGCGACGGTCCTGCCGGGCGGGCTCTCCGCCGAGGCCGTGTCGGTGCCGCTGCTCGCGCAGGGCCGCCGCTACGGCGTGCTGCTCGCCCTCCGCGCCGGCGGCAGATTCACCGAGGACGAGACCGCCACGGTGCACCACGCGGCACGTCTGGCCGCGCCCCATCTCGTTCATGCCCGCCGGCATGCCGCGGTGCAGCGCACGGCGATGGACCTACAGCGGGCGCTGCTGGCCGAGCCGGGCCGGCCGCACCCCAACCTGGAGCTCGCCACCCGCTATCTGCCGTCCGGCGGCAGCGCGTTGGTCGGAGGGGACTGGTTCGAGACGGTCCGGCTCCACTACGGCCGCACGCTGCTGGTCATGGGCGATGTCATGGGCCATGGGCTCGACGCGGCGGTCGATATGAATGCGTACCGTTCCAACCTCCGGTACGTGGCCTCGACGGATCTGCCGCCCCATCGCGTACTGCGGCAACTCGACGCCGCCGTGGCCGAGGACGAGACCCGCCGGCCGGCGACCTGTCTGCTGGCCCGGGTGGATCCGGCGCGCGGTATCGCCGCGTTCGCCAGCGCGGGACATCTCCCGCCGGCGGTCGTCGGCAAGGACGGCACCGCCGAACTGGTGCAGGTGCCGGTCGGCCCGCCCTTGGGCACGGGGGTGGGCGGATATGAACTCGTCACGCGCTCCCTCACCCCCGAGGAGACGTTGCTGATGTTCACGGACGGCCTCGTCGAGCGGCGTGGGGAAGACATCGATGTCTCCCTGTCCCGGCTGGGCGGGATGCGGCTTCCCGCCGGGGCCGGGGTGGAGGGGGTGCTCGACGAGGTCCTGGAACGCCTCGACGGCTATCACGCCGAGGATGATGTCGCCGTCCTGGCGGCACGGATGCGGCACCATCCGGGGCCGGGGGCGGGGCCGGCCAAGCCTGTTGTGGTGTGAGGGAGGGGCGTCCCGGGCGTGGGACATCCCGGCGGGACGGAACCGGGAGTCGGCGGGACGGATTCAGGAGTCGGTTGAACGGTCCCGGGGCGCGGTCCGTACATAGGGGTAAGCCGCGGGATTTTCCCCGATTCCCGGGCCCGGCCCCGGCTTTCCTGTGGCCCCGGGCCGTACGGCCGCTCCGCCCACGCACCCCCTGGCGCGGCGGAGCGGCCGTCCTCCGTACCTCTCCTTCCGGCACCGGCCGGGCCCAGGTGCCCGACGCGTGGGAACCAATTGCCGGTGCCGGCCGACTGACTGGACCGGGTTCTGGAAGTTGGCCGGAGTTGCCGGGAGGGTGTTGTGCGGGCGAGCAGTGGCGGGGATGTGGGGGTCGGCGGTGAGCCGGCGGACGGCGGCGCGCGGGCGTCCGGCGCGGGCGGGTGGGCGCTGACGGCGTTGCTGACGTCGGCGATGGCGTTCTCGATGCTGCAGCTGTTCGTGATCGGGGCGTTCGGGCCGCGGCTCGTCGGCGAAGGGACGATCTCCGGCACGGTGCTGGGGCTGACCACCACCGCGGGCTTCGGGGCGGCGGCGCTGCTGTCGCCGATGGCGGGGCGGCTGGTGGACCGGGTGGGGCCGCGGCGCTGCCTGGTGGCGCTGTTGCTGCTCACCGCCGCGGCGCTGACGTTGATAGGTCTCGCCCCGGGGACGGTGCTGCTGCTGGCCGCGGTGGCGCTCGGCGGGCTGCCGCAGGCGCTCGCCAACCCGGCGACCAACAAGGTCATCCTGGCTGCCGTTCCCGCGGAGCGGCGCGCCGGAGTCACCGGCCTCAAGCAGTCGGGGGTGCAATTCGGGGCCTTCGCCGCGGGGTTGCCGCTGTCGCTGCTCGCGGCCGGTGTCGGCTGGCGGGGCGCTGTCTGGGCGGCGGCCGGCGCTTCGGCGCTGGCGGCCCTGTGGGCGGCCCGCACCCTGCCGCCCGATCCGCCGCGCCCCGCC
>NZ_QUAC01000075.1 GCF_003389455.1 Streptomyces inhibens | reverse complement strand
CGTCCGGGCTGCGCAGCTCCACCGCCCAGCGGCCGGCCACCGCCCGGCCCGCCGGGTGCCCGCGGTCCGCCCGCGTCGAGAAGTGCACCACCACCGGCTCGCCGCGCCCCCGGCCGTCCCCGACCCGGCCGTCCACCGCCGCCGGCAGCGTCCGCGAGGTGTTCACCACCAGCACGTCCCCGGCCGCCAGCAGGTTGGGCAGCTCACCGAAGGCGTGATGCCCGACCTCGGCCGCACCCCGGCTCACCAACAGCCGTACGGCGTCCCGGCCCAGGCCCGGCCCCCGCTGCTCGGCCGGCACCCGGGCCGACAGCTCCTCCGGGACCTCCAGCACCTCCGCGATCATCGCGAGCCGCCCGGGTCCGCCGCTCCGGCCAGCAGATCCGCCGCCGCGTACCGCCCGCTGACGGCCGCCTCGTCCAGCAGCCGCAGCAGCGCCGGGACCACCGTCTCGGGCAGCGGCCGCCCGGAGTCGTCATCGTCCGGGACGGCGGCCGCGTACAGATCGGTCCGCATATCGCCCGGGTCCACCCACCACACCCGCAGCCCCGGCTCCTCCACCGCGAGCACCGCCGACTGCTGATCCAGCGCCGCTTTCGCCGCCCCGTATCCGCCCCAGGTGGGATACGCCTCGACGGCGGCGTCGGAGCTGATGTTGAGGATCGCCCCACCTGTCCCTACATAAGGGGGCGAATCGTACATTCCGGCATTTCGGACATCTGACAGGTAAGGGTGTGAATCGTATGCACCGGCATTGTCGGCACCCCTTATATAGGGTATTTCTCCCACATAAGGAATATCGCCCCCGTACGATGCCAAATAGGAGGAAGCGCGCAATAGCGGCAAAGCCTCCTGGACGAGACCCAGCGGCGCCACCACATTCACCTCCAGCGCCGCCCGCAACCCGTCCAGCGGATGGTCCGCCAGCCGCACCAGCGGCTCCGCCCCCAACACGCTCGCGTTGTTCACCAGCAGATCGAGCCCGCCCAGCTCAGCGGCCGCGGCCACCAGCGCCGCCCGGTGCCCGCCGTCCGTCACATCCCCGGGCAGCGCCACCACCCGCACCCCCGTCTCGTGCAGCTCCCGCGCCGCCGCCTCCAGCGGCCCCGCCGACCTGGCGTCCACCACCAGATCCCAGCCGCGTCCGGCCAGCCCCGCGGCGAGCGCCCGGCCCAGCCCCTTCGATGCCCCCGTGATGATCGCCACCGGCATGATCGCGTCCCCTTTCCCGGCCGGGCCGGCCGGCCCGAGCCCTCGCCCTCACCGTAGGAACGCCACCGTCCGCCGGGCGTCGGGCGACGGACCGGCCGTGGCCAGGGCATTCGGCCTAGGCCGGTAGGCCTAGGCGGCAGCCTTCGCCGGACGGATACGGGCCGCCCGCCCCGCCGGTACGGTGAGGCCATGACCAATGGACGGGGAGCCGGGATCCCCGCGGTGAGCACCGCGATCCTGGCGATGAGCAGGCATCTGGAGGTGCGCGACGTCCTCAAGACGATTGTGGCCTCGGCCCGCGAGCTGCTGGACGCCGAGTACGCCGCACTGGGAGTGCCCGACGATCACGGCGGCTTCGCCCAGTTCGTGGTGGACGGCGTCAGCGCCGAGCAGTGGAAGGCCATCGGCCCACTGCCCCGCCAGCACGGCATCCTCGCCGCGATGCTGCACAACGCCACCCCCGAGCGGCTCGCCGACGTACGCAAGGACCCCCGCTTCGGCGGCTGGCCCGCGGCCCACCCGGACATGTCCGACTTCCTGGGCCTCCCGGTCGCCGACGGCGACGAGATCCTCGGCGCCCTCTTCCTGGCCAACAAGCGCTGCCCCAAGCCGTCCGGCAGCTGCGGCTTCACCAAGGACGACGAGCGACTGCTCGGCATACTCGCCCAGCACGCCGCCATCGCCCTCACCAACGCCCGCCTCTACGAGCGCAGCCGCGAGCTGACCATCGCGGGCGAGCGCGCCCGGCTCGCCCACGAGCTGCACGACGCGGTCGCCCAGAAGCTCTTCTCACTCCGCCTCACCGCCCAGGCCGCCACCGCCCTGGTCGACCGCGACCCGGCCCGCGCCAAGGACGAGCTCCACCAGGTCGCCGCGCTGGCCGCGGAGGCCGCCGACGAACTGCGCGCCGCCGTCATCGAGCTGCGGCCCGCGGCCCTGGACGAGGACGGCCTGGTCGCCACCCTGCGCTCACAGGCCCAGGTCCTGGACCGCGCCCACTCCGCGCATGTCACCTTCGCCGCCCAGGGCGTCCGGGCGCTGCCCGCTGCCCAGGAAGAGGCGCTGCTCCGGGTTGCCCAGGAGGCGTTGCACAACGCCCTGCGCCACTCCGGCGCCGAGAACGTCGAGGTGACCCTCGCCCGCAACGGCCAGGGGGCGCTGCTGCGGATCGCCGACGACGGCTGCGGCTTCGACACCGGCATGGTCCGCCGGGCCGGCCGCCACCTCGGTCTGGTCTCGATGCACGACCGCGCCGGCGGCGTCGGCGGAAAGCTCACCGTGGAGTCGGAGCCCGGCAAGGGCACCGCTGTCGAGATGGAGGTGCCCGGTGGCTGACATCGAAAAGGGCGGCGCGGCGCGCATCGGCCGAAGGACGGTCGCGGGCGAAGGGCGGGCAATCCGCGTACTGCTCGTGGACGATCACCAGGTCGTACGCCGGGGGCTGCGGACGTTCCTGGAGGTCCAGGACGACATCGAGGTGGTGGGGGAGGCCTCCGACGGAGCCGAGGGCATCGCCGCCGCCGAACAGCTGCGCCCGGACGTCGTCCTGATGGACGTCAAGATGCCCGGCATGGACGGCATCGAGGCGCTCCGCAAGCTGCGCGAGCTGGCCAACCCCGCCCGGGTGCTGGTGGTGACCAGCTTCACCGAACAGCGCACCGTCGTCCCGGCACTGCGCGCGGGCGCGGCCGGCTATGTCTACAAGGACATCGACCCGGAGGCGCTGGCCGGCGCCATCCGGTCCGTACACGCCGGGCATGTCCTGCTGCAGCCCGAGGTGGCCGAGGCGCTGCTCGCGCAGGACGAGGGCAACAGCAGCCAGGGGCGCGGCACTTCACTCACCGACCGTGAGCGCGAGGTGCTCGGCCTGATCGCGGACGGCCGCTCCAACCGCGAGATCGCCCGCGCGCTGGTGCTGTCCGAGAAGACCGTCAAGACCCATGTCTCCAACATCCTCATGAAGCTCGACCTCGCCGACCGCACACAGGCCGCCCTGTGGGCCGTACGGCACGGCATCGGGGTCTGAACTTCGTACGCGGCCGGGGGGCCGACAGGCTTTCCGTACGACAATGCGTCAAGCAGAACGTCGCCTCCCGGTCCGAGATTCATACTGTCGTGTAGCTGTAGCCCATTCGGCGTATCCCTTCTCGCGCCGGTCCGTTGTCCAGAGCAGTCGTGACGGCTGGTCACGACATCGGCAACGAGGAGCAAGAGAAGTGAAGAACATCAAGCGGGTAGCGGCCATCACGATGGCGGCGAGCGGTCTCGCCCTCGCGGGCGCCGGCGTTGCCTCGGCCCACACCCCGCAGGCGCAGGGCGCCGCGGTGCAGTCCCCGGGCATCGTCGCCGGCAACGACGTCCAGGCCCCGGTGCACGTCCCGGTGAACGCCTGCGGCGACACCGTCAGCGTCGTCGGCCTGTTCAACCCCAGCTTCGGCAACCCCTGCGTCAACAACTGACCGCAGGCACGCCCGCACGACCCGCCTGACCCGCGCGACGCCCCAGTTGGCGCGGGTCGGGCCGGACCGGCCCCGTCACCCGTGGGCGTGCGGCCGGTCCCTCCCCTCAGTCACTGTCATTCCGGCTCTGTGCCACCACGTGAGGAACTCGCCCCCATGAACACCGCCAAGAAGGCCGCTCTCGTCCTCGCCACCACCGGACTCGCCCTCGGAGCAGCTGCTGGCTCGGCGTTCGCCCACGACGGCGCGCAGGCCGACGGCAAGGCCGTGACGTCCCCCGGCATCGGCTCGGGCAACCTCGTTCAGGCCCCCGTGCACATCCCGGTGAACGCCACCGGCAACACCGCCACCGTCATCGGTGCGCTCAACCCCACCTTCGCCAACGAGTCCGTGAACTTCTAATCGCCGGCTCGCTCGCACGATCCTCCTGACCCGCGCCGCGCCATGGTCCACGCGGGTCGGGCCGGACCGGTCCCGTCACCCCGTGGGCGTGCGGCCGGTCCCTTCCCTCAGTCACTGTCATTCCGGCTCTGTGCCACCACGTGAGGAACTCGCCCCCATGAACACCGCCAAGAAGGCCGCTCTCGTCCTCGCCACCACCGGACTCGCCCTCGGTGCCGCCGCCGGCTCGGCGTTCGCCACCGACTGCCCGCAGGCCGGTGGCAACGCCGTGACGTCCCCCGGCATCGGCTCGGGCAACCTCGTCCAGGTCCCCGTGCACGTCCCCGTGAACGCCACCGGCAACACCATCAACGTCGTCGGTGTGCTCAACTCCGCCTTCGGCAACGCCACCACGAACAACTGAGGTTGTCCGACGTGGGATGAACAGCTCACCCTGCCCTGAGCTGTGCGGCCCACCTCGGCGACGGCCCCGCCGGACCACACAATGGTCCGGCGGGGCTCGCCGCGTTCACCCCCGGCGCCGCTCCCGCTCCTCCACCGCGGAGTTGTACGCCGCCACCTGCGCCCGCCGGGCCGTACGCTCCACCGGCCGCAGCGCCTCGGCACGGGCCGCGATCTCCGACGAGCTCACCGCCCCGCCGTGCTCCCCGCCCGCCTGGTGCGCGATGTCGATGAGCGCACCGACCCGTTGTGCCAGCTCCAGCACCCGCACCGCACGTGGCGGGTATCCCGGGGCCAGCACCTGCCGGCCGGCCTCCGCCCGCGCCCGGTACGCCTCCAGCGCCGCCTGTGCCACCGGACCGGCCCCGGCCACATCGAGCTTCGAGAGCACCTCGGTCGCATCCCGCAGCGCCTCCGCGAGCTCCCGCTCCGCCTCGCCCAGCGACGGCACATCGGCCGGCGGCGCCTCGCGCACCGGCAGACAGCGCCAGACCACCTCCACATGCACATCGGGCCCGGTGCCCCCCTCCGGCCCGGCCTCGTATATCTCCGGAACCAGCCCGAGCCCGGCTCCGGTGGCGAGCACCGCCTCCTCGGCCTCCAGTGCCCGCGCATTGAATTCCGGCGGCCCGCACAGCCCCAGCGGATGGCCGGGCGCCGGCAGCGCCACCCGCAGGCCGACCGCCCCCAGGGCGCGCAGGCGCCCCAGCGCGAGCGTCAGCCCGACCGGCGCCTCCTCTCCGGGCAGGTCCTCCACGCGGTGCACCGCATCGTCGTCCGCGATCCGATGCGCGGCTTCATCAGGCGAGACAAGTCCGGCCAATAGGGCATTTCCCCATGCCGCCAACCGTCCCGAACGAGGTTCATCGAGCATGGTCCCCAGCCTAGGGAACGGCACTGACAACGAGTGGCGTAGGTTTGCAGGGGGGCTGCGCCTACAGGTGCACACGACGACCGAGAAGCAATGGGAGACAACGCGCTCATGAGCGATGTGCTGGAGCTGGTGGACGTATCCGTGGTCCGCGAAGGACGGGCTCTGGTAGACCAGGTCTCCTGGTCGGTGAAGGAGGGCGAGCGCTGGGTGATCCTCGGCCCCAACGGCGCCGGCAAGACCACCCTGCTGAATGTCGCCTCCAGCTACCTCTTCCCGACCGCGGGCACCGCATCGATCCTCGGCGAGCAGCTCGGCAAGGTCGACGTCTTCGATCTGCGCCCGCGCATCGGCATCGCCGGCATCGCCCTCGCCGACAAGCTGCCGCGCAGCCAGACCGTCCTGCAGACCGTGCTCACCGCCGCGTACGGCATGACGGCCAGCTGGCAGGAGAACTACGAGGACGTCGACGAGCAGCGCGCCCGCGCCTTCCTCGACCGCCTCGGTATGAACGACTACCTCGACCGGAAGTTCGGCACCCTCTCCGAGGGCGAGCGCAAGCGCACCCTGATCGCCCGCGCGATGATGACCGACCCCGAGCTGCTCCTGCTGGACGAGCCGGCCGCCGGCCTCGACCTCGGCGGCCGCGAGGACCTGGTGCGCCGCCTCGGCCGCCTCGCCCGGGACCCGTACGCACCCTCGATGATCATGGTGACCCACCACGTCGAGGAGATCGCCCCGGGCTTCACCCATGTCCTGATGATCCGTCAGGGCAAGGTGCTGGCCGCCGGCCCGCTGGAGCTCGAACTGACCTCCAGCAACCTCTCCCACTGCTTCGGCCTCCCGCTGATCGTCGAGCGCAACGGCAACGACCGCTGGACCGCCCAGGGTCTGCCCCTTCGCTGACCGATCGCGCCCTGTCCCGGACAGCCGCACGGATCTACCATGAAGCCGTGGATCCATGGGTGTGGTGGCTGATCGCCGCCGTAGGGCTGGGTATTCCTCTCGTCGTGACCGCGATGCCCGAATTCGGGATGCTCGCGGTCGGCGCCGTCGCCGGTGCCGTCACCGCAGCGCTCGGTGGCGGCATCGTCCTGCAATTCCTCGTGTTCGCCGCCGTGTCGGTCGCGCTGATCGCCGTCGTACGCCCCCTGGCCAACCGTCACCGCGGCCAGAGCCCCCAACTCGCGTCCGGAATCGACGCGCTCAAGGGCAGGAGCGCGATGGTCCTGGAGCGGGTCGACGGCGGTCAGGGCGGCCGCATCAAACTCGCCGGTGAGATCTGGTCCGCCCGCGCCCTCGACGGCAACCAGGTCTACGAACCCGGCCAACAGGTCGACGTCGTCGAGATCGACGGCGCCACCGCTGTCGTCATCTGACCCGAACACGCTGCGCGACGAGCCACGACTCTGAAACACTGATCAACGTCAAGCCGGTCGCCGGCCGGCACGGACCAGCAACGAAGGGCACGGGAGCCGCTGTGGAACCGATCATCATCGTCCTGATCATCCTGGTGGTGCTCGTGTTCATCGCACTCATCAAAACGATCCAGGTCATCCCACAGGCCAGCGCGGCCATCGTCGAACGCTTCGGCCGCTACACCCGCACACTCAACGCCGGCCTGAACATCGTCGTCCCGTTCATCGACTCCATCCGCAACCGCATCGACCTCCGCGAGCAGGTCGTGCCGTTCCCGCCGCAGCCGGTGATCACGCAGGACAACCTGGTCGTCAACATCGACACCGTGATCTATTACCAGGTCACCGACGCCCGCGCCGCGACGTACGAGGTCGCCAGCTACATCCAGGCCATCGAGCAGCTCACCGTCACCACGCTCCGGAACATCATCGGCGGCATGGACCTGGAGCGGACCCTGACCTCCCGTGAGGAGATCAACGCGGCGCTGCGCGGCGTCCTCGACGAGGCCACCGGCAAGTGGGGCATCCGCGTCAACCGCGTCGAGCTGAAGGCCATCGAGCCGCCGACCTCCATCCAGGACTCGATGGAGAAGCAGATGCGCGCCGACCGCGACAAGCGTGCCGCCATCCTCCAGGCCGAAGGTGTCCGGCAGTCCCAGATCCTCACCGCCGAAGGTGAGAAGCAGTCCTCCATCCTGCGCGCCGAAGGTGAGGCCAAGGCCGCCGCACTGCGCGCCGAGGGTGAGGCCCAGGCGATCCGGGTGGTCTTCGAGTCCATCCACGCCGGCGACCCGGACCAGAAGCTGCTCTCCTACCAGTACCTCCAGATGCTCCCGAAGATCGCCGAAGGCGACGCCAACAAGCTCTGGATCGTGCCGAGCGAGATCGGCGACGCCCTCAAGGGCCTCGGCGGCGCCCTCGGCAACTTCAACCCGTCGTCCGGCGGCGGCAGCATCCCCAAGCCCAGCTCGCCCAACCGCGAAGCGCCCCCGATCGACTGATCCCGGTGCCCCCTGGTGCATGATCGGCCAAGCACACACCGATCATGCACGGGGGAATCAGCGTGACCATCTGGGAAGCCGTCGCCGTCTTCGCCGCGGGGCTCGGCGCCGGCACGATCAACACCATCGTCGGGTCCGGCACCCTCATCACCTTCCCGGTGCTGCTCGCCTTCGGCCTGCCACCGGTCACGGCCAATGTCTCCAACACCCTTGGCCTGGTGCCCGGTTCGCTCAGCGGCGCCATCGGCTACCGCCGCGAACTCGCCGGCCAGCGCCGCCGTCTGCTGCGCTTCGGCATCACCGCCCTGATCGGCGGCCTGGGCGGCGCGATCCTGCTGCTCGCGCTGCCCTCCAAGGCCTTCGACACGATCGTCCCCGTACTGATCGCCCTCGCGCTGATCCTCGTCATCGCCCAGCCCAAGCTCGCCGCCGCCCTCCGCGCCCGCCGCGAACGCAACGGCACCACCGCCCACCGCGACGGCGGCCTCGCCCTGCTCGCCGGCCTGCTGCTCGCCAGCGCCTACGGCGGCTACTTCGGCGCCGCCCAGGGCGTGCTCTACCTCTCCCTGATGGGCCTGCTGCTCAGCGAGGACCTACAGCGCATCAACGCCCTCAAGAACGTCCTCGCCGCGATCGTCAACGGCGTCGCGGCGATCTTCTTCCTCTTCGTCGCCACCTTCGACTGGACCGCCGTCGCCCTGATCGCCGTCGGCTCCACCCTCGGCGGCCAGCTCGGCGCCAAGGTGGGCCGCCGCCTTCCGCCCACCGCCCTGCGCGCCGTCATCGTCATCGTCGGCCTGCTGGCCATCGTCCAACTCCTGCTCAAATAAAGGGAGTTGAACGATGGCCCCGGCTGTTGAGCGCTACGCCGGCAGCGCCAGCCACTCCGGCAGCCCGTCCCGTACCGACACCCCCAGCGTCGACAGCAGCGCATCCGCCGGCGTCGGCTCGAACGGCCGCCGCAGCAGCTGCATCCCCGCCTGATCGGGCGTACGGTCCGCCTTGCGGTGATTGTCCTCCGCACACGAGGCGACGGTATTCAGCCAGGTGTCCCCACCGCCGTGCGACCGCGGCACGACGTGGTCCACGGTCGTCGCCCTACGCCCGCAGTACGCACACCGGTGCTGGTCACGCACCAGTACCCCCCGCCGCGACCATGGCGCCCGTCTTCGGAACGGCACCCGTACGTACCTGCTCAGCCTGATCACCTGCGGCACCGGTATGTCCACCGAGGCGGCACGGATCCGCAGCCCCGGGTGCGCGTGCTCGACGACGGCCTTGTCCTGCATGACCAGCACCACCGCGCGCCGCAGCGACACCGTCGACAGCGGCTCGAAGCTCGCATTCAGCACCAGCGTCTCGCGCATCCCGTCCACCTCCCGGACCCACATCGCCCCCGTGGCGAAGTTGCTCCACTGTGCAGCGGCAGGTATTCCCCGAACAACGCAATTTCCGCATGCCACAAGGGAAATGGAGAGCGAGAGGAAGATGAAGACCGGGTGATCCGACAGCGCCTGACGCGCCCGGAAAAGAGTGCGCTCCGGGTCCCACCCCCGTGAAACACGCGAGACCCGGAGCGAACGGCAGCCGGCGAGGACACCCGCACGAGTGCGAGCTCCGACGAACAGCGGACGACACACCTGCGCCCCGCCGCTCCCGCCACTGCGGTACCTGCTGCCCGACGCCCTGATGAAGGGGCGGCGGCACAGACACCACTGTGCGTGGGGGAAGCGCCGGGGCGCAACGGAATTACGGCGCTCAGCCCGCCGCGGTCACCTCGTACTCGGCGATCAGCTGGGCTCGTCCGATGGCGTGGAACCGCAGATTGAATCCCACGACGGCAGGCGAGGCTCCCGCGTCCGGCCCGAGCTTCTCCTTGTCCACCGCGTACACCGTGAACACATAGCGGTGCGGACCGTCCCCGGGCGGCGGCGCCGCGCCCCCGAAGTCACGCGTCCCGTAGTCGTTACGGACATGAACGGCGCCCTTGGGCAGACCCTTCATGTCCCCGGACCCGGCGCCGGCCGCCAGCTCCGTCACCGACGCCGGAATGTCGAACAGCACCCAGTGCCAGAAACCACTGCCCGTCGGCGCGTCGGGGTCGTAGCAGGTGACGGCGTAGCTCTTCGTCCCCGCGGGAGCACCCTCCCACCGCAGGTGCGGCGAGCGGTTTCCCTT
This sequence comes from Streptomyces inhibens, assembly GCF_003389455.1. Taxonomy (GTDB): domain Bacteria; phylum Actinomycetota; class Actinomycetes; order Streptomycetales; family Streptomycetaceae; genus Streptomyces; species Streptomyces inhibens. Next base: position 2,146 of record NZ_QUAC01000075.1, on the reverse strand, counting down.
GGCGAAGACCTGCTCCGGCCGCAGCGTCCCGCCCGGCTCCACCTCGTCGCTCAACACCGTGAACTCCGGCACCGGCGGGTGGAAATCGTGCGGGAGCGGCCGCCGCTTCAGCTCGGACACCTCGACACCTCCTGGTCGCTTGCTGACACTTTGTCCGGCCAGGTTAGAGCCAGTTCCGCTTGCCGCCGACCTCCGCCAGCCACTGGTTGAGGTATGCCGCCCAGTCGGTCGCCTCGAAGTCGTTCAGCCCCACCGTGAACGACCGGTAGGTGTCCGACCCCTCGGTGAACAGCCCCGGCTTCTTGTCCATCTCCAGTACGACGTCCATCTCCCGGTCGTCCGCCACGAACGACAGCTCGACCTGGTTCAGCCCCCGGTACTGCTGCGGCGCATGGAACTCGATCTCCTGGTAGAACGGCAGCCGCTGCCGCGTCCCCCGGATGTGCCCCTGCTCCAGGTCGGCGGCCTTGAAACGGAACCCCAGCCGCCCGAAGGCGTCGAGAATCGCCTGCTGCGCCGGCAGCGGGTGCACATTCACCGGGTCGAGGTCACCGGAGTCCACCGCACGCGCGATCGCCAGCTCCGTCGTCACCCCGACACTCATCCCGTGCAGATGCGTCCCCAGGAACGTGGTGATCGGCGTCTCCCACGGAATCTCCAGCCCGAACGGCACGGTGTGCGCCGCACCCGCCTGCACCTCGAACGCCCCGCCCAGCTGCACCTTGGTGAACTCAACGTTGCGCTTGTACTCCTCGTCCCCGCTCTCGACCTCGACGCGCGCCTGCAGCCCGACCGACAGCCCCTGGATCTCCTGGGCCACCGACCCGCCCTGGATCCGCACCTCGCCCTGCACGACCCCGCCCGGGACGACGTTCTCCTCAAAGAGCACCGTCTCCACCGACGCGCCCCCGGCGCCCAGGCTCGCCAGCAGCTTCTTGAATCCCATGCTCGTCCTCCCCAGGCGAAACGCCTGTGCTCTTGATATAGCTCGCCGAGATCTCGGCTTGATTCCTACGAACGCGGAACCACGCAGGCCGGTTCCACCGCCCACACCTTCCCAACCCCGACGCCCCCATGGCCAGTCGCCGCCCATAACGGCTGCACTACCCTCGGGCCGCATGACCGACGTACCGGAACGTATGCCGCTCACGCGCGACTTCTTCGACCGCCCGGTTGTGGACGTGGCCCCCGACCTGCTGGGCCGCACCCTCCTGCGCCACACCCCCGACGGCCCGATCGAACTCCGGCTGACCGAGGTCGAGGCATACGACGGCGAGACCGACCCCGGCTCCCACGCCTACCGGGGCCGCACCGCACGCAACGCCACCATGTTCGGCCCGCCCGGCCATGCGTACGTCTACTTCATCTACGGCATGTGGTTCAGCCTCAACGCGGTCTGCGGCCCCGAGGGCATGGCGAGCGGAGTCCTCCTGCGCGCCGGCGAGATCCTCACCGGCGCGCCCCTGGCAGCCGGCCGCCGCCCCAAGGCCCGCAGTACCAACGAACTGGCCAAGGGCCCGGCCCGCCTGGCCACCGCCCTCGACATCGACCGGACCCTCGACGGAGCCGACCTGTGCACCGGCGGCACCGCCCCCCTCTCCCTGCTGCACGGCCGCCCGCCCGCCCCCGAACGGGTCCGCAACGGCCCGCGCACCGGCGTCGGCGGAGACGGTGCCGACCACCCCTGGCGCTACTGGATCGCCGACGACCCGACCGTCAGCCCCTACCGCCGACACGTTCCCCGTCGCCGCGCCACCAGCGCTACTTGACTCGCCCTCGCCAACCGCCTAACGTAGCCCGAGCCGCTGGAGACGGGCAGCGCTATTTTGCGCAGACCGCCAGGCGGCACAACCAACTACTCCGCACGATTCCCTGACGGGTCTTTTTTCGCGTTGTCGAAATTCGACCCCGCCGGCTCGATTATGAGTCGCCAAGGAAAACCGCTAAAGTAGTAACCACGCCGAAAGGGCAGCACTGAAAAGCTGCACGACGGCGGACCTCCGACAGTAAATCGGACCGAATTCGAACCGACTGCGACTTTCGAGAAGCAGGGATCGAAAAGAGTCTGATAGAGTCGGAAACGCGAAGAAGCCGAAAGGCCGAATCGCACCGGCGAAAATCGGAGCCGCAAGGATCTGATAGAGTC
>NZ_QUAC01000082.1 GCF_003389455.1 Streptomyces inhibens | reverse complement strand
CCCCACCCGTCCGCACCGGCCCGCGCACCAGCGCGAGCGACCCGGCCGCCCCGGCCGACCTGCGCTGCGGCCGGGGCAGCCCCCGGCCGTGCAGCGCGCGGTCGACCTCGCGGTAGATCTCGTCGAGGGTGAGGGCGGCCGGCGCGGCCAGGGCGTCCAGCAGGGCCCCGGTGAAGGCCGTGTACGTCGCGCCGAGGGGCGCATGCGCCGGAGCGGTTTTCGTCGTGGACGTAAGGGTGTACGTTCCGGATAGGTCGAGCTGGCCGACGGCCAGGTTGGTCGGCTCGGCCATCGCGGACACCGCCCGGCCCGAAAAGCAGCAATCGAGCAGCAGCACCCGGGACTTGGCCCGCGCCTCACCGACATGGCGCTTGATCAGGTCGATCGGGAGGGCGGAGAAGCCGACGTGCTCGACATCGGTGTGGACGAGACCGAGATGCAGCAGGCCGCTGTCGTCCAGCACGCCGTGCCCGGCGTAGTAGACCAGCAGCAGATCGTCGGCCTCCCGTACGGCCCAGGTCAGCGCCGCGCCGACGGCCGCCTGGTCGGTGGGGTCGGACACCCTCCGGCAGTGCTCCGGGGCCAGCAGCCCCTGCGTCGGGTGGGTGAGCGCGCCCTGTAACGCCTCAAGGTTCTCCCGGACCGAGGGGATACCCGGCAGATCGGGGCTGCTGAAGCGACTGGTCCCGATCAGCACGGCCCGGCTGGCGGGGCCGTGCGGGAACCGGCGCTCGCTCACCCGTCCTGCCCGTCGGGCGAGTTGAGGAGGCCGTTCGCCTCACGGATCACCGCCGCCGGGTCGCCGGCCCGCTTGACATCCACGCTGACCTTGCGGCCGTCGGGCAGCTCGATGGTGACCGTGACATCGGAGCGGCGGCCGGCCAGCCAGGTGCACAGCGGAGTGATCAGCCCCGCGATGCCCCCCGTGCCCACGACGACGGTGAGCAGCTCCACCAGGCTGCCCATGTGACCGGGCGCCGGCGGCCGGCGCCGCTGCTGCACCCGCCCGCGCAGCGCGTCGTCGGAAGCCAGCCAGCCCTGCAGCGACGTGAGATGCGCCGCGCTCTCCGGACCGCTCACGGACACTTTCAGTCCGCCGGAATCCGACGGTAAACCTTGACCAGGGCCCGACATGGTTGACCCTCCCCGTGGCAGACAGTAGCCGCCATCTTGGCACGGTGATCCGGCGCGGGCAGCCGGTTCCGTAGAGCCTTGTGGCACAAGGGAGTTGAGCCGCGGGAGGTCAGCGCCCCGGCGGCTCGCCCGGCACCTCCGCCACCACGAATTCGCACCACAGCGCCTTGCCCGCGCCGCGCGGCTCGGCGCCCCAGCGGTCCGCCAGCGCCTCGACCAGCATCAGCCCGCGGCCCGAGGTGGCGGTCTCGCCGGGGCTGCGCCGGCGCGGCCACTGGCTGGAGCGGTCCTCGACCTCCAGCCGGATCCGGCGCGGGGTGCCGGGCAGCAGTTCCATGCAGACCAGCGCGCCGCTCTCGGTGTGCGTCAGCGCGTTGGCGATCAGCTCGGAGGCGGCGACCTCGATGTTGTGCATGATGCTGCCCGCCCGCCACTGGTCCAGCGTGCGGCGCAGCGCCGAGCGGACCTCCGCGGCGCCCGACGGGTCGGCCTGATGGACGTGCAGCCGCAGCCGCGGTGTGGTGGCGGCCCCCGGGCCGGGCCGCCGGTGCAGCAGCAGAAGGGCCATGTCGTCCTCGGAGCCGGGGTCGGCCCACAGGTGGTCGGAGAGGTGGTCGGCCAGGGCCTCCAGCTCCGCGGGGCCGGCGCGGACCGCGGCGGACAGTGCGTCGATGCCCGCCGAGATGTCCTGGCCGGGCTGTTCGACCAGGCCGTCCGTGCACAGCAGCAGCGTCGACCCGGGCTCCAGGAACAGCTGGGTCTCCGGGAAATGGTCGTGCCCGAAGAGCGTGGCCAGCCCCAGCGGCAGCCCGCCGGAGACCTCGGGCCAGTCGATGTGCCGGGAGCTGTTGCTGATCAGCGGGCCGAGATGGCCGGCCCGTGCGACATGCAGCGCGCCGGACTCCACATCGGCCTGGATATACGTACAGGTCGCGAAGCGCTCGGTGTCCAGCTCGGCCAGGAAGCGGGAGGCCCGCACCAGTACGGTCTCCGGGGAGTGCCCCTCGCTGGCGTAGGCGCGCAGCGCGATGCGCAGCTGGCCCATCACGGCGGCCGCATGGGTGTCATGGCCCTGCACATCGCCGACGACCAGGCCGGTCCGCCCCTGGGGCAGCGCGATCACGTCGTACCAGTCGCCGCCGATGTCCCGCCCCACGCTCGCCGGGTGGTAGCGGACGGTGACCGCGCCGCCCTCGATGGACGGGAGCCGGCGCGGCAGCATCGTCTCCTGCAGCCCCGTCGCGAACTCCCGCTCCTGGTCGAAGAGGGTCGCCCGCTGCACCGACTGCGCGACGACACCGGCCAGCGCCAGCGCCAGGTTCCTGGCCTCCGGCGACTGCACCGCCGGCTCGGAGTTGAACAGCCCCAGCGCCCCGATGACGGTGTCCTGGGCGATCAGCGGCAGGAACGCCGCGCTGCCCGTCGGCAGCACATCGGTGTACGGGCGCAGCCGTGGATAGCGGGCGACCAGCTCACCGCGGGTACTGAGGAAGAGCGGCCGCCGTAAGCGCGCCACGTCGGCCAGCGGCAGGGTGTCGTCCAGCCGCGAGCTCACCATGTCGTCGGGCACCTCGCCCCCCATCCCGGCGGTGGCGATGACCTCGAACCGGTCGTTCTCGACGAGACCCAGGACCAGCCCGTCCGCACCGAACCGCCGGGCGCCGCCGGTACCCGTGAGCACCCGCGTCACGTCCTTGACGGACAGCGCACGGGCCAGCGCGGCGGTGGTCTGCTGCACCATCACGGTCTGCCGCTGCCGCTCCTGCTGGAGCGAGCGCAGCAGCGCGGAGTCCGCCAGCTCGCTGGTCGCCTCCCGGACGATGCCGATGATCCGGTACGGCATCCCGTCCGCGTTGTGCAGGATCCGCCCCTGGGAGTGCGTCCACCGCTGGGACCCGTCGCGGCACTGGATCCGGAAGTACGCTCCGTAGGACGAGTGGCCGTCCTGCAGGGCCTGGGAGAGCGCCTCGTCCAGCCGCAGGCCCTCCTCCGGCGGCACCCGCGTGACCAGCGACATCGGCGCACCGTCGTATTCCCCCGGGCGCAGATCGAAGACGTCCATGGCACCCGGATCCAGGTCCATGGACCCGCCGTCCAGATCCCAGTCGAAGGTGCCCATCCGGTTGAGCGAGAGCCGCTCGCGCAGCCCGATCGGCTCATGGTGCGACACCCCGGGCGCGTCCTCCTCGACCCGGCGCCAGTCCCGTTCGGTCCGGGGGTCATATCCCTCGTCGGGCAGGCCGGGCGGCGGTCCGGTCATGGGGCGCCCCGCCTCGTGGACCTGAGGCGCGGACCGTACGGGCTCATCCTTTGAAGGCAGCGGGACATCAGGGCAGCGCCCGGCGACGCCGGGTCGAGCACGCCCCGTGTCCTCGGTCGTGGGCCGTTGACCGGGGCCGATATCCACCGGAACGCGGCCATGCGAACACCTTAGGCGCGGGTCGGGGACCCCGCATTTCCGGTGCGCCGACTGGCCTCCGGGGCTACGGGACGCGGGTGACGGCACCGCCCGGGCGCTCCGCCGCAGGCGCCCCGCCCTCCGGCCCCCGGCACGCCTCCCGTTCAGAAGATGAACCCAAGCCGGCAACCGGCCCCCGCCAACTCCGAACTCACGCACGCCCCTTGACCCGGCACGTTCAAGCCCCGAACCACATGGCCGATCCGTCGGCCGTGACCACACCGGCCGGAAGCACCACCAGAGCCGTGAGCACACCGGCTCAGAGTGCAGACACCCGGCGTGCCCGCCTGCCTTCCCTTGCCACAGGAGGGCACCCCCCACCATGAGATCCCGAAGAGCCCGCCATGCCCTGATCGGCGCGGTCGGGGCGGCCGCGGCCGGCCGCCCACACCGCCACCGCCGCCTCGGCGGTGGCGTCAGGGACGCAGGTGGTCGCCATGCCGCGAATCGTACGGGCAGGCGTTGATCTGGCTGGCGTCACTGCACATGAGGTGCTGTACGTCGGCGACCACCCGCAGAACGACGTGATTCCCGCCCGGGCGTGCGGCCTTCAGACTGCGCACCTGCGCCGTGGCCCGCTCGGCCATCTGTGGGCGGAAAGCGAGGATGCGAGAGCCGCTGACTGGCGGCTGGGGGGCCTGACAGAGCGGGTGGACGTCGTACGGGCGCAGTGAGCGTCAACTAGGGCGTGTCCGACGAATTGCCAGTGGATCTCGGAACAGCGCCCCGTCCTTGATCGTTTAGGTGGCTATGGGGCGTGGCGATCTGAACGCGGTGGAGTGGGCTCGGCTGGAGCCGTACCTGCCAAAGAACGGCAAGCGTGGCGGGCAGTGGCAGAGCCACCGCAAGGTGGTCAACGGGATCTACTTTCGGGAGCGGACGGGGGTGCCATGGCGCGATCTTCCTGCGCGTTTCGGGAAATGGAAGACCGTCCACGATCGCCACCGGCGCTGGTCGGCGGACGGTACCTGGGATCGAATACTTGGGGCGATCCAGGGCGATGCAGACGCCGAAGGGCGGCTGGACTGGAGCCAGGTCGGCGTGGATTCCACTTCCTGTCGCGCCCATCAGCATGCTGTCGGCGCCCGCAAGACCGCTCCGGCGGGCGCTCCGAAAAAGGGGTCCCGGTCCAGCACCGTGAGGATGAGGGACTCGGGCGCTCGCGTGGCGGCCTGACCAGCAAGATTCACCTGGTCTGCGAGGGCGGGCTGCGCCCGCTGGCCGTGCTCGTCACCCCGGGACAGACCCACGACGGTACCGTCTTCGAGGCCGTCGTCGAGCGGATCCGCGTGCCCCGCCAGGGCGGTGGGCGCCCCCGCGCTCGGCCCGACGCGATCAGCGCAGATAAGGCGTACTCCTCTCGCCGGATACGCTCCTACCTGCGTAGACGCCAGATTCCGCACGGCATCCCGGAGAAGAAGGACCAGATCCGCCACCGCCTGGCCCGCGGCTCCGCCGGTGGTCGTCCACCCGGCTTTGACCGCACCGCGTACAAACGCAGGAACGAAGTCGAGCGAACGATCAACCGGCTCAAAAACTTCCGGGCCGTCGCCACCCGCTACGACAAACGGGCCTATGTCTTCCATGGCACCGTCACTGTCGCAGCGATCCGATTGTGGCTCCGGGTGTGATCCGTCCGCGCCTGGGGAGGCGGGTTGAGCTAAGAGGCTGGCTGGAAGATGTCGGCGGTCACCTGGGAAGTGGGCGCAGCAGCAGCCTCGACGAACCACTCCCGGCCGAGCAGCAACCCGAAGACAGGGGACGGGAGTCTGACCAGTGCCCTGAAGACCGGGGAGCTCCGGCCGGGTCCGGTTAGCTGGGAGCGGTGGGCGGCAAGGGCCGCTTGCTTTTGTGCGGCAAACCGTCGCACATCAACCGTGTGCGTGATGGCTTCGCGCGGGCTGTACGCGATGCGAAGCACCTCGGGGTCGTAGCGGAAGGGGAGCCTCAGCAGACGTACCAACCTCACCAGGCGGCTGACGACTTCGCGCGGCATCGTCGCTTCCAGCACCCGAGGCACGCCGGCCAGTTCGGCGGCACGCTTGCCCACACGATGCGCCTTGACGTGGTCGCGGTGGCCGTAACCGCCGTTGGCGTCGTGGATGAGTAGCACGTCTGCATTCTCCTCGCGCAGGATCGCCGCGAGTCGTTCGGCGGCCTCCTCCGTTTCCGCCCTCACGAAGCGCGCCCGGTCCGGCGGATCCGGGTAGAGGTCCTTGCCGTGGCCGCTGTTGGCGTACCCCAGGTGCGCGACACGGGCCACGCCGAGCACGGTCGCACTCGTCCTCAGTTCCACCAGACGCGGCGCCTCGCCGTCCTTGGGGACGGCATCCATCAGGCCGTCAGTGGCGACCACTATCACCGTGCGATGGCCGTGGGCGGCGGCGCGCGCAAGCGTGCCCCCGGTATGCAATACCTCGTCGTCGGGGTGCGCGGGGAAAGTCACAACGGTTGCCATGGGTCCATCCTGAACCACTCGCCATCCGTCAGAGGCCTCACCCACAGATGATTCGCCGGACAGGCCCTAGTAGCGGTGGGTGGGCGGCGGTAGCGTTGTGGCATCGGATCGGCTGGCTGACGCGCCCCCGACAGGCGTGAGTGGCCGGGCGAACTCGACCTGTGTTCGATCCGGGACCGACGGATTCTCGATCTGCGGTGGACGACGAGGACGGGCATTGGTTCGGCCGGGCGGAGAGCGGACGGCCTGGGCCGTTTGAACCGGTCCGGCCTTGCCGACCAGTTGAGAGAGGCGTCGTAGCCGTCACCCTCCGCCGCATTCGCCCGGGTTGCTTGTCGCAGAAGTCCCCTCACGACCAATGAGTTGCGCGAGGGGGTTCTGAGACCGCGGCTGCGATCTGTGACAAGTTCAAGATCGACCTTCGCAGTAAACTGCTGTACCGCTGATACTCAACGGCGGTAGAGAACTGCTCACAGGTGGACGACGGCCGCAGGTGCCTGATCCAAAAGCGCCTCGCCGGCGCGGGCGGCCACTGCCGCTGTCAGTGCCTGGAGAACGTCGAGGTCCGTGCCGCCCGCGCCCTCGTCGCGCAGATAGACGTTGGCGACAACCGTGCCCACCCTGACCACCGAGCTGGCTCCTGTCGCTGACGTCATGCCCTCGCTGGGGTGTATCGCCCACGAAACCGCCATGGACTCATCGCCGCCGACGTTCGGCAAAGAGACCGGAGGTAGGCCGCTGCCGCGCTGGGTCTGTTGTTTGGCCAGCGCTTTGTAACCTGTGGTTGCCGCGTCGGCGGTTGCGTACGAGCGGAGTTCGATCCGGGTGGCGTCGACCTCCGAGCTGGGTTCGTACTCCGTTGAGGCGCTGAGTACAGCGCCATCGCAGCCAGGGCTTTCCAACGGGCATGTCATCTTGCCCGGAAAGCCGTCCTTCACGGTCCAACCAGTCGGCAGGCTGCCCAAACCCGGGAAAATTACCNCCAACCAGTCGGCAGGCTGCCCAAACCCGGGAAAATTACCTTGGCTTGAGCCATGTCGCTGAGAACCACGTGCTTGGGCTTCGGCGTGCTGCCGGACTGCGGCGGCGTATCGGCGCCGGTGACCAGGTGCACGCTGCCGTACACAGCCAGGACCACAACGAGCAGGGCCAGGATGCCAATCGCGGCCCACGAGCCGTTGGTGTTGCGGGTGTTGCTGACCGTCAAGGGGCCAAGGGCAATATGGCTGCCGCGTAACCTACTGCCCCCGACGACGACGCTGCCGGCCGTGTGGTGCGGCGCGTACGCTGGGGTGGGACCGGCGAGTGCGGCTGTCAGCCTGCTGGCGAACTCAGGGTCCGCAGCGAGCACGTCCTGCAGGGCGTCACGCAGGGCGCTCACGGTATCCGGGTCCGCCGGGTCCGCGTCCACCCCAGCCAGCGCCGTTTGACCCGGCTCCGAGCCGCCAAGCCGCGACCGCACCAGCTCACCGACCGCCTGCCCCACGGTGGTGGCTGCACCCGTCGCGGCCGCCGTCATCACCTGCACGGCCGCTAACGCCAAACTTTCAGAAATCTCCATGGTCCTGCGCTTCCTTTGACACACCAGGTCCCAAGCATCCCCCGCCCGAGAGCTTGGCAGGAAGACTCCAGTCCTCCCGGACTGCTACGGCACCCTCTCTCAATTGGTCGGTTGCGAAAAAGGGAACCGGAAGTGCCGATACCGCCAACCGCTGCTCGGCTGTTCCCCGACGCCGAAGTGGAACCAGATCAACTTCTTACGCCCGATGGAGCCACTTCACCTTCCAACCCTGGGCCCAAAGGAGTGCTTACAGACGGACCTCGAACAGCAGCGACCCGTGCTCTCCGCGCAGGCGGAGGTGGAGTGTGAGCTGCCGCTCTGCGCCCAAGGTCGTCAGTAGTCGACGCGGGAGGTGGCAGGCACGTCGAGATCGTCCTCCAGGTCGACTTCGCTGAAGCTGTTCGCGTAGACGGGTTCGATGAAGACGTTGCTGTAGTCGGGCTTCGCCGGGCGAGGGAGATTGGCAGCGATCGTGTTGTGCGGCTGCGGTGTTGAAGGGGGCATGAGGTTCCTTGGTGTTCTACGGCCGTAAGCGGTGGTCGGGCTGTGATGGGTCGCACGGTCGGGCCGGCGTCCGACGAACTTCTGGATGCGGCGCGGGCCAGCCATAACGTCGGGGGCCGATGCCGCGGCCCAGATGTCAGCGAGGTTCGGCTCCGCCGACGTAGCCGTGGAGGCGATGCTCTTGGGCCCGTCCGGTGTGGTGTCGTACCGGGTGTCAGCGTCGGCGAGAGGCTGTGAATCGCTCCAGATCCTCGATCCGGTGATGATGATACGTATATCGGGCTCGGCAGATCGTGTCAGGCGACGCGTGGGGTAAACCGCCCACCGCGCAGGGCGGAGAGCAGGCACCCCTGTGCTCTCCGCGCGAGCGGAGGTGAACCGACCTGGAGTTCCGCGCGGCCGTCGACACCTCGTCCTCTCCGCGTGAGTGAGTCTCCCGCCAGCTACCTGCAGCCGATCTGGCGCTGTCGGGAGCAATGAGCTCACCTCCCTACCACTTCTGGCCGGTAGATTTAGGCGGGTGCGTAGCCTTCGCTCCTTGAGTCAGGAAAATGCAAACCGCTCCTAACGCCGCAGGTCGCGAAGGGGCCTCTCCGCGCAGGCGGAGGTGAACCGTCGGTGCCTCCCGCAAATGTGGGAGGGGATCCGCCCTCTCCGCGCAGGCGGAGGTGAACCGTGACGGCGCCGGGGCAGACGTCATCGGCGTTGTCCTGCGGTATTTGTCGTCTGCCATGAGAACGGGCTCTGGCCGGTCGCGCCGGATGAGGGTCCTGATGGCCTGCCACCCCCGCCCAGCCGCTGTGTGGCGGCCTGAGGCCAGAAGTGACGACGGCAGTTCAAGGGCATCAGCGCGTGGTGACCCCCTCGCTCATCCTTCCGGCCACCGCCGCGGAGTTCACGCCCGACGTACTCGCCAAGCTGGCCGACTTTGAGGAGCAGTGTCTGGGCGAGCGCGGCCTGTTGACCCCCGAGTGGCGCGCTGTGTGGGAGCGCACCCCACGCGAGGCGTACCTGCCGGAGAAGGTATGGCGGCAGGACCGCGACCGGTGCCGCCCGATCACGACCGCCGAAGAGCGCACCGCCTTGGTGTCCTGCGATGAGCCTGTCGTCACGCAGGTCGACGACGGAGCCGAGGACGGCCCCGGCGTCGCGACGGCGTCCAACTCCATGCCGTCAATGGTGGCGAAGATGCTGGATCTGCTCGATGTGCGCGACGGGCAGCAAGTTCTGGAGATCGGCACCGCCACCGGCTACGTTGCCGCACTGCTCTCGGCACGCCTGGGCGATCAGAACCTCACGAGCGTGGAGATCGATGCGTCTCTGACGGCGCAGGCGGAACGGTATCTGTCAGCTGCTGGATACAGGCCGAAGTTGGTCGTCACCGACGGGGCGCACGGCTGGCCGGCGGGTGCACCGTACGACCGGATCATTGCGACGTGCGCCCTGCGACACGTTCCATACGAGCTGATCGAGCAACTCCGGCCGGGCGGCGTATTGGTGGCGCCCAGGGTGGGCGACTTCTGGTGCGGCGCCCTGGTCCGCCTCACCGCCAACGATGACGGCACGGCGGCGGGCCCGTTCACGGGGACCGCCACCTACCTGCCGATGCGCTCGCACCGTGGCACTACCGGCGTCGCCCCGGACACATCCTCACCGCGCTCGCGCTCCGCGGAGGTCCAGCCGCAGGAGACAGTCACGCCCGGGTTCGCGCTGTACGCAGGCGCCCGTCTCCCGGACGTCACGCTCACCGAGGGGCGGGAAGGCGCAGACCTACGCGTGTGGGTACACGACGGCCAAGGGTCGGGTGCCATCGCGGACGCCGACGGCACGGTCACCGAGTTCGGGGACCGCAGCATCTGGGGTGATGTGGAGGCAGTCTGGCGTGAGTGGAACAGGCTTGATCGTCCAGCGATCAGCGGCATGGGGCTGACGGTCAGTCGGGCCGGCGAATGCGTGTGGGTACGGCGACCGGCCGAGGTTGTGGAACCTGTCGCACAGCTCATCAGCTGATCCATGCCCGACAGGGCTCCGCTCGGTCGCTTCGGGGGACTGGGCGTGGCCTTGTCGTGGGCGCCAGTCGGCGGGGCCGCCGGTGACGAATCGGCGAACAGATCCACGAGGGGCACGCCGAGCACGTCGGCGATGAGCAGAAGACAAGGCGGAGTGAGGTGAGCCGTCCCGGCCGAGCGCCACGGCCGGGACGGCTCCCACCGTCAGGCGTGTGCCCGTGCCGCCGCCGCAACCGGCCGCGTCTGCCGCGTCCGGTGCTGCAAAGTCGCCTTCCGCGTCGCCACATCGACCGTGTACGCATCGATGGTCAGCCGCGCGCCGGACACCTTCAGCACCATGAACCCGTGGTCGGAGAAGTTCTGCCAGGCCGCCGGGTGACCGAAGTGCGCCTTGCCGTCCTCCGTCTTGGCCGAGGCCCCGCACACCACCTGCCGGGTGCCGCCCGTACGGGCCGTCGGCTCCAGGATCTGCAGTGTGTGATCGTGGCCGGACAGGATCAGATCGGCCCGCCCGCACACCACCTTCTCGTACATGTCCTTGAGGTGGACGCCGCTGGTGTAGTTCCCGATCTCGAAACCGTCGTACGAACCGGCGCTGCCGTGCTTGCCGTTGTTGAGGTACGGGTGGTGGCTCAGCACCACCTTCCAGCGGGCCCGCGAGGCGCGCAGCGCACCGTCCAGCCAGCTCCGCTGCTCGCGCATGTACGGCCCGTCCCAGCGGTAGTACGGGTCGAGCTGGGCGACATACGACGACCACGGAATGGTGTCGATGGCGAAGAACTCCACCAGCGGGTCGGCGGCCGGCAGCGGCACGCTGTAGTAGCGGCTCGGCATGTACCAGCGCCGGGAGGTCTTCGCGTAGGCGACCTCGCGGTCCCCGCGCGACGGGTCGCCACCGCTGCCCGGGATCAGCCCCGAGCAGTCGTGGTTGCCCAGCAGCATCAGCCAGGGCACATCGATGCCGTTGTTCGGCTTCTCGAACTTGTCCTGGAATTCCGAGTCATCGTCGGACTCCGGCCCGTTCTCGTAAATATTGTCGCCGAGACCCACCGCAAGACCTACGCGCTCGGCCTGGCAGATATCCCGCGCCGCGGCCGCCACCGCGTACTGCGCCTCGTCGCCGGTCCCCGCGTCCCCGGTGATCAGTACGCTGAACTCGCCCTTGCCATTGGGGTGTTCGGGGAATGGAAAGGCGCCCGGGCCCCCGAGGCGGGGCGCGGCGGCCGCGGGCGTCTGCGCCTGTGACGGCAGCACGGCAAGCGCCGCACCGGCCATCGCGCCGCCCAGCAGTGTCCGCCGGTTCACCCACTGCGGCACGCGCCCCGTCGTCCGCATCGGCGGCCCCCCGGCGGTCGCCTCCGAGCCGGCCCGCAGCCACTCCTGCTCGGTCATATCCGCCTGCGGCGGGATCAGTTCGTCATCACACATGTCTGGATTTCTCTCACGACGGACGGGGATCGTGGTGACGGAATGATGAATCAGAGGTGGACGTATGGCGATCAGCGGCCACTTGGCTACCCGTTGGTAACTACGTGTTTCCGAGCGGCGTCAACGCGTGAGAAAAACACCCCATGGGCCCTCCGCTAGCGGTTCGCGAGGCGGCGCAGGGTGCGGCCCAGGCGGCGGATGTAGAGGCGCTGGAAGACGGGGACCAACGGGCCCGCGCCGCGGGTGAGGAAGCTGGCGGGGCGGCTGAAGGCGGTCACGGTGAACCACACCGAGCCGTCGGTGCGCAGCTCGGCCACGAACGCTTCCTCGCCGCACTCGGGGTGCCCGTCCCGCGTCCCGTACGCGAAGCCGATGCGGTCCTCCTCGGCCACGGTCCACACCACCCGGCACGGTGCCCGCAGCCGCAGCGGGCCGATGCCCAGCGAGACCTCGACGCCCCCACCCGGCGCGGCGCGTGGGGCGTCGGCCTGGATTCCGGTGCCTGCCGCACGATGCATCCGGAAGGTGGTGATCGCCTCGCCCGCCGCGGTCAGCACCGCGCGACCGCGGCCGATCGGCACCTCCTTGTGGAGGTGGTGGTAGCCGGACGGCAGCGGGGAGCGTCGGGTGCCGCCCTGCTCGGGGTAGTTCAGGTCCTGCATGCGGTGTGCTCCTCAAGGGCGGGCGGCGGGGCGGGGAAAGGCGACGGTACGTGGAGAACCGCGCCCGTTCAATGACGCTCGCCACCCCTGCGACGGGCGGTCCGCCGGCTGCGCAAACCCGTTCGCCCGCGGCGCTCCACCCGCTCCACCGGGTGGGGCCCTACCTCCGCTCCGGCTCCCCGTGCCGCCCCGCCCCCGCGGCGAACCGTGCCGCGCCGTCCATCGCCTCGGCCAACACTGCCTGCCCGTAACGGAGTTCGTCGGCCATGGCGGACCGCTCGTCCTTGCCCTCCTGGTCCAGGAGAGAGGCCCGGTCGCTGCGCAGACAGGCCTGTGGGAAGCGGGCGATCTCCGCGGCCAGCAGCTCCGCCTCCGCGCGCGCCGTCCCGGTCGGCACCACACGGTTGGCCAGTCCGATGTCCAGCGCCTCCGCGGCGGGCACCGGACGCCCCGTCAGCACCAGGTCCATCGCCCGGCCCGCGCCGATCAACCGGGGCAGCCGCACCGTACCGCCGTCGATCAGCGGCACCCCCCAGCGCCGGCAGAACACCCCGAAGACCGCGTCCTCCTCCGCCACCCGCAGATCGCACCACAGTGCCAGCTCCAGACCACCAGCCACCGCATGACCGGCGACCGCCGCGATCACCGGTTTGCCGAGCCGCATCCGGGTCGGCCCCATCGGCCCGTCCCCGTCCGGCGCGACGCGGTTGCCGCGCTCGGTGCCCACCGCCTTGAGGTCGGCGCCGGAGCAGAATGTCCCGCCCTCGCCCCACAGCACCGCGACGCGCGCCCCGTCGTCGGCCTCGAACTCCCGGAAAGCCGCGGCAAGTTGATCCGCCGTGGCACCGTCCACGGCATTACGGGCCGCCGGCCGGGACAGCACCACCGTCGTCACCGGCCCGGCCCGCTCCACCCGTACGGACATCAGGCCGCGCCCCCGCCCGCACCGGGCGTCAGCGGCCGGGCGCGCTCCAGGACCGCCGTCAGATCGACGCCGGACGGAAGAGTGCCGAAGGCGTTGCCCCACTCCCCGTCGAGGCGCGAGGCGCAGAACGCATCGGCGAGGGCCGGGTGGCTGTAGCGCAGCAGCAGCGAACCCTGGAGCACCAATGTCATCCGCTCCGCCAGCGACCGGGCCATCAGCTGCGCCCGCTCCGGATCGGCCAGCGAGCCGAGCATCTTGCGGACCCCGGCCACCGCCGCGTCCAGCCGCCGGTCGGCACCCGCCGCGGTCTCCACCTCGGCGAGGAACGCGTCCAGCGCGGCCGGCTCCTTGCCCAGCGCCCGCAGCACATCGAGCGCCGCGACATTGCCCGAGCCCTCCCAGATGGACAGCAGCGGTGCCTCCCGATACAGCCGGGGCATGCCGGAGTCCTCGACGTACCCGTTGCCGCCCAGACACTCCAGCGCCTCCGCCGCATGGGTGCTGCCCCGCTTGCACACCCAGTACTTGCCGGCCGCCAGTGCCAGCCGGCGCAGCGCCGCCTCCCCGGCGTCGCCGGCCTGCGACCGGTCCACCGCCGCCGCCAGCCGCATCCCCAGCAGCGTCGCCGCCTCCGACTCGATCGCGAGATCGGCGAGCACCGAGCGCATCAGCGGCTGCCGGTCCAGCGTCCGCCCGAACGCCCGCCGATGAGCGGTGTGGTGCAGCGCCTGCCGCAGCCCCGCCCGCATCCCGGCCGCCGAACCCAGCACACAGTCCAGCCGCGTCATGTTCACCATCTCGACGATGGTCCGCACCCCGCGGCCCGGCTCGCCGACCGGCCAGGCCACCGCCTGGTCGTACTCGATCTCGGAGGACGCGTTCGAGCGGTTGCCGAGCTTGTCCTTCAGCCGCATCAGCCGCATCCCGTTGAGCGTGCCGTCCGGCAGCACCCGCGGCACCAGGAAGCAGCTGAGCCCCTCCTCGGTCTGCGCCAGCGCCAGAAACGCATCGCTCATCGGCGCCGAGGTGAACCACTTGTGGCCGGTGATCCGGTACGTGCCGTCGCCGGCCGGCACCGCGCGCGTGGTGTTGGCGCGTACGTCCGAGCCGCCCTGCTTCTCCGTCATCGACATGCCCGCGATCAGGCCCGACTTGGTCAGCGGCGCCCGCAGCCCGAAGTCGTAGCTGCGGGCCGCGAGCAGCGGCTCGTACTGCGCGGCGAGGTCCGGTGCGCTGCGCAGCGCGGGGATGGCGGCGTACGTCATCGAGATCGGGCAGCCGTGTCCCGGCTCGGCCTGCGACCAGACATAGAACTTCGCGGCGCGCACCAGATGCGCCCCCGGGCGGTCGTCGGCCCAGGGCGCGGCGTGCAGACCGTGCTCCACGGCGACCGTCATCAGCTGGTGCCAGGCCGGATGGAACTCCACCTCGTCGACGCGGTGCCCGAACCGGTCGTGGGTGTGCAGCCGGGGCGGCTGCTGCTCCGCCCATCGGGCCTGGTCCTGCACCGCCGCCGACCCGGCCAGCGCGCCGAGCTCGGACACCTCCCGCTCGCCCCACTCGGCGCCGTCCCGGCGCAGCGCCTCCAGCAGAGCCGGCTCGTCCGCCGTACTGAACCCGGTCAGCGACGGGGCCTGATTCACGACTTCATGGGTGACGGTCATACCTTGACGTTACAGAAGCAGAACAGCTGTGGGAAGTCTGTAACATCGAGGGTGCTGTAATACCGAGGACTGTGATGTCGTACGGCCGCCGTGCCGGCTCATGGCTAGCGTCGCTAGAATTTCGTGCACATATGAACGACGACACCAGCGGCACCGCCGCGCTCGCGCTGCGGCCGCTCACCGCCCGCTCGATCGTGCTGAGCACCCTCCTCGGGCACCACCCGCCACGGCTGCCCGCGCGCGCCCTGGTGCGGGTCGGGGAGCTGTTCGGTATCGCCGAGGGGACCGTCCGGGTCGCGCTGTCCCGCATGGTGGCCGCCGGCGACCTGCGGCAGTCCGCCGGCTCGTACGCGCTCACCAGCCGCTTGCTCGCGCGCCAGACGCGCCAGGACGAGAGCCGCTCACCGCGGACCCGGCCCTGGGGCGGGGAGTGGGAGATCGCCGTCGTCGCCACCTCCGAACGCCGGCCGGCCACCGAGCGCACCGCGCTGCGTCAGGCCATGGCCGCGCTGCGGCTGGCCGAACTCCGCGAGGGCAGCTGGCTGCGCCCGGCCAACCTGGACCGGAGCCGCCCGGCCGTCGTCACCGAGCAGTGCACCTGGTTCACCGGAACCCCGGACGACGACCCGGCCGCGCTCGCGGGCCGGCTGTGGGCCCTGGACGGCTGGGCGGCGCGGGCCCGTGACCTGATGGCCGCACTGCACGGCGCCGACACCCTCGCCGACCGCTTCACGATCGCGGCGGCCGCGCTGCGCCACCTCCTGTCCGACCCGCTGCTGCCCGCCGAGCTGCTGCCGCGGGACTGGCCGGGCGGTCAACTCCGCCTGGAATACGCCGCGTTCGAGGCCGAGCTGCGCGATCTGCTGCGGCAGTACCTCGCCGACTAGGGCCTGTCCGGAGTTCTGATCACGTGGCAGGAAAAAAGGGTTGGGCGGGGTGATGATCGGGCTGGTAGCTTTCAGGCGACCGCGACACCGCCCGAGGAGGTGAGACCCATGAACGCTGTATCCGTGTGGGTGCTCCCTCTTTTCGTCACGGTCGGGCGATTGACATAGGTGTCGCCGGGAGCGCCTCAGCAACAAGGCACTCCCGAAAGGCAACAACCTATGCATTCTGTGGAATTCACTGCGGAGTCATCGTCGAACGGTGTCGTCGAACGCGACTTCACCGTGGGCGAGGTCACCGGCGCGCTCTGGTCACCGGCTTCCGGCTCCGACCGGGCGCCCCTGGTGCTGATGGGTCACGGTGGCGGCATGCACAAGAAGGCTCCGGCGATGGCGGGCCGTGCACACCTCCTCGTCACCGGCTGCGGTTTCCACGTCGCCACCATCGACGCGCCCGGTCACGGCGGCCGGCCGCGCACGGCGCATGACGAACAAGAGATCGCCGTGATGCAGCAGGCGATGGCGGCGGGCGAGCCGGTCGGCCCGATCGTCGTTCGCTACAACGCCCACCTGGCGGAGCGCGCCGTGCCCGAGTGGCAGGCGACCCTGGACGCTCTCCAGGAACTGCCGGAGATCGGCGCCGAAGGGCCGGTCGGCTACTTCGGCCTGAACATGGGCACCGCGATCGGGGTGCCGCTGGCGGCGGCCGATCCCAGGATCACCGCCGCGGTCTTCGGTATCTTCTGGCCCGAGTCCCTGGCCGAAGCGGCGAAGCAGATCACCATCCCGATCGAGTTCGTGCTCCAGTGGGACGACGAGCACATCCCGCGCCAGTCCGGTCTCGCCTTGTTCGACGCCTTCGCCTCCAAGGAGAAGACGTTGCACGCCAACGCGGGCGCGCACAAGGAGGTGCCGAGGTTCGAGGCCGACAGCGCGGTCCGGTTCTTCGCCCGGCACTTCGGCCGAGCGGTCACCTCGTCGGCCTGACGTGAGCGGTATCGGCGTCCGGCTTGCCGGTCGGGCGCCGATACCGTGGCCCCGGGTTGAGGCTGCTCATCCAGATGATGGATCCACGCAACTGAAGCCCGGTGGACGAAGCGGCCGTAGACCGTCTGCCAGGCCCCGAACTCCACGGGCATCTCCCGCCACTGGCCCGCCACTGGCTGCCGGTGCGGAACCGCCGGATGACGCCCTCGAACTGTTCGCGCAGGCGCTGCGGGTAGGGGCCGCACCGGCCGCTCGGCAGGAACGGCTCGACCAACTCCCACTCACTGTCGCTCAATCCGCGTCGCGTCACATGAGCGCTCTACCAGCCCCGCCCGGCCTGTTTCTGGTCGGGCGACCTGACACTGACCGCAGTTCCCGCCCGTGGATGCGAAGCGAGTAAGCCTTCGAGCGGGCTGCCGGTGGCGCCGTGATGCGGCATCCGGTCGTGGTTACGCGTCCTGACCGGGGCGGTCTTCCTGGCGGGCCAGGGGGGTGGTGGCCCAGCCGTGTTCCACCAGGGCGAACAGGTCACGTATGGCCCGGGCCGGGTCGTCGCTTGCGCGGGCGAGGCCGGGGGCCTCCAGGGCGAAGCGTGCCAGGCCGGTGATGGCAAGGTCGTCCGGGGCCAGCCCAGTGGCATCGGCAAGAGTGGCGGCCAGTGCCTTCTCGTGGCGTGACCACATGCTCCGGGCGTAATCCCGCAACGCGGGGGTGGATTCGACGAGGACGAAAGTCGGGTCGTCGGTCCGCACGGCGGTACGGGTATGCACCAGGTGGTCACGCAGGGCGTACAGGACGGGCTGACCGGGGGCCCGGTCACGAACGGCGGCGACCAGGGCGCTCTCGACGTCCGCGTCCAGGTCGAAGACGAGGGCTTCCTTGCTGGGGAAGTGCTTGAAGAGCGTGCTCAGCGAGACGTCGGCCGCCTCCGCCACTTCGCGGACGCCGACGTTGTCGAAGCCGCGTTCGGTGAACAGCCGCATTGCGGCATCTGCCAGAGCCTGCCTGGTCTGGGCCTTCTTGCGCTCGCGGCGCCCTGTCGTCGTCTCGGCCATGCCCCCCACCCTACCCCACTTGAGAGGATTCGATCGCAAAGGCGATCCGATAGAAAGTCGAATCAGTTGTACTTTTGGAGTTGCTGTGTTTCTGTGGATGAGCGAGCCCCACCGGGACCTCGCTGCCGAAACCCGGGGCGCGTCCGCGCACCGGAACGACTGATCTGCCCTGCCCGAAATCGGCCCGTCGGCAGGAAAGGAGCCAGCCACGATGCAAACGCCATAGACGGTGGAAGCAACCGGCACCAGCACACCGGCGGAGACCGGCGACCGGCGGCTCAACTTCACGATCACCACCCTCGGTTGCCGGACCTGACCGGCGTTCGGCGCCGCGTTCTGATGGACCGTTGCCCTGACCGCCGTCCTGCCCGTCGTCCTGGTCTCCTTCCCGCCCAAGGCGCCGAAGAAGAACCAGCTCCCCGCGGAGCGGACCGGCGCGCCACCACCACCTCGTCGGCCTCCCCACGCGATTCCCCAGGGCAGCACCACAAGACACCAGCACTCTCTCGATCCGTAGAACGGAGCATGACCCTCATGTCCACCACCCCTCGCATCGCGATCATCGGCGCCGGCCCCGGCGGCCTCGTCTGCGCGCGCGTCCTGCAGCAGCACGGCGTGCCGGTCACGGTCTTCGAGCGTGAGAGCGACCTCAACTCCCGCTCGCAGGGCGGCACCCTCGACATCCACGAAGACACCGGCCAGGTCGCCCTGCGCGCAGCCGGACTGTTCGACCGGTTCCTCGCGCTGTCCCGGCCCGAAGGCCAGCAGTGGCGCCTGTATGACCGTCACGCGACCCTGATACGTCACGACCAGGCCGACGAGGGCGACCTGAGCAGGCCCGAGATCGACCGCGGCCGGCTGCGCACCCTCCTGTTGGACTCCCTCGCCCCCGGCACGGTCCGTTGGGGCCACTGTGTAAGGGACGTCACCCCGCTGCCCCACGGCATGGCCCGCCTGCACCACCACGACGGCACCGTCGAGGACTTCGACCTGGTCATCGGCGCCGACGGCGCCTGGTCCCGAGTACGCCCCGCGCTCTCCGACGCCCAACCCGCCTACGCCGGTCTCACGATGGTGGAAGTCCACTTCAACGACGTCGACCACCGTCACCCCGGCATCGCCCGCCTGGTCGGTGGCGGCACCATGTCGGCCAAGGCGGGCCGCCGCAGCCTGGTGTTGCAGCGCAACAGCAACGGACACGTCCGCGGCTACATCACCTTCCGCGGCCCCCAGGACTGGCACGCCGGCCTCGACCTCACCGACACCGAATCCGTACGCGCCCGCCTCCTTGCCCAGTACCAGGGCTGGGACGAGAGTTTGCTGGACATCCTGCGTGACAACGAGGGCGGTTTCATCAACCGCCCCATGTTCGTCCTTCCCGTTCCCCACATGTGGCAGCGCGTCCCCGGCATCACCCTGCTCGGCGACGCCGCCCACCTGATGCCGCCCGTCGGCGTCGGCGCCAACCTCTCCCTGCTCGACGGCGCCGAACTCGCCCAGTCCGTCATCGGCCACCCCACCATCGACCAGGCCCTCGACGCCTACGAAAGCGTCATGCTGCCCCGCGCCCTCGACAACGCGAAGACCGCCCAGCAGATGCTCACCACCCTCATGCCCGACACCGACTCCGACGCCGCCGCCTTCCCCGACAGCCTCTGGCCGGCCAGTACCCGCCCTGACTCGGCCCCCGCTCACACCAGCTGAGCCCGGCTCAGGGTGCACCTGCCGCCGACGGACGGTCCACCGGATGACACGCGTAGCGAATATGGACCTGAGAGCTCCGGCAACGGCAGTCCCGGCACCGCTCCGGCCGACCGCACACCACCGCGTCCACCACGAGCGTCGTCCCGACGCACCGCAGGCCGGCCAAAAAACCCGCTCGGGCCGGTACAAACACCCACGGGCCAAGTCGCACGCTCACTCACACCGTGGCGGAGCGCGACGCAAAGCCGGGACGGTGGGCGGAGGTCTCCCCAGCCGCCCATCGATCGCGCGCGGCTCGTCGTGCACTGACCGGTCAACGCCGGATGACGCAGATTTGGACCGTGGCTTTGAGCCAGGTTGCGGTGATGGCTTCGGGTAGTCCCTTCAGTCCGTCGCAGGCGACTATCCACAGGCCCAGGACGTCCTTTCGACCGCCCATGTCCAAGCCGACGGCACGGTAGACCGGTTTGGACACCCCGGCTCCGGAGCGGATGTCGCGCACGCTCATGCCGCGGGCGTACGGCGAGGGGATCTGCTCGTTGAAGCAGGCCGGCCGACGGGCGAGCTTGGGCACCAGCTGCGCCTCGAAGCTCCCGTCGTGGTCCCGTGGCACGGCCAGGGTGACCGCCCCGGCATCGGTCAGTACCGTTTCGGCGACGTGCCGTTGCGGCCGTTGCCGGAACCGCGGCCTGCGGGGGATCGTGCTTCTCGTAGCCGCGGTGCTCGGTCATCTCCGCGTCCAGGGCCCGTCCCAAAACGGCCCGGGTGACCTCCGTCAGCAGCCCGCCCTCGCCCAGCAGAGCCGCCCCCGAAGCGTCGTCGCGGACCATCAACCGCTCGACGGCCTCGTCCTCCAGCTTGTCCTCGACCGGCTCGACTGCCGGGATCTCCTTGTCGTTCATGTTCGTCCGTCCAGGCTGGTCAGGGGCCGGAATCAGGCCTTGGCCGGCCTGTCGCCTCACGGACTTACGCGATCTTTCAGACACGCTCCGGACCAGATTGATCACGACTCCAAACAGGCCCTGGGGCCCGTCCGACCCTCACCCGCCGGACACGCCCTGCCGCCTGCCGCCCACCCGGCGCCGCAGTTCGTACCCGGCCAGCACCACCGCCACCGTCAGCAGACTCAGCCAGAACTGCGAGCGGCTGTCCGGCAGGAAGGCCATCGCCCCGATCACCAGCGCCATCAGCGCGATGGTCACCCAGCTCAGCCACGGGAACAGCCACATCTTCAGCGTCAGTCGGGCCGGCTCGGTGCGCTCCAGCTTCCGCCGCAGCCGCACCTGCGCGACCGCGATCGCCAGATAGACGAACAGGGCAATGGCGCCATAGGAGTTGATGAGGAACGGGAAGACGACATCGGGCGAGATCCAGGCCGCGATCACCGACAGATAGCCGACCGAGGTTCCGGCGAGCAGCGCCCGGCGCGGCACCCCGCCCCCGCTGACCTTGGTGAAGCCGCGCGGCGCGTCCCCGTTGCGGGTGAGGGCGAACAGCATCCGGGAGGAGGTGTACAGCGCGGAGTTCAGGCAGGACAGCACGGCGATCAGCACGATGGCGTTCATGACCGTGCCGGCCGCGGGCACCGCGAGCCGGTCCAGCACCGCCGCGTACGGACTCACCTCGATCGCCTTCGACGTCCACGGCACCACCGCGACCACCAGGAAGATCGACAGCACATAGAACGCCACCACCCGCAGCACGATCGAACGGATCGCATCCGCCACCGCCCGCTCCGGCTCGACCGACTCGGCGGCCGCGATGGTCACGATCTCCGCGCCGGTGAAGAACCCGATGCAGGGCACCACGGCGGCCAGCACCGCACCGGCCCCTTCGGGCGCGAACCCGCCGTGCGCCGTCAGATTGCCCAGCCCGCCGCGGGCGTCCGGCCACAGCCCCAGCACATACAGCGCGCCCAGAAAGAGGAACACCACGATCGCCAGGACCTTGATCGAGGAGAACCAGTACTCGAACTCGCCGTAGGAGCGCGCCGAGACCATGTTGGTCGCGGTCAGCAGCGTCATCAGGACCAGGCTGATCGCCCACAACGGGACGCCGGGCAGCCACAGTTGGATGATCCGGCCGCCCGCCACCGCCTCGACGGCGACCACGATCACAAAGAAGTACCAGTACAGCCAGCCGACCGTGAACCCCGCGCGCAGTCCGAGCGCCTCGCGGACATGGGCGTAGAAGGACCCCAGCGCGGGGCGGGCGACGGTCATCTCGGCCAGCATGCGCATGATCAGGACGGTGAGCGCACCGGCCGCCAGGAAGGACAGCACGGCGGCCGGGCCGGTGGATCGTACGACCACACCGCTGCCGACGAACAGCCCGGCGCCGATCACCCCGCCCAGCGCGATCAACTGCATATGGCGGCGCTTGAGCCCCTGCTGCAGACCGCCCTGCGCCGCCGGCGCCCCGGCCTCCGCCGTGATGTCGTCCCGAACCGTTCCCGTGCTCATGGGAGCCGACGCTAACCGGCCAACCATGCGGGGCCGTTGCCGCAGTGTTTCAGCCGGCGGGCCGGGTCTCCGGCGGCCGGGTGCGGCGACGGCGCGGCCGGCACCACGTTCCGCACCGCGCGCTCACAGCGGCAGTACGCACACCGGGACCGGAGCGGCGAACGGTTCGCCCGCGCTCTTGAGCGCCCCGGTCCGGGCATCGACCGAGAACACCGTCACCGACCCCGACTTCTGGTTCGCCGCGAACAGCCACCGCTCATCGGGCGAGAACGCGATCTGCCGGGGGAAGTTCCCGCCCACCGGCACGGTGTCCAGCAGGCGCAGCCGCGCCCCGCCGGCCTCCACGGCGTAGCGGGTGAGGCTGTTGTGACCGCGATTGGCGAGATAGGCGAAGCCGCCACCCCTGGTGACCAGGATCTGCGCCGGATAGCTGGTCCCCGGGCCGGTCCCGGTGGACTGTGGTTCGCCGGGTGTCAGCCGCCCGCTCTTGCGGTCGTAGCCGCAGACCACGACCGTGTTGTCGACCTCGTTCGCCAGATAGGCGAAGACGCCCGAGGGGTGGAAGGCCAGATGCCGGGGACCGGCGCCGGGCCGCAGTGCGGCATACGACACCTGGGCCAGCTTTCCGGCCGATGTGTCCAGCCGGTAGGTGTAGACGGTGTCATTGCCGAGGTCGACCGCCAGGACGTGCCGGCCGTCCGGGCTGGTGATGATCTGGTGGGCATGCGGTCCGTCCTGGCCGGGGCCGGGCGGCGGGCTGGAGTGGGTGACCAGGTCCGTACGCTCGCCCAGGGCGCCACTCGACCGGTCGATGGGGTGCACGGCCACGCTGCCGGAGAGGTAGTTGGCGCTGAGCAGCCAGCGCCCGCCGGGATGCACCGACAGATGGCAGGGCCCGGCGCCGCCGGTGGAGCGGGTGCCCAGCACCCTGGGCGCGCCGTCCGGCGTCAGCGCGACGGCGGTCACCCCGCCCTGCTCCTGCTCATCGACCGCGTAGAGGGTGCGGCCGGTCGGTGCGAGCGCGAGATAGGACGGATCGGCGACCCCGGTCACCACACCGGTGGCGGTGATCTGCCCGGTCCCGGTGTCGTACGTGCCGAGCCCGATGCCGGTCCCGCCGCCCGCGGTGGAGGTGTACGTGCCCAGGAACAGCGGCCGGGCGCCGCGTGGGCGGTGTGCCGGACGGTGTCCGGCCTGCGCGGGCGCCGGATCCCGCACCGTCGGTAGCGCCGCACCGGCGGCCGCGGTCAGCCCCGCCACGGCGGTTCCGATGAACCGCCGACGGCCGATCCCGGTCCCGGACCGCGTTCCCGTACGCGCTGGTGTCATGCCAGCAGCGTGGCCCGTCACGCCCGCCCCGGCAAGAGCTGCAATTCAAATTGCATGGTGTGCAACGCCATGCCGGCGTCTGTCCCGGCCGGGTAACCCTGAGGTACCCCTACATCCCCGTGATGACCATGACCCCCTGTCGTAGCACTCGAGTCGTACGGCACAACACATACACGGACTGATTCGCCGCACCCCGCCCCGCTCGTAGTTTTTGATCAAGGCACGGAGATGATCGGGAGGCCACGGATATATGTACGGCAAGGCATTCGCCCCGGAATACCAGGGCGAGTTGGGCTCGGCGCTGGGCGTGAACTCCTCGTACGAGGAGGTACTGGCGACGGCGACCCGCGCGCACGCCGAGGCGGGAACGGCGCTGGAGCGGGCGCGGGCCGCGCTCGCGGTCGCCGAGGCCAACCGGCGGCTCGGCCGGGTGGCGGAGGCCGGCGCCGCCTGGCGGGAGAGCTACCGCAGCGCCCGCACCGCCGGTGACCCGGCAGCCATGGCCTGGGCGCTGTGGAGCGGCGGCACCCTGGCCCGCCAGTGCGGGACGCTGCCGTTCGCCCGCCGGCTGCTCACCCACGCCGTCACGCTGGCCGCCGACAGCGGCGACCGCCTCGCCCATGGCTACTCGCTCGCGGGCCTCGCCGAGACCGGCCGTATCCAGGGCGACTACGCCGCGGTCGCCGAACTCCACGAGCAGCTGCTCGAACAGGGCCGGGCGCACGGCGAGGCCCGGCACATGGTCTGGGCGATGTCCGGCATAGCCCAGATGCACCGCAACACCGGCGGCTACGACAAGGCGCTGGAGCTGTTCGAGGAGTCCGCCCGCATCGCGGCCGAGGCCGATGACGCCCGGGGGCGCGCCTGGTCGCTGCGCGGGGTGGCCGATGTTCTGTCCGTACAGGGGGAGACGGACCGCGCGCTGGCGCTGCTGTCCGAGGCGGAGACCATCTGCCGCACCATGGACCTGGCGAGCGCGCTCGCCTACAACCACAAGATGCGCGCCAACGTCCTGTTCCGGGCGGGCCGTTACGAGTCCGCGCGCGACACCTACACCCTCTCGCTCCGGGAATTCTCCGAGATGCAGGAGCCGCGCGGTGTGGCGCTCTCCCGCCTCGGCCTGGCCAAGTCCCGCGCCCGCCTCGGCCGCGATGTGGGCCGGACGATGGCCGAACTCGCCTCGCTGGAGCGGGACTTCACCCGCATCGGACTGCGGCACGCACGCGATATGGTCATCGCCTTCCGTGCAGAGCTGACCGCGCGACCGGCGGCATGAACTCCCACTCCTCGGTGCGATGCCACCATGCTCCGGTCTCCCGCAGTTCCCGCCAGGTCGTGAAGCGGTAGCGGAAGACCCGAGCCCTGATCCGGGCCGGCGGCAGATCGGGGAACGGATTGCCGCGCAGCAGTCGCAGGGTGTCCCGGTCGTTCTCCAGCAGCCGCGTCACGAACGGCACGAACCACGCCCGCGCATAGCCGGGCGACAGCGCCGCGAACCACATCAGCCAGTCCAGCCGCAGGTGATAGGGCGCGAACTGCCGCGGCAGCCGCCGCACATCGCCCGGCTTGCCGTGGAACTCGTACGCGAGCCAGGTCGTGTCGGGCCCGGTCACCGCGTCCGCCGTGCCCTCCACCACGATCTCCCGGCGCACCCGCGTGATGGTGCCGAACGCGCCGTACGAGTTGACCAGGTGCAGCGACTCGTAGGACGTATTCATCATCTGCTGCCGGGTCAGAAGGTTGCGCGCCGGCCGGTAGCTGAGCACGAGGACACCGGCGGCCGCCGCGAGGACCAGGACCTCGAACCACACGGGGGGTGCGGGGAGGGGGGAGGACGGCCGGCCCCACAGCGGGGCGGCGGCGGACATGGCGATCGCGATGGTCACCCAGTTCAGCCAGGCGAAGTTGCCGGACAGCACCAGCCACAACTGGGTGACGACCATCACGAGGGCGGCCCACCCGGCGATCGGCTGCGGGGTGAACAGTACGACGGGGACGACCAGTTGGGCGCCGTGGTTGGCGGCCACCTCGACCCGGTGCAGCGGCTTGGGCAGATGGTGGAAGAACCAGCTGAGCGGGCCCGGCATCGGCTGGGTCTCGTGGTGGTAGTACAGACAGGTCAGATCCCGCCAGCAGGTGTCGCCGCGCATCTTGATCAGCCCGGCCCCGAATTCCACCCGGAACAGCAGCCAGCGCAGCAGCCACATCACCACCACCGGGGGAGCCGTCTCGGCATTGCCGAGGAACACCGCCAGCACCCCCGCCTCCAGCAGCAGCGACTCCCAGCCGAAGCTGTACCAGGTCTGCCCCACGTTCACGATGGACAGATACATCGCCCACAGAACGGCCCACATCACCATCGCCGCCCACAGCGGCACGGCATCCGCGGCCCCCGCCGCCACGGCCGCCGCCAGCAGCGCGCCGCCCCAGGACCAGATCGCGAAGAAGCGGTCCGAGTAGTGCCACTGGAACACCGACGGCGCCGCGCCGAACGGCACCCGTGCCACGAACGAGGGCACCGGCAGCATGCCGCGCGCCCCGATGAGCGCCCGGAACTGCCGTACCGCCGCGAGGAAGGCGACCAGATAGAGAACGGCCAGCATCCGCTGGAAGACGAGCCGTCCGAGCCAGTAACCGGAATCCGAGAACCATGCCACCCGCCCATGGGTAGCACTGCGGCCGCGCGCCCTGGTGCACGGCGCGCGGCCTTGAGGCTGATCAGCTGCGGCCGGCGGTGCGCCGGGCGGGCGGGTCAGTACGGTGTGCAGGAGTCGAGCGCGCCGGCCTCCACCATCCGTTCGGGCTGTGCGGTGTGGGCATGGGCGGGGGCCGGGGAGAGCAGCATGGCTGCGACGGTGAGGGCGGCCAACGCTGACACCAGCGGGCCGGCTTGGTTGAGCACGTAAGGTCCTTCGGAGCGCAAGTAACGGCTATGTTCGGTAGCCGCGGCGTGGGGAAAGACCACATATGTCTGATGATCTTGCCGCGGTGGCCGAATCTAGTCGCTGTCGCCTGCGCCAGGCCCTCCCGAATCGATCTTCGTCGGATTTTCGTTAAATCCTACTAAGCGCCCTTGTGGAAGGGTGCTGGCTTGATCGATGCGGGATCGGAATCCTCCTCTTCTGTTTGCTGGATGGCAAGTTGAGATTCCAGAGAGCGCTGCAACACGGCCGCTTCCTGTCGGAGTGCGATCGCTTCCTGGTCGTTGCCCTCCGCCTCCCGGAGCTTCGCCAATGCCTCCAACGACCTGGTGACATCGTCGGGTGCCTGAATCCGCCGGGCCAGTGCGAGCGATCCCTCAAGATGCCGCGCGGCCTGCCCCACCCGGCCGGTGCGCAGCTCGGCGAGCCCCAGTTCGCGCAGCGCCCGCGCCTCCTCGCAGGCCGCGCCGATCCGGCGGGCGAGCGCAACGGCCGCCCTGTGGTGTGCCAGTGCCTCGTCGTCCCGGCCGGCCAGCTGCAGCGTCCGGCCGAGGGCGTTCATCGCGACCGCCTCGTTGCGCCGGTCCCCGATGTCGCGCAGCGCCTCCAGGGCCTCGCTATGCAGGGTGAGCGCCTCGTCCAGCTCGCCCGCCGTGGTCAGTACTCCGGCCAGATTCATCCGGACCGTTGCCTGTTCCGCGCGGTCACTCATGGACCGGGCTAGGGTGAGCGCCTGCCGGTAGGCGTGGCCCGCCCGGTCGGGGGCGCCGCTCGCCAGATGCAGCTCGCCCAGGTTGTTGAGCGTGAGGTACTGCCCGCGCCGGTCGTCCACCGCACGGAACCGCTCCAGGGCGTCCTGGAAGCTGCCGAACGCCTCGGCATGGCTGCCGAGGTGCAGCAGGATGATCCCCAAGGTGAGCAGGCTGCGGGCCTGTTGGCGCCGGTCCGCGGTGCGCATCCGCAGAGAGAGGGCCTGCTGCTGGAGCGGCAGCGCCTCCAGATTGCGGGCGGTGTACCACAGCAGCACCGCTTGCTGGTGCAACGCCTCGGCCTCCGCTTCGGGGTCCGGCGCCCGCCGCGCCAGGTCGAGCGCACGATGGGCGGCGCGCAGTGCCCGGTCGTAGCCGCCGCCGCGCGCCAGCACCGTGGTCAGATCGAGCAGCGCCCGCGCCTCGGCGCCGGCGTCCTCCTCCGCCCGCCAGTGTGCGACCGCCGCCTCGTGCAGCTCCCGGGCCAGGTCCCAGTGCCCCTCGGCCACCAGATACTCGCCCAGGACATGCGCGAGCAGGGCGGTACGCAGGGTGTCGCCCTGTGCGCGGGCGTACTCCACCACGGCCAGCAGATTGGGCTTCTCGGTGAGCAGCCACTCCTTCGGACCGGCCGGATCGAGCCACTGCGGCAACTCGGCGGGCCGCGCGGCGACCGGGAGCCCGATCCGGGCCCGGTGGGGATAGAGCATCCGGTCGGCCCGGTCCGCGGTGTGCAGATAGAAGTCGGTCAGCCGCTGGACCGCCTGCCGGTCGTGGTCGGCGTCCGGCACGTCCGCGGTCAGCTCGTTGGCGTAGACCCGCAGCAGATCGTGCAGCCGGAAGCGGTGCGGGGAAGGCTCCATCACCATGTGCAGATTGAGCAGCTCCTCCAGGGTGCGCTCGGTGCCGTCGACCGGGCGGTCGATCAGCGCCGCCGCGGCGTGCACGCCGAACTCCGAGCCGATGTGCCGGCCCAGCATGCGAAAGGCGTGTTGCTGCGGGGCCGTCAGACCGCGGTAGGAGAAGTCGAAGGTGCGGGTGATGTCGCCGGAGGCGTCCCGGATCTCGCCCAGCCGGCCCCGCTCGCGCACCAACCGGTCCCTGAGGTCGGCCGTGGACCACGTGGTACGTGTCTTGAGCCGGCTGGTCACCATGTCGAGGGCGAGCGGCAAATGGCCGCAGAACCGCACGATTTCCGCCGCCGACTCATCGTTCACCAGGCGCTCGTTACCCAGCCGGCTGCGCAGCAGGGCGACCGCGTCGTCCGGGGTGAGCGCGCCCAGCGAGATCGGGCGGACGTCCGGCAGGCCGGTCAGCCGGCTGCGGCTGGTGATGATGACCAGGGACGGGGAGCTCCCGGCGGGCAGCAGCGGACGGACCTGATCCGGTCCGGTGGCGTCGTCGAGGATGATGACGGCCCGCCGGTCGGACAGCAACGCCCGCCACTGGGCGACGAGTTCCTCCAGTTCGTGCGGGATCCGCGCGGCGGGCATCCCGAAGCGCCGCAGCAGGATGCCGAGCGCCGCCGCCGGTTCCAAAGGGGCCTCGAACGGCGCGTGGGCACGCAGGTCCAGGTGCACCCGGCCGCCCGGGAACCGGTGGCGCAGCAGATGAGCGGCGTGCACGGCGAGCGAGGTCTTTCCGACGCCGCCCATCCCGTCGATGGCCTCCAAAGCGACGACCGGGTGCCGGGCCGAGGCGGCGGAGTCCGGCGCATCGGTCAGGGCGGCGGTCAGCCGGCGCAGCTCGTCCCGCCTGCCCACCCAGGGGACGTCCCGGGGGAGGTTGTCGGGCACCGGAAGACCGGTGGTGGGCGCGGGGCCCGACGTGACGGGTGCGGCGGGCGCGGGCGTGAGCAGTTCGGCCGCCGGGACGCCGCTGAGAATGCCCCGCTGGATGCGGCGCAGGGCCGAGCCGGGGTCGGCGCCGAAGCCGCGGCGCAACCGGGCGCCGGTCTTGTGCAGCACCTCGGTGGCCTCCGCGATCCGGCCGCAGCCGTAGAGCGCCAGCGCGAGCTGGGCGGTCAGCGCCTCGTCGGCGGGATGCCGTTCGAGCAGCGTCGTCAGGTCGGGGACGACCTCGGCGAAGTGTCCCAGCCGCAGTTCGATGCCGGAGCGGGTGAGCGTGGCCGCCAGTTGACGGGCGGCGACGGTGGTGCGGACCTGCTCGGCCCAGGAACCGGACAGCCCGGCCAGCGGCTCACCGCGGTAGAGCGCCGCAGCCCGGTCGAGGAGGCCCAGGGCGCCCGGGGTGTCGCCGCTGTCGCTGAGTACCCGGGCGCGGGCGACGAGATTCAGATAGCGGCGCAGATCGACGGTCTCCGGGTCCGCCTCCAGGGTGTACGTCCGCGCCCGCAGGGCCAGCGGCGGTGCCTCCGCCCCGCCGATCTCCGCGAGGGCCCGACGGACGCGGGAGACATAGGTATAGAGGTTGGGGCGGGCGCGCCGGGGCGGGGAGTCGTCCCAGAGGCGGTGCGCCAGGGTCTCGATGCTCACCGGCCGGCCGACGTCATGTGCGAGCGCGGCCAGGACGATGCGTTCCTTGCCGGAGCCGAGCCCGCTGCCGCGCGCACCGGACCGCAACTCGACCGTACCCATTAATCGGAATTCCACCAGCGCCCCTCCCGCCGGTACCACCCCGCACCCTGTGGAGCATGACACAGTGTCAGGCTCTGGGACAGACGGCGTTTTTGCGCCACGTGGAGCGCCCGGTAGGGGCCGCGCCCGGCCGATGCGGCATACCGGCGATGTGAAGAGCAGCCCTCGTTGGGTAGATCTCGGGCCAAGGGTTATGGATATGCCAAACGGCTGAGCCATCGGGGGGAGCGGCATGAGCGGACCGGGCGAGCACACCGACGGGGCGTGGGGCGGACGCAACGAGATCGGCGGATCGGCACAGATCTGGGGTGCCAGCGTGCAGGCGGCCGAGATCCGCGGCGGCATCCACGTCCATCAAGCGCCGCAGGCCCGGCCGCCCGTACCACGCCAACTCCTCTCGGTCCCCGCCCACTTCACCGACCGCGATGCCGATATCGCGGCCCTGGAGGAATTACGCGACGCCCGCCGGACGTCCGTACCCCAGCTGGTGGTGGTGAGCGGGCCGGCGGGCGTCGGCAAGACCGCGCTGGTCTCCCACTGGCTGCGCGGTATCGCCGAGGAGTATCCGGACGGACAGCTCTACGCCGACCTCGGCGCCCAGGGCCCGGACCGCCCGCTGCGGCCCGGTGAGGTGCTCGATGCCTTCCTCCGGGCGCTCGGCGTGGGCCTCGTACCGGTCCAACTCGCCGAACAGGCTGCCCTGTGGCGTTCGGTGAGCGCCGGCCTCCGGCTCGCCGTGATGATCGACAACGCGCTGAGCGCCGCCCAGGTCCGGCCCCTCCTCAACGGCGCGCCGGGCAGCCTGTTCGTCGTGAGCAGCCGCCGTCGGCTGACCGGACTGATCACCGACGGCGCCGGATTCCACCAGGTCGACGCGCTCGACCCGGCCGCGGCCCTGGAACTGCTGGCCCGCGGCGGGGGCGGCAGCCGGGTCGAGCAGGACCCCGAAGCGGCCCGCCAAGTCGTCTCGCAGTGCGCGTTTCTGCCGCTCGCCGTCTGCCTGGCCGCCGCCCGGCTGGCCGCCCGCCCCCGGCAGCCGGTCGCGGCGATGGCCGCGGCGCTCACCCGGGGTCGCGGCCCCCTCGAACTCCTGCGGGTGGAAGGGGAATCGGCCGTGCACACCGCACTCGACGAGTCCTACGCACTGCTGCCGCCGGACGCCGCCCGCGCCTACCGCCTGCTGGGCCTGCTGCCCCTCACCCACTACGATCCGCAGCTGACCGCCGCGGTGTGCGCGGTGAGCCTGGACGAGGCGGAACGGCTGCTCGACATCCTCATGGACGGCAACCTCCTCCAGGACGTCGGCCCGGACACCTACCGCTTCCACGACCTGGTACGGCTGCATGCCGCCGGGCGCGCCAAGGAAGAACCCGCACCGGCGCGGCGCGCGGCCCTGCGCCACTTCCTCGACTGGTGCCTGGCCACCGCCACCGCCGCCGAAGCGCTGCTCACCCCCAGCCACCGCACGCTCGCCCGCGACTACGACGGCCGCACCGTGCAGCCGACCCCGCTCCCGGACCAGGAGACGGCGCTCGCCTGGCTGGACGCCCGCCGGCTCGACCTCATGGCCGCCGTACGGCTGAGCGCCGGCAGCGGCCACGACGACGCCACCGCCTGGCAGCTCGTCGACGCCATGTGGCCGCTGTTCCTGCGGCTGCGCCCGTACGGCCTGTGGGCCGAGGCACACGGCCTCGGCCTCGATGCCGCCCGCCGGCACGGCGACCGCAAGGGCGAGGGGCGGATGCTGACCTCCGGCGGCAACGGCCTGTGCCACACCGGGCGGTACGAGGAAGCCGTGGAATGGTTCGGCCAGGCCCTCCGGCTCGCCGAGGAAGACGGCGACGTACGCCAACAGGCCCAAGCACTCAACGGACTGGGCAAGGCGCACCGCGGCGCGGGCGATCTGGTGCGTGCCGAGGAGTACCACCAGCAGGCCCTCGACCGCCGCGAGTCCATCGGCCACACCCGAGGCGCCGCCCTCTCCCGCTACGCACTGGGCGAACTCGCCCTGGAACGCGGCGCCTGGCACACCGCGGCTAGCCTGCTCGCCCACGCACACACCACGCTCCGGGCCGAGAGCGACCCCTATGACGCGGCCCGGGCCCTCGCCCATCTGGGCCGGGCCACCGCCTGCGCCGGCGACCCGGCGGCCGGATCCCGTCAACTCGCCGCCGCACTGGAGGAGTTCCAGCGGCTGGGTTCCGTGCACTGGGAAGCGCGCACCTGGGAACTGCTCGGCCAGTGCGCCGAGGACGGCGGAGAGCCGGCGTCGGCGCGGCGGTCCTACGAGCGGGCCCGTGCGCTGTACGAACCGCTCAGCCCGTCCGACACCGGCCGCTTGACGGGCCGGCTCCGACACATGGATGCCGGAGCCGGCCCGGGGTGAGCCGGCGGTACGGCCCGCCTCACCCCCCTCGCGCCGTGCCGCGCTCCCCGCCCGGCCCCGTACGGCCGTGCCGGAGGTGTACGGACAGCGGCGGGGCGCCGGTCGCGGTGTCCGGTGCGCCGAGCACGACGCTGCGCAGCGCTCCCAGCGGCCGGCCGGCCACCAGCCAGCCGTGCACGAAGGACGCGAACGCGGTCCGCCGGCGCGCGCACATGCGGCGCCCGCGGCCCGGGATCGCCAGCAGCGCCTGCCCGTCACGCACACCGAGCACACAGCCGCCCGCGCTGTGCGGAACCGCCGCGACCAGCGCGCCGGGGTGCCGGTCGAGCAGCGGGCCGACACCGTGCGGTGCACCCGCGTCCGCGCAGTCGGCGGCCCCGCCGATGAGGACATCGGCACACTCGGCCCACCACGGCGTACCGGAGGTTTCGCCGCCGACGCACAGATGGGTGTCCGCCGCCGCCCCCGACGGATCCATGGTTTCCGCCGAGTACGGCAGACCGTCCACGAGGGGTGGCGTCATCCGCACCGCGGCGAGGCAGGAGGCGCCCGGTGTGACGGCGCCGACCGTCAGTCCCCAGCCGGCCGGATCCGGGCCGCCGTGCGGCATCGCCTCCCGCGCCGGCGTACCGGGCACACCCACCAGTGCCACCGTGGCCAGCAGCACGACGGGCGGGGACCCGTCCGCATACGGAGCGGCCGCCGCCCGCGCCGCCGTCGACCGCGTCATCACGCCGCCTCCGATCCCGGCAGACCCGCCCAGCTGTCGAGCGGCGGTGGACTGGGCAGGGCCGCCGTCACCGGTGCGAAGGCGGGCCGGCCTAGGCCCAGGATCCCGTAGAGCAAGGAGCGCATATTGGTGTTGAAGCGGCCCGGCTCCGAGGAGAGCATCGCCCCGATACGCGCGTAATCGGCACGCCGGTACTCCGCGGCCGCGTACCGCAGTTGCTCCCGCAGCGGCCGGGCCGCGGTCAGTGCCGGAGCGGTGCGTGCCAGCGCCGCGGCGGGGGAGTCCGGGTGCACCTCGTGGTCGGGGAAGCGGGCGAGCAGCACGGGCGCCGAGGTGAGCGTTCCGTACGAGGTGACCGACCCGTGGTCGCCGATGATCCAGTCGGCAGCGACCAGGATGCTGCGCCAGTCCGCCTCCGGGGGGATCGCCACCGGTCCGCGTCGCCGGAAACCCGTGAGCCAGGCCCGGATCTGCCGACTGCCGTGCCCGGCCCAGACGTTGGGATGCACCAGCACGGCGGTGCGGAACCGGTCCGCGGGAAGCTCGGTGGCCAGCCGCGGCAGCAGCGTCTCGAAGCTGCCGAACGCCGAGGAGGGGCCCCAGGTCGTGGCGACCACGACCAACTTCTGGCGTTCGCCCAGGCCCAGGGCCTGCCGGTAGCGACGGCGCAGCCGCAGGCTCGCGGCGATCCGGTCGTGACACGGGTCGCCGACCACCCGGGCGACGGGCAGCGCCTCCGGGCAGGTGCGGGTCAGCTCCGCGAGATCCCGCTCGTGGGAGAGCGCCACCGCCGCCGGCACCACCCGCCCCTCGTGCAGCAGATACTCGCGGCTGAGCATGGCCGGCGGCCGGAGCGCCGCCTGCGCCTGCGCCGTCCGCCCCTCGTCCGTGCCGGCCTCGTGCCGTCCGGCCGCATTCCCGTCCGACGCCGCGCCCTCCCGGGCGGAGCGCAGCACCTTGATCTGGCCGGCGCCGTGCGACAGCCGCACCAGCCGGGCCCGGATCTGCTCGGTGCCCCGGGACCCGGCTGCCAGCGCCAGATCGAATTCACGGCGGACGGCCC
The DNA here is from genome assembly GCF_003389455.1 of Streptomyces inhibens. Classification (GTDB taxonomy): domain Bacteria; phylum Actinomycetota; class Actinomycetes; order Streptomycetales; family Streptomycetaceae; genus Streptomyces; species Streptomyces inhibens. The sequence goes on along the minus strand of NZ_QUAC01000082.1, from coordinate 15,662 downwards.
GGCGCCACGGGATCACCGGAATGCCCAGCGCGGCAAGCGCCTCATGCACCCCCTCGCCGAACTGGTGCGGCGGGACCGTGCACACCACCTGGAGCCGTGGGTCCTGTTCCAGCAGTGAGAACACCGCGCGCAGCCTCTGCAGATAGGTCACCGAATGGGCAACCACCAGTACCTGTTTGCAGCCCGGTACGGTCAGCCACCGGCTGTCCCCGATGTCCCCGACCGACGCTCGCTCTGAATGCCTGCGGAAAGCAGACATGTCACCCCCCATGAGTCCGAACGGAAGTTCCGAGACCCAGGGGGTGCCCGCACGACGGGACGGAATGGTTGCCGGTACCTCGACAAAACCTTGCCGGCCCAGGTCGCGGGCCATCGCGTCGAGAGCGGCGGCCATAAGCGGAGGCGGCAGGATCCGGTGTCATCCGTGAGCCACGCGGCCCGCGCGTGTAGCGCACGAGGGCGAGATCCATCCCGCCTCGCGGTCACTCTCCAGCGTACGGATCATGGCAGATGCAGCAACTTGAGGGCCATTGGAGTGAGTGATGTGCATCACAGAATCTGCCCCATTCCCCCGTCGCTCTTGGGGAGAGGGAATTCCCGCCCTTCGGTGACATGGCTATACCGCCGGAAAACGTCGAGCGCGCCGCGCGCGGCGTCGTTACTCTGAAGGGCGACGGACGACCTTTCTGGGAGACGCCAACACCATTGGCCCGTCGCGGGAACGCCACAAACCTTGGCCGACTTCCCGCTTTGTGAACAAGGCGCCACCGCGTCGGACCAATACCTCGATGAAGGAGTGCGTGGTGGCTTTGCGCAAGGCTCAACACAAGCAGCCCCGTCTGAAGCAGGGCGAGCGGCCAGGTCGTATCAAGGAAGTCCGCAACCTCGAAGCCTGGGACCGCTGTGCCCCGGTCCGTCTGGCCGGCTGCGACGACGACCCCGCCGAGCCGAACATCTTCCGCGGCATCGACTGCTCGACCGACCGCTCGGGCGTCGGCCCTGACCCTTGGGGTGACCACTCTCCAGGGTCAGGGCCGACGCCCGAGCAGGCACAGCAGCCGGGTGAGAGCGTCGGCGTCCGCCGGGGCTTCCACCGCCGGGGCGAACAGCCCGGAGGCGCCGAGCCCCGCGGCATACGGCTCCACCTCACGCAGCGCCGCCTCGGCCAGATGGCCCGGCAGCCGCTCATCGGCGCCGATCGCGCGGGACAGATCCCAGGCGTGCACGACCGCATCGGCCATCATCTGCGTGCAGTACGCGTCGGCCGGACTCGATCCGTACGACAGCTGGACCGTGCGGCTCAGCGCACCGCGCTCCGAGAACGCCGCCACGGCGGCCACCGCCGCACGGTCCCAGGCCGCGGCCGGATCGTCCCCGAGCACATCCCCGTCGTAGTCCGAACCCACCTCCGCGAGCGTGGCGCCGTCCCGCACCAGGCGGGGCACCCACAGCTGCTCGGCGGTGAGGTGGTTGACCAGATCACGCACCGACCATTGCGTGCACGGCGTGAGGTCGTCCCACTGGTCGTCGCGGACGGCGTGCACCCGCGTCCCGAAGAGCGCGATGGCCTCGCCATGGGTCCGCAGGATCTCGTCGTTGCTCATGCTCCCCGAGAATAGGAGCGGGCACCGACAACCGCCCCCGCGCCGACCCGAACGGCCCAACCGGGGGCGGCGGATTTCCCGCCCGCCGGCAGGTACCGTCCGCGCGGGCCCCGGTCAGTCGGCGTAGAGCTGACGTTGCGGCACGATCTGCTGGGACTGGCTCGCGCTGGACCACAGCAGCTTCATATGCGCCTCACCGGTCCGCTCCGTGTAGTCGATCCGGATGCTGTGCCGGTGGCCGGCCTTGAGGGTGACGGTCCCCTTGTCGACCTTCGGGCCGTGCGGGGTGGCACTGTCGATCACCGGCTTGCCGTCGATCCACAGCCGCACGGTGTCGTCGGAGACCGTGGTGAAGGTGTAGGTCTCGTCGAAACGGGGCTGGATGGTGCCGGTCCAGCGGGTGCTGAAGTGATCGGCGGGGATCTTGGGGTCCGGCGATCCGTCGAAGCGGTAGGACTTGTTCACCGTCGGATCGACGCCGGTCACCGCGGGCGGGCCGGTGAAGGAGTCGTTCGCCCAGCTCTGCGCCGTCAGCCCGCGGCCGCTGCCGGCGGGTGCCGCGGCCGGCGGCTTGACCGTGAGGCGGATGACGCTCGCGATCGGATCGGTGGCCGCGCCGGACGGGGTGAGGTCGAAGCCGTCGCCGGACGGGGCGACCTTCACCTGCTGGGAACTGCCCAGCACCCGGGCCGAGGCGATCTCGAACGGCTGCTTGGCGGTGAGGTGGAGGGGTGTGCCGGCCGCGGGCCAGGAGGTGACGGAGGCGTACAGCTCGTTGCCGCGTCGGGAGACCGCGCCCCAGGAGGGATCGGCGACCAGCCCGGTGTGCCCGGCCCCGTACACCGCATCGCCCTGGCCGTGCGCGCCCAGCCACCGGCCGGCCTCGCGCAGCCGGTCGACCGACGGTTGCGGGATGCGCCCGAGCTTGTCAGGGCCTACGTTGAGCAGATAGTTGCCGCCGCGGCTGGCCACATCCAGCAGATTGCGGACGACCGTGGCGGGCGCCTTCCAGTTGGTGTCGTATCTGGCGAAGCCCCAGTGGTCGTTGAGCGTCATACAGCTCTCCCACAGCTGACCGTCGACCGGCTCCGTGGGGATCTCCTGTTCCGGTGTGCCGAAGTCGCCGTCGACCACATCGCGCTTGCCGACGCGGTTGTTGACGATCAGACGCGGATTCAGGCCGTGCAGATACGCCTGGAGATCGGCGCCGTCCTGGCGCGACCAGGTGTTGGTGGGGTTGTCCGTGTCCCACTCGCCGTCGAACCACAGCAGGGCCGGGTCGTAGTTGTCGATCAGCTCCTTGAGCTGGCCGTACATCCGCTTCTTGTAACGCGGGAAGGTCGCCGGGTCGGCGAAGTCCCGGTCGTGCCAGTCCCAGATCGAGTAGTAGAAGCCGAGCTTGATCCCGGCGGCGTCGGCGGCCTTCTTCAGCTCGGCGAGGATGTCGCGGTGCGGGTCGAAGGAGGAGTGGTCGCGCAGATTCCAGGTGTTCTGCTTCGTCGGCCACATCGCATAGCCGTCGTGGTGCTTGGACGTGATGACGATATAGCGCTGTCCGGCGTCTTTGGCCGCCCGGACGATCGCCTGGGCGTCGAAGGCCGAGGGGTTGAAGGTGGCGGCCTGCTTCTCGTACGCCTCGTCGGGGATCCCGCACTCGCGCTTGATCCACTCCGCGTTGCGGCAGACCGTGCCGTCGGGCCGGGTGTACTCGCCCTCCAGGTTCGAGTACGCGCCGAAGTGGATGAACATCCCGAAGCGGTCCTGGCGCCACCACGAGGTGCGCGATGAGGTGAACGGGTCGTCCGTCGCGTGGTTGGTGCCGGGGCCTGCGGCGGGGCGTTGTGGGGGCCTCGCGGCGGCCACGGGGCTGCCGGCCGCCAGCAGCAGCGCGCCCAGCGCGCCCACAATTCCCAGCATCCGGAACGGTCTTGTGCGGCTGTGCATCGCTCGCTCCTCGGGTCAGTTGGTCACTACGTGCCTCCTGTGCCACCCCGCATGGTGCAGGCGCCGGCACCCGGACCGGAAGACCCTGGACGCGATAAACATCGGAGCACCTGACGGGAATCGGGCGGGAAGTGGGGAGGAATGGGCCGGGAGTTGGGGGAGTCGACGGGAGAAGGCGCCGAATACCTCGGACCTAAGGAGGGGCGTTGGGGTGGGTGGCCGAGATGCGTACCGTCGGCTTCCGCGTACGCCGGCATCCAGGCCGGTGACCTGGAAAACACCCGGAGCGGGCTGTTTCAATGAGCGACCCCGGTCGCACTCACTGGAGGCACCATGGAAGCCGTCGCCCCGTCCGCCGCCGGCGCCCCGGCGATCCGCTGCGCGGGTCAGGAACGCGACTACCCGGCCTTCCTCGAACGCGCCGCGCGGATAGCAACGGGACTGTGCAGGACGGGAGTTGAGCGCGGTGACCGGATCGCCGTCGTGCTGCGCAACGAGCCCTCCCATCTGGAGATCACCACCGCGGCCGCGCTGCTGGGCGCCTCCGCCGTGCCCGTCAACTGGCACTTCCAGCATGACGAGCTACGGCATGTGCTCACCGACAGCGGCAGCAAGGTGGTCTTCGTGCACACCGACCTGCTCGACGGGGTGGCCGCCGTGCTCCCCGACGGCGTACCGATCGTCGAGGTCCCCCTCCCTGCCGGTGTGGCGGCCGCCTGCGGCATCGCCGCGCCACCGCCCACCGGGCGGTACCCGCTGCTCGACCGCTGGCTGGAAGGCTGTGAACCGCTGGACCGGGCCGCCGGGGACCATCCGCCCACCGTCATCTACAGCTCCGGAACCACCGGACGTCCCAAGGGAGTTCTGCGCGAACCCGTCGCCCCGGACCGGCTCGACGAAGCGGTGCGGCTGTTCCTGGAGTACTTCGCGGTCGTGCCCGGCGGCCGTACGCTCATCCCCGCGCCGCTCTACCACGCGTCCCCCAGTCAGCACGCCGTCCTCGCACTCGCGGCCGGTCTGGACATCACCCTGATGCCGCGCTTCGACGCCGAGGAGTTCCTGCGGCTGATCGAGGCGCACCGCATCGAGCAGGTGCAGGTCGTACCCACGATGTTCGTACGGCTGCTGCGACTGCCCAAGGACGTACGCGAGCGCTACGACCTGTCGTCGCTCAGCTCCGTCGTGCATGCCGCGGCGCCCTGTCCGCCGCATATCAAACACGCCATGATCGACTGGCTGGGACCGGTGCTGCGCGAGTACTACGGCGGCAGTGAGACCGGCGCCGTGACATGGTGCGACAGCGCCGAGTGGCTGGCCCATCCCGGTACCGTCGGACGGGCCACCGGAAGCTGCGGGGTCGCGGTCCTCGGCCCCGGCGGCCGGCCACTGCCGACCGGCGCGACCGGCGATATCTACCTCAAACCCGCCGACGAATGGCCGCAGTTCACCTACCTCGGTGACCCGGACAAGCGCGCCGCCATGGAAGCGCCGGGCCTGCCCGGGTACGTCACCATCGGCGACATCGGCCATCTCGACGCGGACGGCTACCTCTACCTCAGCGACCGCCGCAACGACATGGTCATCTCCGGCGGCGTCAACATCTACCCCGCGGAGATCGAGGGCGCTCTGCTCGCCCTCGACGGGGTCCGTGATGTGGCGGTGTTCGGCATCCCCGACGAGGAGTTCGGCGAGGTCCTCGCCGCGCATCTGCAGACCGAACCCGGCGTGCTGCTCAGCGCCGAGGCGGTACGCGCCCATGTCGGTGAGCGGCTCGCCGGGTACAAGGTCCCCCGGGCCGTGGTCTTCGAGGAGCGGCTGCCGCGCGACGAGTCGGGAAAACTCTTCAAACGGCTGCTGCGGGACCCGTACTGGGCGGGTCGGGACGGCGTGATCTGAGCCCGTCGTGACCCGCCCGGCGACCGCCTCGGCTCAGCAGGCGCCCGCCCCGTCGAAGACCGGGATCAACTGCTCCTCCTCGTAGGTGAGATGGCGCTCCACCTCGTCCGTGAGGCGCTCGACCTCGGAGAGCACCAGTTGGGGATCCGCGCCCTCCGTGGAGATGACCCGCTGAAGTTCGGCGAGGAGGACCGCGAGCTTTTCGTGTTCCTGGCGCAACCGCTCCAGGGCCGGACCGAGTTCGGGATGGTTCCGGTCGAGCATCGGGAACATACCGATGTCCTCACCGGTGTGGTGATTGTGCAGGCCCTGGCACAGGGTCAGGCAATTCACCCGGAGCTGGGCGCCGAGGCCGGGGCCCGATTCGACTATTTCCCTGCGGATCAGCGCGAGTTCCCGCCGGAATCCGTCGTGGACCGCCTTGAGGGCCGCACCCGGCGACGATGCGGCGATATTCGGCGGCCCGCTGGGGATTTCCTCAAGGGCGACAACGGGCAGCACCCGCGACGTCTTTGCCTGGTACTCCGACCACCCCGGGTCGGCCTCGGCCGCGCGGGCGAAGGCCTGGTCGCGTTCGGCGCCTTCCAGGACGACGGCCTGCGCCTCGTAGGTGAAGACACCGGCTTCGACCGTGACGCGGGGGTTGGCCACCACATTGTGATACCAGGCCGGATGCTTCGGCGCGCCGGCGGCCGAGGCGATGACCAGGACACGTCCGCCGTCGGGGAGGTAGCCGAGCGGGGTGGTGTGCCGGTTGCCGGACCGGGCGCCCGTGGTGGTCAGCAGAAGCAGCCGGCCGCCCTCGAAGGGGCCGCCGACGCATCCGCCGTTGGCCCGGAACTCCTCGATGACCTGTTGATTGAAATCCATCGGCATGTGCTGTTTTTCTCCAGAGTTGGTGAAGGCGTTGGGCCCGCGAAATGTGCGCGGGCATGGCGAAGAAACCCGGTGGAAGAGCGGGTCAACCGCTCGTCGGGCAGGGTGAATTGATCGCGAATGGATCGCACACATCGCCCGCTTCGGCCGCGAATCGTCCACGGGATCGCGAGATCGACCGTGATGGTGAATGCGGTGGTGAACGCGGTGCTGAATGCGGTGGTGGCGAATGCAGGCGCACGACGCATGCATCGAAAAGGCGCGGAACGCGCTTACTGCGAAAGGGAGGAGGGGCGGGGCTCTGGTCGCCCGCCGCGCGGTCACGTGGTGACCGGGAACCTCACTCGCTTGTGGCCCATGGCCGACCCGGTAGTCACGGAGTTAAAGGTAATGCCCCGCACGGGCGGAAGCAACGCGGATCGGCTTGCCGATCTGGTCCAGTCCAACGCCTTGACACGCTTCTGACGCGTCTCGAAATGTGGCGCCGGGGAGACCGAGGGGTAGGAACCGAGGGGTAGGAGAGGTCCATGGGCGCTGCCCAGCGACATGCCACCACTCGTGATCTACGGCGCGGAAGGTGTGTTCATGGAACGTCGGCAATTCCTCGCCACCGGCGCCGCGCTGACCGCCGGCACCACACTGCCACTGTCCGCCCACTCGGCCGCCGCCGTGACCGGCCGCCGTCCGCACGACCGGCTGCCGGCCCGCGCTGAGATCGTCGCCGTACTGCGCAAGGTCGCCGACCACTGGATCGGTGCGCACAGCGACCCCGGGGACAACCAGTGGGCACGCGCCACGTTCTTCAGCGGGCTGATGGCCCTGCACCGCCTCACCCGCGAGCCCCGCTACCTCGCCTATGCGCGCGGCTGGGCGGAGCGCCATGCGTACGGGCTGCACAACGGCGTCACCACCCGGCACGCCGACAACCACTGCGCCGGCCAGGCGTACCTCGATCTCTACGCGCTGGACGCCGCGCCCGACCAGGCCAAGATCGCCGCCATCGAGGACTCGCTGCGGCGGATGGTCGATACCGCGGCCGACAAGCACGACGACTGGTGGTGGGACGATGCGCTGCACATGGCGATGCCGCCGTTCGCCCGGCTCGGCGCGCTGCGCGACGACCCCGCCTACTGGGACGCGATGCACGCGCTCTACACCCACACCAAGAGCGCCGAGGGCGGCCCCGGCCTCCACGACCCCGGCAGCGGCCTGTGGTACCGCGACAAGCGGTTCCTGCCCGGCGGCATAGCGTCCCCCAATGGCAGGCCCGTGCTGTGGTCGCGCGGCAACGGCTGGGTCGCGGGCGCCCATGCCAAGGTGCTCGCCGTCCTCCCGGACACCTTCGCCCCGGTCCCCTCCTACCGCGCCACGCTCGTCGGGCAACTGGCCGCGCTGCGCGCCGTCCAGCGGACCGACGGGTTCTGGAATGTGAACCTCGCCGACCCCGCGCACCTTCCGGGCCCCGAGGCCAGCGGCACCGCCTTCTTCACCTATGGGACGGCGTATGCGCTGCGCGCCGGGCTCGTCCCGCGCGGCCTCTTCCGCCCGGTCGCCGCCCGGGCCTGGAACGCGATGGTGGACACCGCCGTGCACCCCGACGGCTTCCTCGGCCTTGTCCAGAACGTTGGCGACCGGCCGGAGTCCAGCCAGCCGGTCACCTATGACTCCACCGCCGACTTCGGTGTCGGCGCCTTCCTGCTGGCCGGTACGGAGCTGGTGGCGCTGGGCGACGGCTGACGGCCCGTCGGCCGGCCGCCGCGGTCACTGCTGCGGCAGCACCACCAACATCACATGTGAAGTTCTCACATCAAGCCGTGAACTTCACGAGATGCCTGTGATTTATCCGCGATTTATCCGCCCGCCGCGGCCAGGGTGAGACGTTCTGTTACCGCCGTACGGCCTCCAGCAGCACCAGCCGCTCCGGGAACAGCGTCGGCGCCTGCACCCCCACCTCGGCCAGCACCCGCCCCGGCAGCGTCACGCCCTTCTCCCACCACGGCAGCGCCGAGGTGAACGGCCCCTCGGGGCGGTCGCCCGGCGCAAGCGGCGACAGGTGGTAGTCCGCGTCCGGATCGAGCCCCGGCAGCCGCACCCGGCCGGCCGGCGACTGCACACTCGTCGCCATCTGCACCAGCGCGAACACCGCCCGCCCGCCGTCCTCGGCCACCACACCGTGCACCCACAGCGCCGGATCGGGATGATCGCCGCGGACCACCGTCCCGCTGTGCAGCAGCGGCCGCAGCGCGCGATGGAGCGTCACCCACTCGGCCAGCCGCGCCCGCTCCGCCGCGTCCGCCGCCGTCAGATCCCACTCGATCCCGAAGTGGCAGAACAGCGCCGTGCCCGCCCGGAAGTCCAGCGTGTGCCGCCGCCCCGTCGTATGCGCGACCGGCGCCCCCACATGCGCGCCGAGCAGCTCCGGCGGCAGCAACAGCCCGGTCCAGCGCTGGATCCGCTGCCGCTCCAGCGCGTCGATACAGTCACTGGTCCACACCCGGTCGGTGCGCTCCAGCACCCCCAGATCCACCCGGCCGCCGCCCGACGAACAGGACTCGATCTCCAAATGCGGGTGCCGGGCGCGCAGTTCGTCCATCAGCCGATAGACGGCCGCCGTCTGGTGATGCGCTGCCGCATCCACCAGATCGCGGTTGTGGTCCCACTTGAGGTAGTCGATGCGGTACTCGCGCAGCAGGGCGTCCAGCCGGCCGAGGACATAGCCGTACGCCTCGGGGCGCGCCAGATCGAGGACCTGCTGATGGCGGGAGGCGGGCGGCAGCCGCGCGGGGGAGGCGGCCAGGATCCAGTCGGGGTGCGCACGGGCCAGATCGGAGTCCGGGTTGACCATCTCCGGCTCGACCCACAGCCCGAACCGCAGCCCCAGCCCCCGCACCGTGCCGATCAGCGGATGCAGCCCGTCGGGCCAGACCTCCTCGTCCACATACCAGTCGCCGAGCCCGGCACGATCGTCCCGCCGCCCGCGGAACCACCCGTCGTCCAGCACGAACCGCTCCGCCCCCACCTCGGCCGCCGCCCGCGCCAGCCCTTCCAGCGTCGCCGGATCCTGGTCGAAGTAGACCGCCTCCCAGGTGTTGAGGGTGACCGGCCGAGGTGAGGTGGGGTGACCGTCGCGGGTGCGCAGATGGCGGTGGAAGCGGTCGGCCAGCTCGTCCAGGCCATGGCGCCCGTAGGAGCCGTAGAGCCAGGGGCAGCGGTAGGTGTCGCCGGGCGCCAGCCGGATCTCGCCGGGCAGCAGGAGTTCGCCGCCGGCCAGTACAGCCTGCCCGGCCGGGGTGCGCTCGGCGAGCGAGCGGTGGTTGCCGCTCCAGGCCACATGCAGCCCCCACACCTCACCGGACCGGAAGCCGAAACCCGCCGCCCCGACGATCTGCAGCAGCGTCGCGTCGCTGCCGGTGCGCCCGCGCCGGCTCTCCCGCAGATGGGTGCCGAGCGTGAACGCATGCCGCTGCGGGGCGCGTTCCCGCAGATGACGGCCGGTGAGATCGAGGATCTCGGTGGCCTGCGCGGGGACCGGGAGGGCGGGCGTCAGCTCGGTGAGGTGGTACGGGGTGTCGCCGGTGTTGGTGACGGCGGCGCGCAGCCGTACCAGCCCGGCGTCGGTGAGCCCGAGCTCCAGCGTCAGCGCCAGACCGCCGTCCCCGTCCACCGCCTCGACGGTCAGATGGCGGTCCGCCGCCCGTACGGACCTGGTGCGCACCGTGAAGGCGGGCGCGGCGGCGGAGCTGTCGCGATGGCCGCTCAGCCCCGGCGTACCGGGCCAGCCGGCGGACTGCTGCGGCAGCACGCTCAGCGGGACCGGCTCGTCCAGTGCGTTGGCGACGGTCTGCGCGACATCGGCGGCGCGCAGCTCCGCCAGCCGGTCGGGCGCCGGCTGGCCGAGGTCGGCGCCCCAGTGTGTGAGGCGCGGCAGGCCGGTTCCGGACAGATCCAGCACCAGGCTGGTGCCGGCGGCCCGGAAGTGCAGGAGGTCGTCCATGACGGAATCCCTTCGTGGAGAGCGGGTGGAGGTGCGCGATGACCTCGGAGGTAATCGACCCCGACGGCGCCGGCTGGAAACGTGGAGGGCAACGCAACCGCCGTACCGCACCGAGAAAGGCCGCCCCATGAGCGCGTTCGCCATCGCCCACCTCCGCCCCGCCGACCCGCACCCGGACATCGCCGCATACGTGGAGCGGATCCAGGCGACCCTGGACCCCTTCGGCGGACGGTTCCGGGTCCACAACGCCGTGGTCGAGGTCAAGGAAGGCGGCTGGCCCGGCTTTGTCGTCGTCATCGAATTCCCCGGCATCGACGAGGCGCGGGCCTGGTACGACTCCCCCGAGTACCAGGAGATCCTGCCGCTGCGGACCCAGCACATCGACGGCGATACGGTCCTGGTCCCCGGCGTCGCACCGGACTACGACGCCTCGGTGACGGCGGCCGCCAGACGGGCCGAAGCAGCCTAGGGCACCTCCGGCGGACCAGGGCCGGACAGGCCCCCGAATTCCGGCCGGACTGATCTCGTCGCTCCACCGGCCCGGCATCTCCCGCCCCGCTAAAGTCGGATGAACAGCGCAGGTGAAACCGCTTCCACAGGGTTCCGGGGGCAGGTGCCCCGGGGGGAGGACACAGATCGACATGAGCCGCCGTTCCCATGGATTAATGGCCGTCTGGGCCGAGGCGCAGCGCCAGCAGCAACGCCGGGAGGAAGCCCAGCGCCGCGCGTATGTCCAACACCAACGCGACCAGGAACGGCAGGCACGGGACGCCGAACGCGCCATGGCGCGGATGCACCGCGAGCGGCAGGCGGCCTACCGGCAGCAGCGGGAGGCCGACGCCCGCCGCCGCACCGAGGAACTGGACGCCCGGGTCGCCGCGCTGACCGGCCTGCTCGCGGACGGCTGCCGCGCCCCCGCCTTCACCGCCTCCGCGCTGCTGCGCCCCGAGCGCATCGAGGAGTTCGCGCCCGGCGCCCTCGCCACCCCGCTCCCGATGCCCGACCCGGCCCGCTACCAGGCGCCGCCCGGCGGCTGGCACGTCGGGGCCGCCCGCCGTGACCGCGCCCAGGAGGAGGCCCGCGCTCGTTACGAGCAGGACTGGTACGCCGCGCAGGCCGCGGAGAGCCAGCGACAGGCCCAACTCGCCGCCTACCGACAGCAGTACGACCAGTGGGCCGCGGGCGCGCTGGCCGAGATCCGGCAGCACAACTCCGGCATCGAGGAGCTGCTGTCCGGGCTGCGCAACGGGGACGCGGAGGCGGCCGTCGAGTACTTCTCCGCCGCGCTGTACTCCTCCACGGCATGGCCGGAGGGCTTCCCCCGCCAGATCGCCGCCGCCTACGACCCGACGGCCCGTCAGCTCGTCCTGGACTGGGAACTGCCCGGCTACGACATCGTCCCGGAAACCAAGTCCGTGCGGTACATGCCCACCGCCGACCAGGAGAAGGAGACCGCCCGGCCGGCCGCGCAGCGCCGGGCGCTCTACCGCGATGTGCTGGCCCAGAGCGTGCTGCTGGTGCTGCGCGACCTCTTCGCCGCCGACACCTTCGGCACCCTGGAGTCGGTGGCGCTCAACGGTTTCGTGGACGATGTGGACCCGGTCACCGGCCGTCCGGCCCAGGTGTGTCTCGCGACCGTCATGGCGCCCCGCAGCGCCTTCGACGCGTTCCATCTTGAGCAGGTCGGCGCCGTGGAGTGTCTGACCGAAGGGCTGCGCGGGCAGCTCGCGGCGCGCCCCGACCAGCGGACCGCGGTGCGCCCCGGACGGCTGCCGGGCGACGTCGGCGGCGGGGTCGTCTCGCACGGCAGCGAGAGCGAGCCGGACCTCTACGAGATGGACCCGATCGCCTTCGAGAACCTGATCGCCGAGCTGTTCCGTGCCATGGGCATGCAGGCCGTGACGACCCAGCGGTCCGGCGACGGCGGGGTCGATGTGGATGCGCTGGACCCCGACCCGATCCGCGGCGGCAAGATCGTGGTGCAGGTCAAGCGCTACCGCAACACCGTCCCGCCGACCGCCGTCCGTGACCTCTACGGCACCGTGCAGTCCGAGGGCGCCAACAAGGGCGTGCTGGTGACGACCTCCCGGTTCGGCCCCGGTGCGCACACCTTCGCCAACGGCAAGCCGCTCAGCCTGATCGCCGGCCCCGAACTCGTCGATCTGCTCGGCCGGTACGGGCTGCGCGGCCGGCTGGGCGCCGCCGCCCCGAACGGCTCCACCGCTGCCGACGAGGCGCCCGACCACAACATCCTCGGCATGAACTGGTCCGGCGAGGTGGCCCTCGATGTCTGCGCGCTGGTCTGCAAGGGGACCACGGTGCTCAGCGACGACCACTTCGTCTTCTACAACAACCCGTGCACCCCGGACGGTTCGGTGCGGATGCTGCCCGGCTTCGCCCCCGACCGCGCCGCGATGCAGGTGCGGTTCGAGGCGCTGCCGGCGGACGCCGACCGGCTGGTCCTGGTCGCGGCGATCGACCCCCAGGTCAACCCCGACGCCGACCTCGCCGGCTTCACCGATGCCCGGATCCGGCTGCTGGACGCGTCGGGCGAGGAGCTGGGGCAGCTGGAGGTCTCGGACGGGCGGCGCGGCGAGACCGCGCTGGTGCTCGGCTCGTTCCGGCAACGGGCGGGCGGCGACTGGGACTTCGTGATCGGCGGCAAGGGCTTCTCCGGCGGCCTGGAGGCGCTGGTGCAGGAGTACGGCATCGAGGTTGCCTGAGGAGGAAGCGGTCGGCGGCGAGGCCGGTTCCCGGGGCAGGCGGGCGTTGCCGAGGAATGGGCCCTCGTACCAGGTCTTCGGCATCCGCTGCCATACGAGGTCCGCATCGGCGAGGACGCTCACCCAGGGGTCGACCGCCGCCTCCGGGGCCGCCGCGGCCACCGCCTCCGGTGCGACGGCGGCCATCCCGGCCATCCTGGCCATCCCGGCCGCACCGGCGGCGCCTGCCGCACCGGCGGCCAGTGCGACACCGAGGATGCTTCTCCTGGAGGGGGAGGCGGAAGGGGAATCGGAGGTCGAGTCGGAGAGGGTTGCCGGCTGATGCACGACTTCTCCAAGTGATCGCATGGCAGAGGGAGTTGACGTGCCCAAGGGCGACGCACGCCCGCTGCCTACGGAAGCCCCCAAGGCCGCGTCGGCCCGGAGGCCGGTACGTCCCGTGGGCCGGAGTCCGGGTCGGTGCCCGGCGGCGCGATGAACGCCGTGGCGCCGCGCGGCAGACGGACGGCGATCCGGCCCTGCCCTGCCGGCTTCCACGGCAGTGGCCTGCCGCGCTCGTCCCGTACCGTGACCGCGCCCTCGATGCCGTGTTCGAGCACCAGCGGCGCGCCCGCCTCGCTGTGCACCCGGATCCAGCGGGTACGGCCCGCGGACCGGTCGGCGTCGACCAGGAACGCGCCCTGGGCGCGCAGCGTGGCGAAGGAGACATCGGACCAGCGGCGGGAGACGGACGGGAAGACCTTCAGCACCCCGCCATGGCTCTGCAGCACCATGTCGAGCATCGACTGCACGGCCGCGAGCGGGCTCTCCAGCGCGAAGTTCTTCCCCTCCCGGTACATGGTGTTCTCGGTCAGCTGACAGTCGGCCACGGTGTTCCGGTCGGTGAAGAACGTCAGCAGGTCCAGCGCGCGTTCGGGCTCGCCCATCACCGATGACATCGACGAGGACAGCGCATAGCTGTAGCCGCGCCAGGCGCTCTGCATACCCGCCCAGTGGGCGAAGCTCTTGCGCATCAGCTCCCGGTCCGCCGGCCGGTCCCAGACCTTTTCGCGCAGGGGGTAGAGCCACAGCAGGTGGGAGTGGTGGCGGTGCGACTCGGCGAGCGGGACGCCCGCGCCGATCATCACGCCGTCGGCGGGATCCTGTGCGTACGGCACCAGGCGGGTCGCGATCTCGTGCCAACGCGGGGCGCGCGGGTCCTCGATGCGCAGCGCGCGGGCCGCGTCGAGCAGGGTGTGGGCGGCCCAGCGGATCAGGGCCAGGTCGTAGGTGCAGTCGGCGGCGTCGGCGTACTCGGGGGAGCGGGTGGTGGGCAGATGCAGATGGCCGTCGCTGCCCTCGTACAGGAAATGGTCGTAGAAGTTCAGCGCTCCGGCGAGGAGCGGGAGGAGTACGTCGCGCAGGACGGCACGGTCCATGGTGTGGCGGTGGGCGAGCCAGACGTTGTGCAGGCCCCAGGTCAGATTGCCGAAGTTGTCGGAGATCCGGTCCGAGCCGGGCGCGCCCACGGTCCATTCGCCGGGCCGCAGATGCCAGTCGGAGGGGTGGCCGAGGGCGTAGGTGCGGCCGTCACGGTACGCGGGCGGTACGGACAGCGGCAGATTCTCCTCGAAGCGGCGGAACGCGCCGGTCACCGAGTCGAGTTCGAGGTGATTGGTGCCGAGGTAGGCGGTGGAGGCGATCTGGACGTTGAGGTTCCACCACAGGGCGGTCCAGTTGTTGCCGACCTCCGGGAACCACGGCCCCCACTCCGACAGGGCGGGAACGTCGGCGCGGGTGGCCGAGCCGAGCTTGTAGAGCTGCCCGAGGAAGAAGCTCTGCAGCCGTTTGTCGGGTACGGACAGCAGGCTGCGCCGGTGGTAGGTGTGCCACCACGCGCGGTGCCCGGCGATGAGCCGGTCGGGGTCGGCGGCCAGGGTGCCGGCGACCGCGCGCACCGCCTCCTGTGTCGTACGGGCCGGATCGCCGGGGGACCGGTAGACGAGGTGGGCGGCGAGGAGCCGGGCGGTGCCGGCGTGGCGCTCGCGCCAGGCGGTGGTCCAGCCGCCGCCGGCCAGCAGCGGCTGCTCGACGAAGTGTATGGCGTCGGGGGCGCCGGTTGTGCCGGTACGGGGAGCGGGGTTGGGGGTGTAGTCGGCGGGCTTGCCGCTGGTGCGGGTGGTGGCCGCGGTCAGCCAGGTGAACGACCAGGCGGCGTCGGCCTCACCCGGGCTCGGCCGGGTGGAGATCAGCAGCGCGGAGCGGGTGGTGTGCACCAGGGCGCTGAGCCGCACACTGCCGCGGGTGGTGGTGACGGTGCCGCGCAGCTCCGCGTCCCACAGGTCCAGCGTCCAGTCGACGCCGGTCACGGCCCCGGCCAGGGTGAGGGTGAAGTACCCGACGGGCAGCCGCGAGTACCCGATACCGGCCCGCCACTGACCACGCTGGTCCTGCACCTCGGTGTGGCTGACCATCACTTTCAGGGTGTGGGGTGTGGTGCCCGCGTAGATCTGGCAGCCGAGCCGTCCGTCGGCGAGGAAGGGCGCCTGCTGCCAGCCGGTCGGCAGGGTGCGCCACCGCATCGCGGCGGCGCGGACGGCGGAGGCGTACGGGTCGGGGCGGCCGGCGCCGCCGGTGGCCCAGGCG